>DATMSA010000024.1:0-12043 GCA_035565675.1 Capillimicrobium sp. | reverse complement strand
GCAGCGAGCCGCCGCGCGCGGAGCCCTCGCCGCGCCGCAGACCGGTGGCGATCGCGGTGCAGCGGGCGCCGCCGGCCACGCGCAGCAGCGGCGTGTCGGCCAGCTCGACGCCGCGCAGCCGGCGCTCCTCGATGCTGACCGCGCGCGTCGTCAGCAGCCCGCGGCGCACGTGCAGGGTGCCGCCCTCGTGGCGGGTGAGCCGGAAGCCCCAGTACGACAGGACGTAACCCCCCGTGGAGGCCAGCGCCACCACGACGAGCAGGACGGCGGCGACCTCGGCGATCGCCGCGGCGGTGGGGATGCTCGTCAGGTGGTCGACGACGTCGCGCAGGATGCCGAAGTCCTCGGGGTCGACGTCGGTCTCGGACGCCAGCCGGGCGGCCAGGGCCAGCGCGAGCGCGAGCGCGGCCACGCCCGACAGCGTGAACGGGCCGAAGCGGATCCACGCCGGGTCCAGGCGCGCCAGCTCGCGCTCCGGGGCGGCGGCCGCCGGGGCCTCCGGCGCCTCGAGGCCGGGTGCCGCGGCGCGGTGCAGCAGGTCGCCGCGCAGGCGGGCCGCGTCGGCGGCGCCGAGCCCGTCGAGCGTCAGCGACTGGTCGCTCGAGCGGCCGGCGTGTCCGGTGCCGACGTGCACGCGCGCGAGGCCGACGACGCGGTGCAGCGGGCTGGCGGTCACGTCGACCGTGCGCACGCGGTCGCGCGAGACGCTGAGGACCTGGCGGCGCAGCAGCCCGCGGCGGAGCTGCACCTGCTCGGGCGTGATCCGGTAGGTCGTCGTCAGCCAGCGCAGCGTGCCGATGGCCGCGAACAGGACGGCCGCGGCGAGCGCCCACTGCCCGCCGCGCCCGCTGCCGCTGCCGATGATCGCGATGCCGAGGATCGCCGGGATCGCGCGGACGAGCTCGAGGACCGGCTGGACCACGAGCATCCGCGGGCTGAGGCGCCGCCAGCCGTCCTGGGGGCTCACGTGGCGTCGTCGTCGCCGGCGCGGGCGGCCAGCGTCAGGTCGTGGACGAGGGCGTCGGCGGTCTCGCGGTCCAGCCCGGCGATCCGCAGCGGCCCGGCCGCGGACGCGGTCGTCACGGTCACCGTCGCCAGGCCCAGGAGCTGCTCGAGCGGGCCGCGCTCGGTGTCGACGGTCTGGATGCGCGACACGGGCGCGATCCGCCGCTCCTGGTCGAACCAGCCGACCTGCGTGTAGAGCGCCTCGGGCGCCGCCTCCCAGCGGTGGATGCGATAGCGCCAGCGCGGCATCCCGATCGCGTGCGCGAGCGCGACGACGACCGTGACGGCCAGCGCGATGGCCTGCAGCGTCGCGTGGGCCGGCGCGACGCCCAGCCAGATCGCCTCGGCCGCGACCACGACGAGCCAGCCGAGCCCGGCCCGCAGCGTCCACCAGCCCACCGCGCGCGGGCTGACGCGGTGGCGAGGCGGCCGCAGGGCGGCCGCGGCGGGGGCGTCGTCGAGGGCGTCGTCGGCGGCGGTCACGGCACACAGCATGCCCGGTGGGCCCGCGCCGCCATGCGTCAGGCGAGCGCGCGGCCCAGCGCGACCGCGCCCAGGCCGAGCGCCAGGCTGCCCGCGAGGTTCGCCGCCATCGCCCACCGGCGGCCCTCGCCGGCGAGGCGCCGGCTCTCGAGCATCCACGTCGAGAACGTCGTGTAGGAGCCGAGGATCCCGGTGCCGGCGACGGTCAGCGCGTCGCCCTGCACGCCGGCGCCCGACAGCGCGCCGAGCGCGAGCGCGCCGCTCAGGTTCACCGCGAGCGTGCCGACCGGGAGCCCGCGCGCGCGGGCTCCCGCCCACCGCATCACCGCGCCGCCCACCCAGAAGCGGGCGAGCGCGCCGGCGCCGCCGGCGAGCGCGACGCCCACCCACGCCGCGAGGCTCACGCGGCCACCCGCGGGCGGGCGCGCCCGGACGTGAGCGCGGCGGCGGCCAGGCCGGCCGCCAGCGACGCGGCCGCGTACCCCGCCGCGAGCCCGGCGCGCCCGGCGTCGAGCATCTCCAGCAGCTCGAGCTGGAACGTCGAGAACGTCGTCAGCGCGCCGCACAGCCCCACCCCGAGGAAGGGATAGGCCGTGGCCCGTCGGCCGCGCCGGCGGGGCGGCGTCGACAGCCGGGCGGCCGCCCAGCCCAGCAGCGCCGCGCCCGCGACGTTCGCCGCGAACGTCGCCCACGGCCACTCGCCGGGCCCGGCCGGCAGCGCCTCGTGCAGCCCCGCCCGGGCGATCGCGCCCAGCGCGCCGCCCGCGAAGATCGCGACGAGCACGGGGAGATCGAAATCGGGCCTCGACATGGCGGGTAGTGTGACCGTCGATGAGCACGGTCGAAGACACCCCCGCCGCGGTCGATCTCGACCGCCTCTCCATCGATACGATCCGCACGCTGGCCATGGACGGCGTGCAGAAGGCCAACAGCGGCCACCCGGGCATGCCGATGGCCATGGCGCCGGTCGGCTACCTGCTGTTCACGAAGTACCTGACGCACGACCCGAAGGATCCGGCGTGGCCGGACCGCGACCGCTTCGTCCTCAGCGCCGGGCACGGCTCGATGCTGCTGTACGCGCTGCTGCACCTGTCGGGCTACGCGGTGTCGATGGACGACCTGAAGTCGTTCCGCCAGTGGGGGTCGATCACCCCCGGCCATCCCGAGCGCGACATGGTGCACGTCACCCCCGGCGTGGAGATCACGACCGGCCCGCTCGGCCAGGGCTTCGCCAACGGCGTCGGCATGGCGATCGCCGAGCGCTTCCTGCGCGACAAGTTCGGCTCCGAGGTCCAGGACCACCGCGTCTTCTGCATCTGCTCCGACGGCGACCTGCAGGAGGGCATCTCCCACGAGGCCGCGTCGCTGGCCGGCCACCTGCGCCTGGGCCGGCTCGTCTACCTCTACGACGACAACCACATCCAGCTCGACGGGCCCACGCGCGAGTCGTTCTCGGAGGACGTCCCCAAGCGCTTCGAGGCCTACGGCTGGCACACGCTGCGCGTCGACGACGCCAACGACCTCGACGAGCTGACCGCCGCGATCGACGCCGGCATCGCCGAGGAGGACCGCCCGACGCTCATCTCGGTGCGCTCGATCATCGGCTGGCCGTCGCCCAACAAGCAGGGCTCCAACGCCGCGCACGGCTCGCCGCTGGGCGAGGACGAGGTGCGCGCGACCAAGGAGATCCTGGGCTGGGATCCCGACGCCCACTTCTTCGTGCCCGACGGCGTGTACGAGCACTTCTCCCAGGTCGAGCGCGGCGGCGCCGCCCATCGCGCCTGGACCGAGCGCTTCGAGGCCTGGAAGGCGTCGCACGCCAAGCTGGCCGAGGAGTGGGAGGCGGCGTGGTCGAGCCCGGCGCGGCCGCTGCCCGGCCTGGCCGAGGCGCTGCCGACGTGGTCGACCGACGACAAGCCGATCGCGACGCGCTCGGCCGGCCAGAAGGTCATGGCCGCGTTCGAGCCGTTCACGCCGACGATGGTCGGCGGCGCCGCCGACCTGTCGGAGTCGACGAAGACCGAGTTCCCGCAGTCGCACATCTTCGACGCGAGCGCGCCCGGGCGGAACGTGAAGTTCGGCGTGCGCGAGCACGGCATGGGCGGCATCGTCAACGGCATGGCCGGCCACGGCGGGATCCTGCGCCCGTACGGCTCGACGTTCGGCCAGTTCTCCGACTACATGCGCGGCTCGGTGCGCCTGTCGGCGCTCATGGACCTCGACGTCGCCTGGGTCTACACGCACGACTCGATCGGGCTCGGCGAGGACGGCCCGACCCACCAGCCGGTCGAGCACCACGCGGCGCTGCGGGCGATCCCGGGCATGCACCTGTTCCGGCCCGCCGACGCCAACGAGACCGCCCACTGCTGGCGGTACGTGCTCGAGGAGCTCGAGGGCCCGGCCGCGTTCATGCTCTCGCGCCAGAACCTGCCGATCCTCGAGGGGACGAGCTGGGACGGCGTGCGCCGCGGCGGCTACGTCCTGTCCGAGCCCGACGGGGCGCCGCAGCTCGTGCTGGTGGGCACCGGCTCGGAGGTGTCGCTGTGCGTCGAGGCCGCCGCAAAGCTGAGCGCCGAGGGCACCCCGACGCGCGTCGTGTCGTTCCCGTGCTGGGAGGTGTTCGCCAAGCAGGACGCCGACTACCGCGCGTCGGTGCTGCCGGCCGACGTGCCGAAGCTGTCGGTCGAGGCCGGCATCGAGATGGGCTGGGCCAAGTGGGTCGACGCGTCGGTGTCGCTCGAGCGCTTCGGCGCCTCCGCGCCCGGCCCGATCGTCATGGAGAAGCTCGGGTTCAGCGTCGACAACGTGGTCGCCCGCGCCAAGGAGCTCCTGGCCCAGGGGTGATCAGCGCCGGCCTGCTGGCCTACCGGATGCGCGACGGGGACCTCGAGGTCCTGCTCGCGCATCCGGGCGGTCCGTACTGGGCGCGCCGCGACGACGGCGCCTGGTCGATCCCCAAGGGCGAGCTGGAGGACGGCGAGGACCCCTACGCGGGCGCGCGGCGCGAGTTCGCCGAGGAGCTCGGCGTGCCCGCGCCCGACGACCCCGAGCCGATCGCCCTCGGCGAGGCGCGCCAGAAGAGCGGCAAGCGGGTCGTCGCGTGGGCGGTCGCCGGCGACGTCGACCCGGACGCCACCGCGAGCAACACGTTCGAGATGGAGTGGCCGCCGCGGTCGGGCCGCCGCGCGACGTTCCCGGAGGTCGACCGGGTCGCCTGGTTCGACGTCGAGACCGCGCGCCGCAAGCTCGTGCCCGGGCAGGTGCCGCTGCTGGACGCGCTCGTCGACGCGCTGGCCTGACGCGAGACCCGGCTACCCCAGGCGCCGCCCGTCGCCGGCGGCGAACAGGTGCAGCGCCGACGGGTCGGCGCGCAGCGTCAGCGCGTCGCCGGCGCGCTCGGCGGCGTCGGCCTCCAGGCGCACCGTGAGCATCGGGTCGGCCTCCTCGGCGATCCCGGCCAGCTCACGGACGCGGTCGGCGCCGACGTCGGCGGCGGCGATCGGGCAGTACGCGAACGCCTCGGAGCCGAGCGACTCGAGCACGTCGATCGTGACCGTGAACGCGTCCGCCGCGCCCGGGTCGGCGCGCGCGAAGCCGTGCGGACGGATCCCGGCGACCAGCGGCTCGCGGTCGGCGACGGCCAGCGCCTCGCGCCGGCCGCGCGGCAGCGGCACGCGGCCGAACGGGAGCACGACCTCGTCGCCCTCCAGGTGCGCCCCGACGAGGTTCATCGCCGGCGAGCCGATGAAGCCGGCCACGAACACGTTCGCCGGGCGCGCGTACAGCTCGCCGGGCGTGCCGGCCTGCTGCAGCACGCCGCTGCGCATCGCCACGACCCGGTCGCCGAGCGTCATCGCCTCCGTCTGGTCGTGGGTGACGTAGAGCATCGTCGCTCCGAGGCGCTGCTTGAGCCGCGCGATCTCGGCGCGCATCTGCACGCGCAGCTTCGCGTCGAGGTTGCTCAGCGGCTCGTCCATCAGGAACGCCTTGGGCTGGCGGACGATCGCGCGGCCCATCGCCACCCGCTGGCGCTGGCCGCCCGAGAGCTGCGCCGGCTTGCGGCCCAGCAGCGCCTCCAGGCCGAGCGTGCCCGCCGTGTCGGCGACCTTGGCGGTGCGATCGGCGCGCCGCATGCCGCCGAGCTTCAGCGCGAAGCTCATGTTCCCGGCCACGCTCATGTGCGGGTACAGCGCGTAGTTCTGGAACACCATCGCGATGTCGCGGTCGGCGGGCGGCCGGCGGGTG
The DNA here is from genome assembly GCA_035565675.1 of Capillimicrobium sp. Lineage (GTDB taxonomy): Bacteria > Actinomycetota > Thermoleophilia > Solirubrobacterales > Solirubrobacteraceae > Capillimicrobium. The sequence continues at coordinate 6,310 of DATMSA010000024.1, read as the reverse complement.
ACGTCCTCGCCGTCGAGCTCGATGCGCCCCTCGGTGACCTCCTCCAGGCCGGCGACCATCCGCAGCGCGGTCGACTTCCCGCAGCCCGACGGCCCGACGAGGATCACCAGCTCGCCGTCCTCGACGCGCAGGTCGAGCCCCTGGACGGCGGTGGTTCCGTCCGGGTAGCGCTTGGTCACCTCGTGAAACGCGATCTCCGCCATCCGCTCCTCCTCATCCGTGGTCGATCCGCTCCCCGCCGATCCAGACGCCGCGCACGCGCAGGTCGTCGTCCCACCAGACGAGATCGGCGCGGCGCCCGGAGGTCAGCCGGCCGCGCTCGTCGTCGTCGAGCGCGGCGGCGGGCACCGCGCTGGCGGCCTCGATCGCGACGGCCGGGTCGACGCCGAGCGCGACGACGTTGCGCACCGCCTCGTCGAGGTGCAGCGCGCTGCCGGCCAGCGTCCCGTCGGGCAGGCGCGGCGGGCCGTCGGCGACCGCGACCGCCTCGATCGGGCCGAGGCGGAACGGGCCGGGCGCCATCCCGGCCGCCGCGACCGCGTCGGAGACGAGCGCGATCCGCCCGGCCGCGGCCGCGAACGCGAGCCGCAGCGCGTCGTCGGCGACGTGCACGCGGTCGGCGATGAGCCCGCTGACGAGGCGCTCGTCGACGAGCGCGCGCCCCGGCAGGCCCGGCTCGCGGTGGCCGAACGCGCGCTGCGCGTTGAAGAGGTGGGTCACGAGGCGCACGCCGCGCTCGGCGGCGGCCGCGGCCTGCTCGGCGGTGGCCATGCTGTGCCCGATCGAGACGTGCACGCCGGCGGCCAGGAGGCGGTCGATCGCGTCGCTCGCGCCCTCGAGCTCGGGCGCGAGCGTGACGATCAGCGGCGTGCCGCCCGCCAGCAGCGCGTCGAGCGCGGCCGGCTCGGGCATGCGCAGCAGGTCGACGGGGTGGGCGCCGGGCTTGCCCGGCGACAGGAACGGGCCCTCGAGGTGGGCGCCGAGGGCCTGCGCGGCGCGCCGGCCCCGGAGGTCGAGCGCGGCGTCGACGGTCGCGCCGACCGCGGCGGCGAGCCGGTCCATCGGGGCGGTGACGAACGTCGGGACGAACGCGGTCACGCCGTGGCGGGCCTGGTGCTCGGCGACGCGGCGCCACCCGGCGGCGTCCGCGTGGGCGAGGTCGACGCCGGCCGACCCGTTCACCTGCAGGTCGACGAGCCCGGCGGTGAGGAGGCCGCCGTCGAGGCGCTCGACGGTCGCGCCGTCCTCCTGTGGCGGTGCGTCGAGGACGGCGTGGATGCGGCCGTTGCGGATCGTCACGGCGCCGTCGCGCCAGCGTCCGTCGATCAGCAGGCGCGGCCCGGTGAGGGTGCTGGTTGACACGCGATCACTCCGTCCGATAATTCATTATAACGTCCTATCGTCATTCCCACTTGCGTTGGATGCGCGAGCGCGGGAGGGACGTTCCCGAGAGGGGGCACAACGATGCTGAGAAGGTCCCGATGGCTGAGCACCGTCGCGCTCGGCACGGTCTGCGCGCTGGCGCTGGCCGCGTGCGGCGGCGGCGACGACGACTCCGGTGGCTCCACCGGCTCGTCGACCGGCGGAGGCGCGGAGCAGGTCGAGATCTCGTTCCTGACCCACTGGGCGCCCGACCAGGTCACGAAGCTCGAGTCCGTCGTCGACGCCTACGAGCAGGAGCACCCGAACGTCTCCATCGACGTGCGCGCCGTGCCGTTCGCCGACCTGCTGACCACGCTGCGGTCGCAGGCCGGCAGCGACAACGGTCCCACGATGGCGGGCATCTACGACCTGTGGCTGCCCGAGCTGGTGCGCGACGGCGTCGTCGCGGAGGCGCCCGAGGCACAGGCCTCCGAGGTGCAGAGCGACTGGCCCGCCAACCTCGCCTCGGCGGCGAGCGTCGACGGCAAGGTCTACGGCTTCCCGAACGAGGTCGACCTCTATGCCCTGAACTACAACACGAAGCTGTTCGAGGAGGCCGGCATCAGCGAGCCGCCGGCCACCTGGGACGAGCTGATCGCCGCCGCCGAGAAGCTCACCAAGCGAGACGGCGACCGCATCACCCAGCAGGGCTTCGGCCTCATCAGCTCGTGGGCGGCCGGCACCGTCCATCCGTGGACGTCGCTGCTGTACTCCAACGGCGGTGAGCTCATCGACGAGGCCGGCAACCCGGCGCTGAACACGCCGCAGGCGCTGCAGACCTTCGAGCTCGTGGAGAACCTCGTCGGCGAGGCGAAGGTCAGCGACCCGGCCATGAGCACGGCCGACGCGAACACCACCGGCCCGTACCTGGAGAGCTTCGTCTCCGGCAAGACGGCGATGATCATCATGGCCAACTGGTGGGAGTCGGCGCTGAAGGCCGGCATGAAGGACGCGTTCGACGACGTCGCCACCGCGCCGATCCCGGTCGGTCCCAGCGGCGACGGGCCGCACCCGGTCTCCTACTCGTGGATGACGGTCGTGAACGGCAAGGCCGACGACGCCGAGCAGCAGGCCGCGTGGGAGTTCCTCGACTACCTCAACTCGCCGGAGTCGGGCACGGACGGCGCGTCCGCGATGGCCGAGCTGCTGCAGTCGATGGGCATCCTGCCGTCGCGCACCTCCGACCTGGAGGCCTATGCCGACGACCTGGACCGCCCGTTCCTCAAGGGCTACACCGAACAGCTCGAGAACGCCAAGCCGTTCCCGATCGTGCTCGGCGGCCAGGAGTTCACCGAGGCGCTGCAGAAGGACCTCGAGGCGCTGCAGGCCGGCCAGATGACCGCGCAGGAGGCGCAGGAGCGCGCCCAGGCCGACGCCGAGTCGGTGCTGGGGGCCGCGGGCTAGGCGCGCGCCTCAGCCCCGGACGGGACGAGCACGAGATGCGGGTCGCGCGACAGCCGCTGTGGACGGCCGCCTTCCTGGCGCCGAGCGTCGCGCTGATCGGCGTCTTCGTGCTCGTCCCGATCGGCCTCACCCTGTGGCTGTCGCTGCACGAGTGGTCCACCGCGACCCCGTTCGGCGAGGCCTCGTGGGTCGGGCTCGACAACTTCAAGGCGCTGTTCGAGGGCGCGATCGTCGGGCGCGACTTCCGCCAGTCGTGGCGCAACACGTTCGTCTACGCGGGGCTGTCGATCGCGCTGATCCTGCCGCTCTCGGTCGTGCTGGGGATCGTCATCCAGCGCAGCACGATCCGCGGGCGCACGGTGCTGCGGACCGTGCTGTTCGCCACGTACACGATCCCGATGATCGCCGTGGCGATCGTGTGGTCGAAGCTGTACTCGCCCAGCGAGGGCCCGATCAACGAGGCGCTCGGCTGGTTCGGGATCGCGCCGCAGCCGTGGCTCAGCGACACGAGCACCGCGCTCGTGTCGCTCGTCTTCCTCAACGTCTGGCAGCAGCTCGGCTACTTCACCGTGCTCGTCGTCGCCGGGCTCACGCAGATCTCGCCGTCGGTGTTCGAGGCGGCCGCGCTGGACGGCGCGCGCACGCTGAAGCTGCACGCGTACGTGACGATCCCGCTGCTGCGGCGCACGCTGCTCTTCTGCGTGGTGATCGCGCTGATCAACGCGATCCAGGTCTTCGAGCCGGTGGTGGCGATCACGCAGGGCGGCCCGGTGGGCTCCACCAACGTCCTGACCTACCACATCCGCCAGGTCGGGATCGAGCGCTCGCAGGGCGGCCTGGCGAGCGCGATGGCGGTGATGCTGCTGCTGTCGCTGATGGTCGTCGTGACGCTCGTGTTCGCGCTCGCGCGCAGGGCGGAGGACCGATGACCGCCGGCCGCCTCGCCAGCCGCACGTCGCTGTACGCGTTCGCGCTGCTCGTCTGCGTCGTCACCGCGTTCCCGGTCCTGTGGATGGTCGCGACGAGCCTGAAGACGCCGTCGGAGGCGCTGCAGAGCCCGCCGGTGTGGATCCCGGGCTCGCCGACGCTCGAGGCCTACGGCCAGGTCGGCGACGTGATCGACGTGGGCCGGTCCTTCCTGAACTCCGCGCTCATCGCGACGATCACGACCGCGGGCATCCTTGTCACCAGCCTCCTGGCGGGATACGTGTTCGCCAAGTACCGCTTCCGCGGTCGCAACGCGCTCTTCGCGCTCCTCATCGCCACGATGTTCCTCCCGCCGATCGTCACCCTCATCCCGCTGTTCCGGATCGTCGGGCAGCTCGGGATCGACGGCAGCCTCGCGGGCGTGATCGTGCCGAACCTGGCCAACGCGTTCGGCATCTTCCTCATGCGCCAGTTCATCGCCGGTGTGCCCGACGAGCTGATCGAGGCGGCGCGCCTGGACGGCGCCTCCGAGCTGCGGATCGTGTTCTCGATCGTCGCGCCGGTCGTGCTGCCGGCGCTTGCCGCGCTCGCGCTGTTCGCGTTCGTCTACCACTGGAACAGCTACCTGTGGCCGCTCACGGTGCTGCAAGGCAACGAGGACCACGCGCCGATCGTCCTCAGCCTCGCGCGCCTGTTGACGTACACCGGCAGCGCGCAGAACACGCCGATCGTCATGGCGGGCGCGACGCTCGCCGTGCTGCCCCCGCTGCTGCTGTTCGTCGTGCTGCAGCGGTTCTTCGTCAACACGATGGCGCGCACGGGGCTGTCGGGGTGACCGCGGTCCTCGGCATCGACCTGGGCGGCACGCGCCTGCGCGCCGCCTGCGCGCCGCCCGACGGCCCGCTGGAGATCGAGCCGCTCGGCGAGGCCGCGGCGCCGTTCTCGGTGGACGACCTGGTCCGCAGCGTCGCCGCGCACGCGGCGACCGTGCGCGAGCGTCACGGCGACGTCGTTCGCGTCGGGGTGACGATCCCCGGCCTGGCCGGCGGGACGCGCGCGCGGTGGGTGCCGAACCTGCCGTTCCTCGACGGGGTCGACCTGTCGGTCGCGCTCGCGGTCGCCGGCGCCGAGGTCGTCGTCGCCAACGACGCCCAGCTCGCGCTGCTGGCCGAGGCCACGCTGGGCGCGGCGGCGGGCGCGCGCGACGCGATCCTGCTGGCGGTCGGGACGGGGATCGGCTCGGCCGTGCTGGCCGAGGGCCGCATCGTCCGCGGCGCGCACGGCGGCGCGTGCTCGTTCGGCTGGGCGTGCGCCGACCTCGCCGACGAGGGCGACCCGCGCAGCGGCTGGCTGGAGCGGCGCGCGTCGGGCCGCGCCCTCGACGCGGCGGGCGCCGCCATGGACCCGCCGCTCGACGGCGGCGGGCTGATCGCGGCCGCGCGCCGCGGGGACCCCGCCGCGCGCAAGGCGATCGCGGGCGCCGCCGACGCGCTGGGGACCGCGCTGGCGGGTGCGGTCGCCCTGCTGGACCCGGAGCTCGTGCTCGTCGCCGGCGGCGTCGCCGACGCGCTCGACGTCCTCGAGGACCATCTCGCCGCCACGCTGCGCCGCCGGCTGCCCGCGCACCTGCGCGAGGTGCCCGTCCGCGCCGGCGCGTTCGGCGCCCGGGCCGGCATCGCCGGGGCGCTGCTGGCCGCACGTCACGGAACGACCTGGTGGGAGGTGGGGCGTTGACCCCCGACATGTCGCTGCAGCCGCTCGACCGCAGCCGGCCCGAGCCGCTGTGGCACCAGCTCGCGGAGGCGCTGCGCGCCCGCATCGCCAGCGGCGAGTGGCCGCCCGGCTTCCAGATCCCCACCGAGGACCAGCTCTGCGAGACGTTCGGCGTCAGCCGCATCACCGTGCGCCAGGGCGTCGCGCGCCTGGAGGCCGAGGGCCTCCTGCGTCGTGACCAGGGCCGCGGCACGTTCGTGCGCGACGCCCGCCTGATCGCCGGCGACTCGGGCCTGACGAGCTTCACCGAGGAGGTGCTGCGGCTCGGCGTGAAGGCCGGCTCGCGCGTGATCGGCGCCGGGATCGAGCCCGCAAGCGCCCACGTCGCCGACGCGCTCGGGATCGAGGAGGGCGGCGACGTCACCGTCGTGCGCCGCCTGCGCCTCGGCGACGGCTCCCCGATGGGCGTCCAGACCGCCCACATCCGCACCGACCGCGCGCCGGACCTGGCCGAGCACGTCGGCGGCGTCGCCTCGCTCTACGAGCTGCTGCGCGAGCGCTACGGCATCGTGCCCGAGGAGGCGCGCGAGGTGTACCGGGTCGGCTCGGCCTCGCCGCAGGACGCCGAGATCCTCCAGATCGAGCCGGGCAGCCCCGTCTTCATCGTCGAGCGGACCACCGTCGACGCCCGCGGGCCGTTCGAGTTCACCGCCTCCACGATGCGCGGTGACCGCTACGAGATCCGCTCCACGCTGCGCACGTCGTACCACCAAGAAAGGACCACCTGATGGATGACCTCTACCTGTCGCGGCTGATCGGCCTGCTGGAGGACGCCGGACGGGCC
>DATMSA010000023.1:0-1845 GCA_035565675.1 Capillimicrobium sp. | reverse complement strand
GGCGATGGAGGACCGCCAGCTGCCGATCACGGTGGGTCAGGGCGCGGGGGCGCGGGTCGTGACGCTCGACCTGCCGCCGTTCACGCTCGTCGGCGCCACCACCCGGGCGGGCCTGCTCACGACGCCGCTGCGCGACCGCTTCGGCATCCAGGCGCGGCTGGAGCCCTACACCAGCGACGAGCTCGCCTCGATCGTGCATCGCTCGGCGGCGATCCTCGGCATCGACATCGAGCCCGAGGGGGCGCGGGCGATCGCGGGGCGCAGCCGCGGCACGCCGCGGGTCGCCAACCGGCTGCTGCGCCGGGTGCGCGACTTCGCCCAGGTCCGGGGCGCCGGCGTGGTCACCGCGGCGGCCGCCGACGAGGCCCTGGCGATGCTCGAGATCGACGATGCGGGGCTCGACCGGCTCGATCGTGACATCCTGTCAGCCGTGTGCGAGAAGTTCGGCGGCGGCCCGGTCGGCCTGTCCACGCTGGCCGTGGCGGTCGGCGAGGAGGCCGACACGATCGAGGACGTCTACGAGCCGTACCTGCTCCAGCGCGGGCTGCTGCAGCGCACGCCGCGCGGCCGGGTGGCGACGCCGGCCGCGTTCCGTCACCTGCGGCTGGAGCCGCCGGAGCAGGCGCTCTTCTGATCGAGCCGTGAGCGAGCCCGAGGCCACGCCGAGGCTGGACCCCGGCCTGATCGACGAGCGACGCACCATGGGCCGCTGGTCGGGCGCGCTGTGGCTGCTGGGCGCCGCGGTCGGCGCCGCCGGCCAGGCGCTGCCGGGCGTCGAGCCCGAGCGGCCGTGGCTGGTGTGGCTGCTGGTCGGCCTGGTGGGCGTCTACGGCCTCGCCTGCCTGCTGGAGTGGATCCCGTGGAGCCGCGCCCCGCTGTGGATGCACCTGGCCGCGGTGCTCGCCTTCCAGCCGGTGATCGCGCTGGCGCTGTGGACGTCGGGCGGCGTCAGCTCCTACATCACGCCGCTGCTGGTCCTGGCGATGCTCTACGCCGCCTACTTCCTGCCGGGCTGGATGGCGTGGGTGGGCGTCGGCGCGCTGGCGGTCACGTACGCGAGCACGCTGCTCTACACCGCGCCCGGCGAGAACCAGGCGCTCGCGCGGGTGCTCGCGTTCGCGATCGCGTGCGAGGGCGTGACGCTCACGCTGCAGACGCTGAAGCGGCGGCTGCTCGCCGCCGAGGCCGCCCAGCGCGAGATGGCCCACGCCGACCCGCTGACGGGTCTGGCGAACCGGCGCGGCTTCGACGCCGCGCTCGAGGCCGCGGTCGCCGCCGCCGGCCGCCCCGACCGGGGCCGGCGCGCGCACGACCCGGAGCGCTTCGCGCTCCTGCTCATCGACATCGACGAGTTCAAGCGCATCAACGACACCTACGGCCACACCGCCGGCGACGCCGTGCTGCGCCGCCTCGCCGAGGACATCGACGCGGCCGTGCGCCCGCACGACTGCGTCGCGCGCATCGGCGGCGACGAGCTGGCGATCGTCGCCCCGGGGGCGGGGGAGGAGGGCGCGCGCCGCCTCGCCCAGGCCGTGCGCGTCGCCGCCGCCGGCGTGCGACCCGCGTCCGACGCGCCGCCCGTGTCGCTCACCGTCGCCTGGGCCGTGTTCCCCGACGACGGCGAGGAGGCCGAGGAGCTGTTCGCGGCCGTCGACCGCGGGCTGCACGTGGGCAAGCAGGCCGGATGGGCCCCACCGGCGGCCTGCCTGCGCTGATATGGGCGTCGGTTTGTCAAGCGGGCGTGGTCAGGCGCGTCCGCTTGGCGGCCGTGGCTGTGGTTGTGTGGGTCGGGTGCTCGAGGGGTCGCCGCCGCTGCGCGACGACGGATCTGGCTGATATTCGCGG
>DATMSA010000022.1:0-8602 GCA_035565675.1 Capillimicrobium sp. | reverse complement strand
GTTCGACATGACGACGGAGTTCGTGGAGCTGGCCGGGCGGATCAATCAGCAGATGCCCTATCACTGCGTGGCGCGGATCGAGCGGGCGCTCAACGATCAGGCCAAGGCGGTGCGGGGCAGCAAGATCGCGCTGCTGGGGGTCTCCTACAAGGCCGGTGTCGGGGACACGCGCGAATCGCCGGCGTTGAAGATCGCGTCGCTGTTGTCGGGGCTGGGCGGCGACATCCACTACCACGACCCCTACGTGCCCGAGCTGCGCGACCACGGCCTCCACAACGAGCCGCTGGACGCCGTTCTGGACGGGGCCGATCTGGCCGTGATCGTCACCGCCCACCCAGGCATCGACCACCACGCGATCGCCGCCCGCGTGCCCGCGCTGCTCGACCTGCGCGGCGTCACGCGCGGCGTCCAGACCGGGAACGTGGTTCGCCTGTGAACGTCGGCGTCGTCGGCCTGGGCTACTGGGGCCCGAACCTCGCGCGCAACTTCGACGCGCTGCCGGGCTGCGACCTCACGTGGCTGTGCGACGGCCGCGAGGAGGTGCGCGCCAAGTACGAGCCGATCTACCGCTCGACCCGCTTCACCGGCGAGCTCGACGACCTGCTGAACGACGACGCGCTCGACGCGATCGTCCTCGCCACCCCCGTGCCCACGCACGCCGACCTGGCCGTGCGGGTGCTCGAGGCGGGCAAGCACTGCTTCGTCGAGAAGCCGCTGGCCATCACCACCGCCGACGCCGAGCGCGCCGTCGAGGCCGCCGAGCGCAGCGGCAAGGTGCTCATGGTCGGCCACCTGCTCCAGTACCACCCGGGCGTCAACAAGCTCAAGGAGCTGGTCGACGCCGGCGAGCTCGGCGACATCCACTACATCTACGGCAACCGCCTGAACCTCGGGCAGCTCCGCCACGAGGAGAACGCGCTGTGGTCGCTCGGCGCCCACGACATCTCCGTCGTCCTGTACCTGGCCGGCGACGAGGAGCCCTACGAGTTCTCCGCGCGCGGCGAGTGCTACATGCGCCCGGGCATCGAGGACGTCGTCTTCGGGTTCATGCGCTTCCCGTCCGGCCTGGCCGCGCACCTGCACCTGAGCTGGCTGGACCCGCACAAGGAGCGCCGCTTCACGGTCGTCGGCTCCAAGCGCATGGCCACGTTCGACGACATGGACATCGAGCGCAAGGTCACCCTCTACGACAAGGGCTTCGACGAGTCGATCCACTCCTACGGCGAGTACGTGATGCGCTCGGGCGACATCTGGAGCCCGCGGGTGCCCAACGACGAGCCGCTGCGGCTGGAGTGCACGCACTTCCTCGAGTGCGTCCGCGAGGGCCGCACGCCGGTCTCCGACGGGCGCAGCGGCCTGCGGGTCGTGCGCGTGCTCGAGCACCTGCAGGACGAGCTGGAGCGCCACCGGCGCGAGCAGGCGGTGGCCCGTGGCTGACCCGGTGCTCGGCGAGGGCGTCGTCGTCGGCGACGGCGTGACGTTCGGCGAGAACGTCGTGGTGCACGCCGGCACCGTGATCGGCGACGGCTGCGTGATCGAGGACAACGTCGTGCTCGGCAAGGTGCCCAAGCTCGCGCGCTCCAGCGCCGCGGCCGGCAAGCCCGCGCCGCCCGGGCTGCGGCTCGGGGAGCGGGTGACCGTGTGCAGCGGCGCCGTCGTGTTCGCCGGCGCGCGCATCGGCGACCGCGTGATCCTCGGCGACCAGACCTACGTGCGCGAGCGCGCCGAGATCGGCCCCGACACGGTCATCGGGCGCGGCACCTGCGTCGACAACGACGTGCGCGTCGGCGCCCGCTGCAAGGTCCAGACGATGGTCTACCTGACCGCGAACTCGCTCCTGGAGGACGACGTCTTCGTCGGCCCGTGCGCGATGACGACCAACGACGACACGATGGCCCGTCACGCCAAGGACTACGAGCTGCGGGGCGCGACGCTGCGCCGCGCCAGCCGGATCGGCGGCGGCGCCGTCCTGACGCCGGGCGTCGAGATCGGCGAGGAGGGGTTCGTCGCGGCGGGCGCGCTCGTCACGCGCGACGTGCCGCCGCGCGGGGTCGTCCTCGGGGTCCCGGCGCGCGTCATCCGCGACGTGCCCGACGAGGACCTGCTCGAGAACTGGCGCTAGCCAGGCCTGGGCGATCTTTCCCAGACCTCAACAACGCGCACCCTCGGTCCGATACTCCCGGGCGTGGCCCGTCGCTTCGCCGTGCTCGCATCGCTGCTGGCCGTCCTCGTGGCGGCCGCGCCCGCTGCGGCGGCGCCCGTCGGCCTGCGCACGCTGATCCCCGGCGCCAAGGGCGACGACGTGCGCACGGTCCAGTCGCTGCTGCGCCAGCTCATGGCCGAGCGGATCGCCGTCGACGGCATCTACGGGCCGCAGACCACCGAGGCCGCCCGCCGCTTCGAGGTCGCCAACGCGCTCGGGGTCAACGGCCGCCTCACGCGCGGCGAGCAGCGCCTGCTGCGCCACTTCACCCGCGAGGCCCGCTCCGAGCGGCGCGCCGCCGCCGCGCTCGAGCGGGCCGCCGAGACCGCCGCGCCGGTCGACGAGCCCGTCGCCCCGCCGCCGCCCGCCACGCCGGTGGCGGCGACCGACACCGCCGTCCTCAACCCCGACGGCACCGCCACCGCGCCCGCGTCGGCGCCGCCGGTCGTGCACGCGATCGTCGCCGCCGCCAACGAGATCGCCAGCCACCCGTACCGCTACGGCGGCGGCCACCGCACCTGGGTCGACACCGGCTACGACTGCTCCGGCTCGGTGTCCTACGCCCTCCACGGCGCCGGCCTGCTCGCCGCCTCCGCCCCCTCGGGCGCCTTCGAGACCTGGGGCGATCCGGGCCCCGGCCGGTGGGTCACGATCTACGCCCACAAGACCCACATGTACATGGTCGTCGCCGGCCTGCGCTTCGACACGTCGGGCGCCAAGCCGTCGCGCTGGCAGACCGCGCCGCGCTCGCCCGACGGCTTCACCGTCCGCCACCCGCCGGGCCTGTGAGAGCCGTCTAGGCGCAGAACGCGCTGGGTCAGGGCGTGACGATCGCGCTGCCGGAGGAGCAGGAGCTGACCGACGGCGCCCGGGCCGACCACACCCGGTTCCTCGAGTGCTACGGCCTGGACCCCGGCCGCGTCACCGCGCGCCACGTGCCGCCGCAGCCGGGGCAACACGACCTACGTCCCGGGCGTGAGCGAGCATCTCGGTCGCCGCGGTCGCCGTCGGCTGGGGCGCGGACCTGAAGGACCTGCTCGCGCCGCTCACCGGCCTGGAGCTGCCCGACGCGATCGCCGGGCCGCCCGGCGACGCCGGCACTCCCGGGTGCGCCACCCCGACTGACGCAGGATCGCGCCCAGCGGCGGCGAAACCGCATCTTCGCCGCCTCGCGCTGGTTGATGTGAACGCCGTGACCCGTCGTCTCCGCCGGACCCTCACCCTCGCCGCCCTCGCGGCGGCCCTCCTCGCCGTCCTGCCCGCGCCCGTCTCCGCCGCCGACCACGGGCCCTGCCTCGTCGGCTCCGGCGGCGGCGAGCGCTGCACGATCTGGTACGGCCGCGTCGTCCAGGTCGACGACGGCGACACGCTGCGCGTCAAGGTCGGCAGCCGCACCCTGCGCGTGCGCATCACCGGCATCCAGGCGATGGAGCTGACGAACTACAACCAGCGCCGCCGGGCCGGCCAGTGCCACGCCGTCGAGGCCGCCGACCGCCTCGAGCAGCTCGTCACGCAGGCCCGCGGGCAGGTGCGCCTCGCCGCGATGGACCATCGCAGCACCTCGCGCGGGCGCCCGCTGCGCTCGGTCGCCGTCAAGCGCGGCAACCGCTGGGTCGACGTCGGCCGCACGCTGCTGCGCGAGGGCCTCGTGCTGTGGATGCCCAGCCGCCACGAGTGGGCCTGGAACCCGCGCTACGCGATCTACGTCGAGCAGGCGCAGGCGGCGCGCGTGGGCCTGTGGAACACGAGCGCGTGCGGCGCCGGGCCCAGCGAGGGCGCGCCGCTGAAGCTGTGGGTGAACTGGAAGAGCGACTCCAGCCAGCCCGGCAACCCCGACAACGAGTGGGTGCGCATCCGCAACCTCGACGCCGAGAACCCGCTGCCGATCGGTGGCTGGTGGCTGCGCGACTCGGGCCTGCGCGAGTTCCGCTTCCCCCCGCACGCGGTGATCCCCGCCGGCGGCCTGGTGACCGTGGTCGTCGGCGAGGGCTTCGACGACGACACGACGTTCCACTGGGGCCAGACCAACCCGGTGTTCGACAACGTGCGCCGCGAGATCCAGTCCGGCGACGGTGCGTACCTGTTCGACCCCGACGGCGACATGCGCGCGTGGATGACCTACCCGTGCCGCACGAGCTGCGGGGACCCGAACATGAACGCGTTCGAGCTCGTCGTGCAGCCGCGCGGCCGCGACGAGTGGATCGGCGTGCGCAACGTGTCGCCGGTGCCGGTCGGGCTGGAGGGCTACCGCCTCACCGCCCGCGGCCACACGTACGCGTTCGACTCCGACGCGGTGCTGCAGCCGGGGGAGATGCTGCGCATCTACGCGCAGCGCGACCCCGAGCACGACACGCGGCTCGTGAAGGGCTGGGGGCACGAGTGGTCGATCCTGCGCGACCGCAACGGCGCCGCCCGCCTGAGCACGTTCACCGACAGCGTCCTGGCGTGCGTCTCCTGGGGCAACGGGCGCTGCTGAGCGCGATCATCTTCAAGCGCTCTTGACGCGTATCGGTCATGCTCCCTCGTCATGACGGCGAAGGAGGACACATGAAGCTGATCGGTGCCGGCCTTCCGCGTACGGCGACCACCTCGCAGATGCTGGCATTCGAGACGCTGGGGCTGGGGCCCTGCTACCACATGCGCGACCTGATGGCCAACATGGACCAGGTGGCGCTGTGGGAGCGCGCGCTCGACGGCGACGGGCCCTGGGAGGAGCTCTTCGCCGGCTACCGATCGACGACCGACTGGCCGTCGGCCTACCACTGGCGCGAGCTCATGGACGTCTACCCCGACGCCAAGATCCTCCTGAGCGTCCGCGACGGCCTCGCGTGGGAGCGCTCGATGCGCGACACGATCTGGCCGATGTACCACGCCGACACGCTCCTGCACCACATGAGCCGGGCGCGCTACCACGTCGACCCGCAGTGGCGCGCGTGGGTGGACCTGATGATCCGCATGACGTGGACGCACGAGGCGCCGTTCGCCGGCTCCTACGCCGACAGCAGCCAGATGATCGCCGCGATGGAGCGCTGGAACGACGAGGTCATCAGCACGGTCCCGGCCGATCGGCTGCTCGTGTGGCGTCCCGACGACGGCTGGGAGCCGCTGTGCGAGTTCCTCGACGTGCCCGTCCCCGACGAGCCGTTCCCGCACGTCAACGACACGCAGGCGTTCCGCGAGCTGATCGTCGGCGGCTCGCTGCGCGCGGTGCAGGCGTGGTTCGACGCAGAGACCGCCCAGGAACCGGTCCGCGGCTGACGCGCCGCGAGGCGTTCGCGCTCGGCGGCGCGACCGCGCTCGCCGCCGGGCTGGCCGCCTGCGGCGACGACGACGAGCCCGACGTCTCGCGCGCCGAGGACCCGCCGAACGTCCTGCTGATCGTCACCGACTCCACGCGCGCCGACTACCTGGGCGCGTACAACCCGAACGCGCCCGCGCCGACGCCGAACCTCGACGCGCTCGCGCGCCAGTCGCTGCTGTTCACGCACGCCGTCCCGGAGGCGATGCCGACGGGCATGGTGCGCCGCGCGCTGCTGACCGGCACGCGCACGTTCCCGATGCGCGACTGGGTGCGCACCGAGGGGCTGCCGCCGACGCCCGGCTGGTCGGGCATCCAGCCCAACCAGCCGATGCTCACGCGCGTCCTCAGCGCCGCCGGGGTCACGACCGGCTACGCCACCGACAACCCGTTCCTCGTCGGCCCGGTCTACGAGGAGTTCCGCCGCACGCTGGACCTGTCGGTCGCCGACCTCTCGCAGGCCTCCTACCGCGACTACAACGTGCCGTTCACGCGCCCGGCGCCGCGCAGCGCGATCGAGCGCTACCTGCTGCCGGAGCTGTCGGACACGATCGAGGTCCAGCGGCTGCGCAGCTACGTGGGCTGGAACAGCCTGTACCGCACGAGCACGCGCCGCTACTCGGCGGCGCGGGTCATGTCCGGCGGCATGCGCATGCTCGAGCAGCTCCGCGACCGCCAGCCGTTCTTCCTCGGCGTCGACGCGTTCGACCCGCACGAGCCGTTCGACCCGCCCGAGTCCGACTACGAGAAGCTGTTCGGCAGCGAGCGGCGCGGGCTGCAGAAGAACGGCATCCAGCCGATCCAGCCGTTCAACACGCCCGCCAGCTACGCGTCCAAGCTCGGCCTCGACGAGGAGACCATCCAGGTCGTGCGCCAGCTCTACGCGGGCGAGCTGTCGTTCGCGGACGCATGGATCGGGCGGCTGCTGCAGCGCCTCGACGAGCTGGGGATGGCCGAGAACACCGTGGTCATCTTCCTCAGCGACCACGGCGTGATGCTCGGCGAGCACGACATCCTCGGCAAGGCGGCCGCCGACCCCTACCGCGAGATCTACCACATCCCCTACTTCATCCGGGACCCCTCGGGCCGGCGCGCCGGCGACCGCAGCGGCTACTTCGCCTCCACCCACGACGTCGCCCGCACGGTCCTGTCGCTGATGGGCATCCGCGCGCCCGGCGCGATGGACGGCGAGGACCTCAGCGTCCTGTTCGACGGCCAGGAGCCGCCGCCGCGGCCGGTCTTCACCTCCTGCTACCAGGACACCTACCTGGCCGGCGACGAGCGGTGGGTGCTGATCGCGCCCGAGAGCGGGAAGATCCAGCGGCTCTACGACAACGTGACCGACCCCGGCCAGCTCCACGACGTCGCCGACCGCTTCCCGGGCAAGCGCGAGGAGCTGTGGCAGGCGCTGACCGACGCGGCCGGCGGGACGCTGCCGGTGTTCGGCCTCGCCGAGGTGGTCGGCGGCTGATGGGCGACCCGGGCGCGAGCCGCGGGCTGCGGCGTCGCGGGCTGCTGGGCGCGGGCCTCGCCGGGGCCGCGGCGCTGGCCGGCCTGCGGCCCAGGCGGGCCGAGGCGCTCGAGGACGGGCTGCCCGGCACGGGCCCGCTGCAGGCGGGCGAGCGACCCAACGTGCTGCTCGTGGTGATGGACCGCATGCGCGCCGACGCCGTCGGCGCCTACGACGGGCCGGGCGCGCGCACGCCGAACCTCGACCGCCTGGCCGATCGCGCGCTGCGCATCGAGCGCGCGATCCCCGAGGGGCTGCCGGCGGTGCCGGTGCGCCGCGCGCTGCTGACCGGCATGCGCACCTACCCGTTCCGCGACTGGCGCGCGGTCGAGGGGATCCCGCCGATCCCGGGCTGGAACCCGATCTGGCCCTACCAGCCGCTGCTGCCGCAGGTGCTCCAGGCCGGCGGCGTGCGCCCGCTCATCGTCAGCGACGACCCGCTGCTGGGCGGCGACCGGCTCGACCCGTTCCTGGAGCGCACGCGCCCGGTGCCCGACCTGAAGGGCTGCGACGAGGACGACGACCCGTGCGGGGCGTGCCTGCCGTGCCTGCGCGCGAACACCTCCGAGGTCCCCGGCTACCTCGTCCCGCTCGCGCCCGGCCTGCGCGCGCGCACCGACCCGACCGCGCGCGTGCTCGGACGGGCGGCCGAGCGCCTGGAGGAGCTGCGCCTGCACCAGCCGTTCTTCCTCATGGCCGACGTCTTCGACCCCGCCGACGTCGCCCGTCCGCCGGTCGCGTTCGTCGACGGCGACCGATCGGTGGGCCGCGACGTCTACACCCCCGGGCGCGCCGAGCTCGAGCGGCAGGTCCCCGTCAGCGTCGACGACGCGACCGCGCGCGAGGTCCGCCGGCGCTACCTCGCCCAGCAGACCGACAACGACGCCGCGCTCGGCGCGCTGCTCGACCGCCTCGACGAGCTCGGCATCCGCGAGCGCACGGTCGTGTGGGTGCTCAGCGACGGGGCGCTGGCGCTCGGCGAGCAGGGCGTGTGGGGCCACCCGCGGGGCGTCGGCGTGCGCGCGCCCTACGAGGTCCCGTACCTGATCGCCGACCCGTCGGGGCGGCGCGCCGGCGAGCACAGCGAGTACCTCGCCACCACCCACGACGTCGCGCCGACGATCATCGGCCGCCTCGGGCTGCGCGCCCCCGGCCGCATGACCGGCGAGGACCTCAACGCGCTGCTCGACGAGGAGGACCTGCCGCCGCGCGAGACGTTCACGACGATGATCGGCACGACCGTCGTCGCCGGCTACCGCGACCAGGACGACGACGATGACGAGTTCGTGCTCGTCGCCGACCTCGACGCCCAGTCGCGCGCGGTCTTCGACGACGACGGCGACGACGAGACCTCGGGCGAGGGGCCGCGCCTGGAGGGCCTGTGGCGGGCGGCGCTGGTCGCCGGCGGCGGGACGCTGCCCGAGTTCGGCGAGGACGCGGCGATGCGCCCGCCCTACCCCGACGACGACCACGAGGACGAGCGCGACGAGCGCAAGGACGATGCCGACGCCGACTGACGCGCCCGCGCGGCGGCTCGTCAACCCGCCCGCCGAGTGGCTGCACGCCCACCGCCGCTCGATCTTCGCGGTGA
>DATMSA010000021.1:0-32022 GCA_035565675.1 Capillimicrobium sp. | reverse complement strand
ACCGGCACGTCGGCGTCGGCGCCGTCGAGCTGCGCGGCACCGGTCGAGTCGGCGACCGACTGACCGCCCTCGCCGCCACCGCCGGACGAACCGGCCGCGGCAGCGTTGTCGCCGTCGCTCAGCACGCGGACGGGGACGTCGGCGTCGACGGTGCCCGCCTGCCCACCGGCGATCACATCGGAGGCCGATTGCGACCCAGATGCGCCCGACCCCGCGGCGGCCGTGTCGTCGCCGTCGCTCAGCACGCGCACCGGCACGTCGGCGTCGGCGCCGTCGAGCTGCGCGGCACCGGTCGTGTCGGCGACCGACTGACCGCCGCCGTCGCCGCCGGGCGAACCGGACGCGGCAGCGTTGTCGCCGTCGCTCAGCACGCGGACCGGCACGTCGGCGTCGACGCCGTCGACCTGCGCGGCGCCCGTCGAGTCGGCGGCCGACTGACCGCCGCCGTCGCCGCCGGGCGAACCGGACGCGCCGGACGACGCGGCGTTGTCGCCGTCGCTCAGCACGCGGACGGGGACGTCGGCGTCCACCGTGCCGACCTGACCGGCGGCGATCGAGTCGGACGTCGATTGCGACCCGGTCGGGGTCGCGGGCGCGGACGTGTCGTCGCCGTCGCTGAGGACGCGCACCGGCACGTCGGCATCGACCGCCGCGACCTGGGCGGTCGCCGTGGCGTCGTCGGCCTGCTGGCCGGCGGGCGCCGGCGCGGGAGTGGGCGCGGCGGCCGTCGGGGCGACCTCGTCGCTGGCGACGCGCACGGGCGCGTCGACGTCGACGGAGGCGACCTGGGCGGCGCCGGTCGTGTCGGTGACCTGCTGGATGGGATCCTGCGCCTGCGCGGCGGCAGGGATGGCCAGGCCGGCCACGATGGCGGCCACGGCCGTGAGGCAACGTCGCATGACGTCGTCCCCCTTTCCTTCGAGGTTCGAAACGGACTGCGGTGTGACCTCGAAGGGGGTCAGCCGGGCGGCGCGAGCCGCCCCAGGAACGGCGCGGCCGGAGCGCGCGCCGACGCGAGCGCCAGCCGGGCGCCGAGCGCGCCCGCGGCCAGCGCCGCGAGGGTGAGAAGGAGGATCGCGAGGCCGCCGGCGCCGGACGAGGCGACCGCGGAGGCGGCGCTCGCGGCGCCGGCGCCGACGGCGGCCAGGAGGCCGTCGAACGGGCCGGCGTCACCGTCGGCCGGCGGCGCGGGCGCCGGATCGGCCGGCGCGGGCGCGGCGATCGGCGGCGCCGGATCGGCGGCGGCCGGCGCCGCGACCGCGGCGGCGAGCGTGATGGGCGCTGGCGGTGCGGCCGCGCGGCGCTGCTGCGGCTCGGCGGCCGGCCGGGCGCGACGCGTGTCGCCGCGCGGCGGCGCGGGCGGCGCCGCGGGCGTCTGCGCCGCCGGCGCGACCTCGCGCGGCGGGGGCGCGGGCTCCGGCGCCGACGGGGCCGGGGTCCTCGCGGGCGCCTCACGCTCCCGCGACCGGGCCACGTCGGCGACGTCGGCGACCCGAGGAGCGGGCGGTGTCTCGACCGCGGCCGCGTCGACCGACGCGTTCGCCTCGGCGACCGGCGGCACCTCGGCCACGGCCGTCACCCCGGCGTCGGGCGCCGCGGCGACCTGCGCCGAGACCTCCGCCACGGCCGCCTCGACCGCCACGCCGCCGGCGCCCGCGGCGACGTGGACGTCGGCGGCGGCCACCGGCAGCTCGGCGCGCACGTCGCCGACCGCCAGCGACACGTCGGCGGCGGCCGGCGCGGCGGCGGCCAGTCCGCACGCGAGCGTGGCGGCGGCGAGCGCACAGCGGATGACGGCGCGGGGGCCCATGTCCCCGCGCCGCTCCCCAGCGGCGACGGCCGCGAAACCGATCGGCGTCCGGCGCGCTACCCGGCGACCGGCGTCGCCGGCGGCGCGCCCGTGGGGAACAGCGAGGCCAGCAGGATCACGACCGGCCGCTTGCCGCGGTTGACGGCGCGGTGCGCCTCGCCCGGGCTCTCGACGATCCACTCGCCCGCGCGCACGACCCCGGTCTGGCCGGCCGTCAGCTCGCGCACGAGCCGCGGCGACCCCGACGGCCCGCGGTAGATCGGCACCTTGCCGGTGGCGACCGTGTACGTGAGTCGCCCGCGCACGATGTAGGCGACCTCGTTGCCGGGATGCGTGTGCAGCTCCAGCGCCACGCCCGGCTTGATCGTCACCCGCGAGAGGGTCATGGTGAAGCCCGGCGCCCCGGCGGGATCGGTGACCTGGGCGAGGTCCTGGCGCACCGAGGACGCGTTCGTGTCATCGGCCGCGGACGCGACGGAGGCGCCGACGGCAAAGACGGACAGGGCGACGGCGGCGGCGAGCGCCACCAGGCGCGGGCGGGTCTGCACGAAAGGTTCCTTCCTCTTGGCGGACGTCGAGAGGTCGCAAGCCTACGACGGCGCCCACGCCAAGGCGAGCCGCACCAGCGTGGCCGCCGACGCGGCCATCTCCTGCAGCGACGCCCACTCGCGCACCGAGTGGAACTCGTGGCCGCCGGTGAACAGGTTCGGCGTCGGCAGCCCGCGCTGGCTGAGGACCGAGCCGTCGGTGCCGCCGCGGATCGGCGTGCGCACGGGCTCGATCCCCTCGGCGCGCATCGCCGCCTCGGCGCGGCCGACGATCTCCGGATGCCCCTCGAGGTAGCGGCGCATGTTCGGGTACTGCGGCCGCACGTCGACGGTCATCCGCGCCCGCGGCTCGCGGCCGACGACCTCCTCGGCGGTGCGCCGCAGCACGTCGCAGTGCGCGTCCAGCCGGTCGTCGTCGAAGTCGCGCACGATCGCGCGGATCGTCGCCCGCGCGGCCGTCGCCTCGACCTCGTAGACGTGGATGAAGCCGTCGCGGCCCGACGTCGCCTCGGGCGTCAGGCCGGCCGGCAGCGCGGCCACGACCTCGGCGGCCAGCCGCGTCGCGTTGACGAGCTTGCCGGTCGCGAACCCGGGGTGCACGTCGTGGCCCTCGATCGTGACGATCGCCTCCGCGGCGCTGAACGTCTCGTCCTGCAGCTCGCCCAGCGCCGACCCGTCGACCGTGTACGCGCACCGCGCGCCGAAGCGCTCGATGTCGAACAGCGTGGCGCCCTCGCCGATCTCCTCGTCGGGCGTGAACCCGATCTTCAGCGTCGGCCGCGGCAGCTCGGGGTGGGCGGCCAGGTGCGCGACCGCGGTCATGATCGCGGCCACGCCCGCCTTGTCGTCGGCGCCGAGCAGCGTGTCGCCCGCCGCCGTGACGAGGTCGTGGCCGACGGCGCCGCCCAGCTCGGGCATCCGCTCGGGGTCGAGGACGGTGCCGTCGCGCGGCAGTTCCAGCACGCCGCCGTCGTAGTCGCGGTGCACGAGCGGCTCCACGCCGTCGCCGGGGGCGTCGGGCGAGGTGTCCATGTGCGCGATCCAGCCGATGGCCGGCCCGTCGCCGGGCATCGTCGCCATGACGTAGCCGTTCTCGTCGAGCGTGGCGTCGTCGAGGCCGAGCGCGCGCAGCTCGCCGACGAGCAGCTCGCCGAGCTCGAGCTGGCCGGGCGTGCTCGGGGAGCGCTCGCGGTCGCGGCGCGACTGGGTGCCCACGCGCACGTAGCGCTGGAAGCGCTCCAGCAGCCCGGGCGCGAGCTCCTCGGCGAGCGCGGACGTGTACGGCGCCGTCACGGGACCGGCGTGGCGCTGGCCGCGTCGAGGCGGGCGAGGTCGTCGCCCGACAGCCGCACCTGCGTCATCTGCAGCAGGTCGCCGAGCTGCTCGACGCTGCGGGCGCTGGCGATCGGCGCGGCGACGGTGGGCTGCTGGGCCAGCCAGGCGAGCGCGATCGCGGCGTGGCTGACGCCGTGGGCGGCGGCGAGCTCGTCGAGCGCGGCCAGCACCGCCTCGCCGCGGGCGTCGAGGTAGGCGGCGGCGCCCTCGGCGCGCGGGCTGTCGACGGTCGTGCCCGGCCGGTACTTGCCGGTGAGGAAGCCGCGCGCGAGCGCGAAGTAGGGCAGGCAGGCGATCGCCTCGCGCTGGCACAGCGGCTGCAGCTCGGCCTCGTACTCGCGCTCGAGCAGGTTGAAGTGCGGCTGCAGCGCGGCGAACCGCGCGAACCCCTCGCGATCGGCGACCGCCAGCGCCTCGGCCAGCCGGTCGGCCGTGAAGTTCGACGCGGCCACGTGGCGGACCTTGCCGTCGCGGACGAGCGCGTCGAACGCGCCGAGCGTCTCCTCGAGCGGCGTGTCCGGGTCGTCGTAGTGGATGTAGTAGAGGTCGATGCGGTCGGTCCGCAGCCGCCGCAGGGACGCCTCGGCGGCCGCGCGCACGTTCTCGGCGGTCAGCGTGCCGCGGACCTTCGTGGCGATGACCATGTCGTCGCGGTTGCCGCGCTCGGCCATCCACTCGCCGATCAGCGCCTCCGACTCGCCGCCGCTGTGGCCGGGGACCCAGCGCGAGTAGCTGTCGGCGGTGTCGACGAAGTTGCCGCCCGCGGCGGCGTACGCGTCGAGCACCGCGAAGGTCGCGTCGCGATCGGCCGTCCAGCCGAACACGTTGCCGCCGAGGCAGAGGGGATGGACGTCGAGGTCGGTCGTGCCGAGGTTCGCCATGGCCCGAACGTAGCGCACGCCCCGCGCCCGCGGCCGGCCGCGCCGCCGCGCCCCGGCGCGGCGCGGCGCGCGCGTCAGGCGCGGGCCACGCCGACCACGAGCGGGCGCACGATCCCCGGCATCCCGCGCCATGCGTCGGCCTGCGCGTCGGCCTGCGCGAAGTGGCGGCGGATCGCCGGCAGCGTCTCGCGGTTGCACGCGCACCCGGCGCCGATCCACCGCCACGGCCGCGCGAGCCGATCCTGCGCCCACGCGCGCGCGGCGCCGCCGGCGCGCACGTGCTCGATGAACAGCAGGGCGCCTCCCGGTCGCAGCACGCGGCGGATCTCGCGCAGCGCCGCCTCCTGGTCGGGGACCGTGCACAGCACGAGCGTGCAGACGACGGCGTCGAACGCGCCGTCGGGGAACGGCAGCGCCTCGCCGGCGGCGTCGACGATCTCCACGTCGACGCCCTCGCGGCGGGCGCGCTCGGCGAGGCGGTCGCGCATCGGCGCCACCGGCTCGGTCAGCACGAGCTCGGTGACCCCGGGGCCGTAGCAGGGCAGGTTGAGGCCGGTCCCGGCGCCGATCTCGAGGACGCGGCCGCGCGCGGCGCCCAGCAGGCGCCGCCGGCGGGCCGCCATGCCGCGGCGCTCGCCGAGGGCGAGGACGCCGTCGTAGAGGCGGGCGCCGAGGCGCTCCATGACGGTGGGTGAGGGCATGACCGACAGCCTCCCGCCTCCCGTCATGGCCGGCATCGCCCGATCCGGCCATTCGCCCACGATGGCCGAAAGCGGGGAAGGCGGCGGGCCGCGCCATCCGTAGAAACCCTGCCATGTCCCCGATCCTCACCTTCGATCGCACCGCCCTGGTCCTGTCGGCCGGCGGCGAGCACGTCGTCGCCTGGCACCTCGGCGTGCTCGCCGGGCTCGCCGAGCACGGCGTCGACGCGCGTCGCGCCCGGCGCGTCGTCGGCACGTCGGCCGGCGCGCTCGTCGCCGCCCGCCTCGCCGGCGGCGACGCCCTGTCGGCCGCGCTGCCCGGCCCGGCCTGGCCCGCGCGCCAGCGCGTGGTCGCCATCGACGCGCTCACCGGCGGGCGCCCGCACGTCGACGGCGCGCTCGGGTCCGCCACGAACGCCGACCTGGCCGCCGGCGCCGGCGTGAGCCGCGTGCTCGTCCTCGACGCCAACGGGCCCGCCGCCGACCCCCTGTCGCGGCTGTGGGCCGCCGCGTTCGAGCAGGAGGTGGCGGCGCTCGAGGCCCGCGGGATCGCGGTCGCCGCGATCCGCGCCGGCGACGAGGACCGCGCCGCGATGGGCGCCGACCCGATGGACGGCGCGTCGGCCGCCGCGGCGGTCGAGGCCGGCCGCCTGGCCGCCGCCCGCTGGATGGCCCGCGTCGCCCCGAGGGCGGTGATGATGTGAGCGCGCCCCGCCGGATCCCGCTGTCCGTGCTGCTCGCGGGCGTGCTGGCGTGCGCCGCGCTGGCCGCCGGCGGCGCCCTGGCGGCGACGGCCGCCGTGCCGCGCTGCGACGCGCCCGAGTGCCTCGTCGCGCTCGGCCCGCCCCCGCCCGCCGCGCCCGGCCCGGCGCTGATCGCCGCCGCGCACCGCGAGCCCGGCGTCGTGGCGCTCGTCCTCGCCCGCCCGGCGCTCGTCTCGGCGACCGCCCGCGGGCGGGTCGTCGATCGCTGGCTGGCGCCCGCGGGGATCAGCCGCCACGCGCTCCCGGGACGCGGTCCGCTGCGCGTGCGCGCCGTCGACGGCGCCGGCGCGGTCGGCGATCAGCTCGCGCGCGCGGCCGCGAGCGCGGCCCGCCGCGTCGAGAACACCTGACAGGAGATCAGCTTGTCCTCGCGCAGCTTCCAGACCCACACGACCTCGGTCTCGAAGAGCTCGCCGCGCGGCCGCGCGCGCACGCGGCCGAACACGACGACCGAGCCGGCGACCGCGCGGTAGTCGACGGGCTCGACCTCGAGCGTCCCGTCCCACACGCGGGCGACGTCGTCGAAGTAGTCGCGGATGCCCTGGTGACCGCGGTACACGGACCGGCCGGTGGCGCTCGACGTGCCCTCGGGCCGCAGCTCGACCTGCGGCGAGACGTGCTCGAGCGCCGCCCCGACGTCCCCGCGGGCGAACGCCTGGTAGGCCGCCCTGACGGTCGCCACCAGCGCCTGTCGCGGGTCCGTGGTCATCCGAGTCAGCCTAGTCGTGCCAGGCGTCACACACGTCCCGGATCAGCCGCGCAGCGTCAGCGTCCGCCGGCTGGCCGGGACCCGCTCCCGCACGTCCGCGACGACGCGCAGCCGCGGGCGCGCGGCCAGGGCGCGGCGCCCGGCGCGGCTGAGGCGCACTCGCGCGGTCGTGCGCGCGGCGCCGGTCGCCAGCTCGAAGCGCCCGCGCCCCAGCGTGCGACGCCCCGCGCGCAGCGTGACGGTGCCGGCGCGGCGCTCCTGCGACTGGCCCTGACGGGTCATCGGCAGCGTCACGATCCCGCGGCGCGCCCGCGCCGAGGCGGCCGCCACCCGCGTGCCGCACGGGTCGAGCCCGACGATCCGCCCGCGCTCGCGCCGCACGACGTCGCGCTCCACCAGCAGCTCCTGCAGCGCCATCGGCGCGGCGGCCATGATGCCGTCGACGCACATGTCCAGCAGCCGCTCGTACGTGGCCCGGTCCTCGGTGTCGTTGCTGAGCCACACGTGCACGGCGTAGCCGGCGTCGTGGGCGCGCGTGACCGTGTCGGGGCTGGTGATCGTCAGGAGCTGGCCGCCGAAGCGGAACGTGATCGGCACCTGGAAGGCGACGACGCCGTCGCCCGGGGAGCCGTTGGCCAGCAGGAAGCTCGCCATCCCGTCGATGCCGGGCGCGACCCCGATCTGCGGCGCGGCCGCGTGGAAGCGGTCGATCGCGCGCTGGTTGAACGAGGCGACGATGATGTCGCGCCGCCCGACGCGGTTGAGGAGCTGGGCGAGCAGGTCGGCCCCGTGGAAGAAGACCGCGTCGTCGCTGCCGTCGCGGCCCTTGATCTCGATGTTGACCGGGACGCCGGGGAACTCGCGCAGGACCTCCTCGAGCGTCGGCACGCGGAAGTCCTCGGCGGTGTAGCCCGCCGGCGGCGGCTTCTCACCGGTCCGCACGCCGCGCAGCGGGTAGCTCGACGGGTCGAGGCCGTGGACGGCGTTGCGCCCGGGCACGAACCAGTAGGCGCCGTCGAGGCGGCGCACCTCGTCGAGCGTGAGATTGTTGAGGCTCCCGGTCCCGTTCGTCGTGCGGTCCACGCGGTTGTCGTGCATGACGACGAGCACGTCGTCGCGCGTGTAGCCGACGTCGAGCTCGAGCGCGTCGGCGCCCGCGGCGACCGCGCGCTTGAGCGCGTACATCGTGTTCGACGGCAGCTCGTCCTCGCCGCCCTGGTGGGCGAAGTTCAGGAAGCGCTGCGACAGCCACGGGTTGTCGGCGGCGCCGGCGGCGGGAGCGGCGAGCAGCGCGGCGGCGCAGGCGACCAGCGCGGCGCGCACGAGGCGGTGGGACATGGGGTGTCAGTCTGCCACTCGCGCCGGCGCGCGTGCGCCGTCTCAGCCCTCGAGCAGGGCGGCCCAGGTCGCCGGGTCCAGCACCCCGGTGACCGGCAGGCCCGAGGCGCCCTGGAAGGCGCGCACGGCGGCGGCGGTCGTCGCGTCGAAGCGGGTGTCGCGGGTGACGCGGTAGCCCTGGGCGCGCAGGTGGTCCTTGGCCCACACGACGTAGTCGTTGCGCGCGCCGGGGCGGACGGTCGGGTACGTCGGCGGCGCGGCGCGCAGCGCGACCGGCGTGACCTTGCGCGCGATCGTGCGCCAGCCGGTGCTGATCGCCGAGTCCCAGCTCCACCAGCTCAGCCCGGCGACGCCGTAGGCCATCGCGATCCGGCGGAAGTCGGTGACCTCGCGGCTGGACGGCCGCATGTAGAGCTGGCCGATCGGCGCCAGCGGGCGGCGGTACACGAGGTTGGTGGCGACCGTGCGCGCGATCGCCGCCGACGGCGAGTCGCCGATGTCCTTCCAGTAGATCTGGGGCATGTTCACCGTCGCCGCGCCCTCGCCCAGGAACACCGAGTAGGGCATCAGCGGGTGCAGGTCGACGTACGGGAACGACGTGAACCCGAGCGGGAAGTCGGGGCCGATGAGCCGGCGCAGCGTGCGCACGTACCGGCGCGCCTGGGTGTAGCGGCCCTCGAGCTCGGCCTCGGCGTCGATGACGAAGCAGTCGGCGCCCGCGGCCTTGGCGGTCGCGCCCGCGCGCGCCTGCCGGATCGCGCGGGTGCTCTCCAGCCGCTGGTAGCCGCAGACGTGGAAGCCCTCGGCCTGCAGCGCGGAGACCAGCTCGGGCGAGAACTGGCTCCACGGCGTGTGGCCGTGCGCGGCCTTGATCACGAGCGTGTCGACCCCGGCCGCGCGCGCCTGCTCGGCGATACCGGCGGGGTCGCCCCCGGCGGCCTTGCCGATCTGCCAGATCCACATGCCGTGGCCGCGGAACGCCTCGTGGACGTCCTCGACGTCGTCGAGGGCCTGGGCGGTGGCGACGGCCGGCGCCGCGACGAGGACGGCGGCGCTGAGGAGCATGGCGAGCAGCGAGGTGATGCGCACGGCGATCTCAACACGGTTCGCCCCGCGAAGGTGCGGTCCTGCGCCGTTCGTCGAGTCGCACCGCACCTTTCAGCGTCCTCTTAGGTTTCGACACCTACCCTGGCCGCCATGCTCCGTCGGATCGCCACCCTCACCGTCGTGCTCGGCGCGGTCGCTCCCGCGGCCGCCCAGGCCGCGCCGTTCACCGACCGGGTGGTCCGCCCGTCGGACTCCTCCACCCCCACGGCCCGCGCGGCCCAGGCCGCCTCGTCGACGTCCGTCCCGATCAGCGACGGCCGCGCCATCACGGTCGAGTTCACCGCGCTGGTGGGCCACCAGCCGGCGCTGGCGCAGAGCTACGTGGCGTTCCTCGACTCGCTGCCCCACGGCGCCGAGCTGGCCAAGCTGCGCGTGAAGATCGCCGACCCGCGCGAGATGGCGCGCCTGTGCGGCGGCCAGGAGAGCGACGGGATCCTCGCCTGCTACGGCGCGGGCCGCCAGGAGATGATCGTCCCGTCGTCGGGCCTGGACGCGCGGACCCAGGACGGCGGCTACACGGTGCGCTACGTGCTGACGCACGAGTACGGCCACCACATCGCCGCCAACCGCAGCAACGACGAGTTCCAGGGCGGCGCGCTCGACTACGGCCCCAAGCGCTGGGCGTCGTACGAGATGGTCTGCAACGAGGCGCTGCAGCGCCGCCTGTTCCCCGGCGACGAGGCCGACCGCTACCGCGCCAACCCGGGCGAGGGCTGGGCCGAGGCGTACGCGCGGCTGACGTTCCCCGAGCAGCCGTGGACGTTCTCGGAGCTGCTGATCCCCGACGCCGGCGCGCTCGAGGCCGCCCGCCGCGACGTGGTCGAGCCGTGGACGGGCAACACGACCGCGACGTTCACGATGGCCCCCGGGCGCTCCGTGCAGTCGTTCCAGCTCCCGCTCACGCTCGACGGCGCGCTGAAGGCGACGATCCGCGGCCCGCGCGGATCGGAGGTCGGCATCCGCGTGCGGTCGGGCGACCAGGTCGTGAAGTCCGAGTCGCGGGCGCGCAAGGGCGCCCGGGACGTGTGGCGCATCGGCGCCGGCTGCCGCGAGGAGCCGGTCGAGACCCTGACGTTCACCGCGGTGCGCCGCGGCGGCGCCGACGGGCCGGTGACGCTGCGGGTCTCCTACCCGGGCTAGCGGATCCGCAGGACCGCGGCGCCCTCGAAGCGCCCGTGGCGCAGGTCGTCGAGCGCCTCGTCGGCCCGCTCCAGCGGGTACGGCGTGACGGTCGTGCGCAGCGGCACCTGCGGCGCGAGCGCGAGCAGCTCCTCGCCGTCGCGGCGGGTGAGGTTGGCGACCGAGCGGATCTCGCGCTCCAGCCACAGGTCCTCGTAGGGGAACGACGGGATGTCGCTCATGTGGATGCCGGCGCAGACGACCACGCCGCCGCGCTCGAGCGCGCGCAGCGCCGTCGTCACGAGCGGCCCGGCCGGCGCGAAGATCAGCGCGGCGTCGAGCGGCTCGGGCGGCGCCTCGTCGCTGCCGCCGGCCCACTCGGCGCCGAGCGAGCGGGCGAACGCCTGGCCCTCCGCGTCGCCGGGGCGGGTGAACGCGAACACCCGCCGGCCCTGCCAGGCCGCGACCTGGCACAGCAGGTGGGCGGACGCGCCGAACCCGTACAGGCCGACGCGCTCGGCGTCGCCGGCCAGGCGCAGCGCCCGGTAGCCGATCAGCCCGGCGCACAGCAGGGGCGCGACGTGCAGGTCGTCGAGGCCGTCGGGCAGCGCGAAGCAGAAGCGGGCGTCGGCGACGGCGCGCTCGGCAAAGCCGCCGTCCATGTCGCGGCCGGTGAAGCGCGCCTGCGGGCACAGGTTCTCGCGCCCGCTCGCGCAGAAGCGGCAGGTGCCGTCGGTCCAGCCCAGCCAGGGGACGCCGACCCGCGTGCCGGGCTCGAACCCATCGCCGCCCAGGACGCGCCCGACGATCTGGTGACCGAGGACGACCGGCGGGTCGGGGACCTCGACCTCGCCGTCGAGCAGGTGCAGGTCGGTGCGGCAGACGCCGCAGGCGTGCACGTCGAGGAGCACCTGCCCGGGCGCCGGCTCGGGCTCGGGCAGGTCGGCGAGGCGCAGCGGCCGGCCGGGGGCCTCGAACAGCATCGCCCTCATCCGAGCTCCAGGGTCGTGACGCCGAACACCAGGTCGCGATCGTAGACCGGAGGACGGTGCCGGTACATGCGGGCGGTGCGGAACGTGGGGGTCATGCCGCGACGGCGGACGAGCGCGGTCCCCGGCGCGTTGGCCTCGGGGACGTCGACCCAGTACGGGCCGTCGACGCCGTCGACGAGGGCGTCGAGCAGCGACTCGGCGCCCGCGGCGTCGGGGGCGAACAGCGGCCCGACCTTCCAGCCCGTGCGGCACGCGCGCAGGACGCCGTACCCGGCGAGCGCCCCGTCGCGGTAGAGGCCGAGCGCGCGGCCGTCGGGGGCCGACGTCCACGCGCGCAGGAAGCCCTCGCGCGGGGCCGGGAACGCGCGCGCGTCGAGCGCCGTCACGTCGCCGGCGGTCACCGGCCGCACGTCCTCGCGGTCGGTGGCGCGGGCGCCGCCGCGGCCCTCGTAGCGGTACGTCCAGGTCTCCAGCTCGTAGCCGGTGCGGGCGTAGAACGGCACCTGCGCGTCGACGCCGTCCAGCCCGGTCGTCACGCCGGCGAGCCGCTCGTGCGCGGCGTCCCACAGCGCGCGGCCGTAGCCGTTGCCGCGCAGGTCGGGGCGCACGATGTAGAGCCCCACGAACGCGAACGCGTCGTCGTAGCGCACGGCGGCGATCGTCGCGGCCGGCTCGCCGCCCACGAGCCCGACGAGCAGCCCGCCGGGGTCGACGGCGGCGAACGCCGTGGCGTCGTGGCGCCCGGGGTTCCATCCCTCGGCGGCCGCCCAGTCGAGCGCGAGCTCGAACTCGGACGGCCGCATGGTGCGGATTTCCATGGGCGGATTCTGTGACCCAGCGCACACAGACCGCAACTCCCGGCGACGGGATCGGTTCGGGTCAGCATGCCCACCATCAGATCGATGCTGCTGAGCGCCGGGGTGGCGCTCGCAGCGCTGTCGCTGCCCGCCAGCGCCTCCGCTGTGAACGTGACCGTCGGACTCGGCGACCAGAACGTGTCGATGTTCGACCAGGAGCCGTTCAAGGACCTCAAGATCAAGCGGGTCCGCTACTTCATCCAGTGGGACGCCGCCAAGGACCCCTACCAGCTGCAGCTGGCCGACGTGTTCGTCGACCACGCTCGCCAGAACGGCGTCCAGGTCTTCATGACCCCGTCCACGAACGACCTGCGCTCCAAGCGCGCCAAGCTGCCGTCCGTCAAGGCCTACAAGCGCCAGGTCGGCAAGCTCGTCCGTCGCTACCGCGAGATGGGCGTCGAGGAGTGGGGCGTCTGGAACGAGGCGAACCACACGACGCAGCCGACGTACCGCTCGCCGAAGCGGGCCGCGCAGTTCTTCAAGGCGATGTACCAGCTGTGCAAGGGCTGCGACAAGATCGTCGCGCTCGACGTGCTCGACCAGACGTCGCCCGCGGTCGGCAGCTACATCTCGAAGTTCTACGGCTCGCTGAACAAGACCTGGCGCAAGCGCGCGAACCTCGTCGGCATCCACAACTACTCCGACGTGAACCGCAAGCGCGCCAAGGGCACGCTCGACGCGTTCCGCACCACCCGCCGCTACAACAGCCGCGCGAAGTTCTGGCTGACGGAGACCGGCGGCCTGGTGAACTTCGGCCGCGCGTGGCCGTGCAACGAGAAGCGTGCGGCGAACCGCATCACGTACATGTTCAAGTTCGCCAAGAAGTACGACCGCTACATCGATCGCCTCTACGCGTACGCGTACTGGGGCGACGACTGCAAGGGGTTCGACGCCGGCCTCGTGAACGCGGACGGCTCGACGCGTCCGGGCTACACCGCGTTCAAGCGGGGCATGCGCGGCTTCAAGCGGTAGCCCCGGTGGGCAGGGCGGGCGCGCAGCGGACGCGCCCGTCCTACGAGGCTGGCTGCGGCGGCTCCGGCCGCGGCGGCCAGCCCTCGTCCATCTGGAACTGCTCCTCGCCGATCACGACGACGACGCCCTCGCCCTCGCGGGCGGACAGCACCAGCGGCGTGTCGTCGGTCGTGGGCGGCCACGTGAACGCCACGCTGGGCGGCCCCAGGGCGCGCGAGAGCGCGAGCAGCCCCTCGGCGACGTGCTCGAGGCCGCCGAGCGGTCCGCTCACCTCGCCGGCCGCCGCGTCGACGGCGAACGGCGGCAACGCCTTCAGCTCCATGCCGATGGGGACGGCCTGCGCGTCGCCGACGTCCAGCGGCGCGGGGTCGTCGTCGGGGTCGAGCTGCACCTCGACGGCGCCGAGCGCGTCGCACGTGACGATCCCCTCGGCGACCGCGGCGACCGCCTGCAGCGCGCCGCTGGCGGCGACGTAGGCGCGCAGCGTCGCGCCGACCTGCTCGAGCTCCATGGGCCGCAGGCTAGAGGCCGCGCGCCGCTGCGAGAATCCACGGGGTGGAGAGGCCGACGACCAGCCGCCGCGGGATCCTGGAGCCGGAGGCCGGGCTGCGGCACTTCTCGCTGGAGCGCCGGCGCCCCTCCCCGGACCTCGCCGGGCACGTCGAGCGCCACTGGATCGTGCGCTGGGACCTGCGCGGGAGCCCGCCGTTCGAGCAGGAGATCCTGCCGCACCCGTGCGTCAACCTCGTGGCCGAGCCGGGCCTGATCGCCGTGCACGGCATCCCGGCCGCGCGCTCGGCGCACCGGCTCTCGGGGGCGGGGATGGCGGTCGGCACGAAGTTCCGCCCGGGAGGGTTCGCCGGGTTCGTGGACGTGCCGGCCTCGGCGCTCACCGGGCGCGCGGTGCCGCTGCGGGAGCTGTTCGGCGCCGACGGCGACGCGCTGGAGCGCACGCTGGCGGGGTGCGCCGGCGACCCGGACGCGCACATCGCCGCGGTCGAGGCGTTCCTGCGCGACCGCAGGCCGGCGCCCGATCCCGCGTTCGCGCTGGTGCGGGAGGTGGTGGCCGACATGCTCGTGGCGCCCGAGCGCACGACGGTCGCCGAGCTCGCCGCCCGCCACGGCGTGTCGCCGCGGACGCTGCAGCGGCGGTTCGCCGAGCTCGTCGGCGTCTCGCCGAAGTGGGTGCTGCAGCGCTACCGGCTGCACGTGGCCGCCGAGCGGATCGCCGCCGGCGAGGTCACCGACCATGCGTCGCTGGCGCTCGAGCTCGGCTACTTCGACCAGGCGCACTTCACGCGCGCCTTCACCGCCCAGATCGGCCGCTCCCCGGGCGCGTACGCGCGCGCCTGCGCCGCGGCCCGCGAGGCGCCGCTGGGCCGCGCGGCCTAGGTCCGCGATCCGCCGCGCGGCGCACTGCGGTCCGGGCTGCGCGGCACGTGTGGCACATGGCGTCCGGATACCGGCTGCCATGTGCCACACGTCCCCCTAGCTCCACCAGCCGGGCTGCATCTCCGCGTCGCCGTCGACGTGCGTCCCGAACGCCAGGACGACCATCCCGTCGGGGCCCGCCTCGAGCTCGCGCATCACGGGCGGCGCGACGCGCACCGCGTCCATCGGGCGCAGGTCGACGACCTCCTCGTCGAGGCGGATGCGGCCGGTCCCCGACAGGACGACGTACAGCTCCTCGGCCTCGGCGTGGCGGTGGCCGAAGCCCGGCCGCGCGCCCGGCCGGATGCGGTAGAGCGAGGCCCCGATCGTCTCGGCGCCGACCTGGTCGCGCAGGAAGCGCGACTCGCCGAAGGCCTCCATGCCGAACCGGGGCGCCATGTCGTCGACCTCGTCGAGGTTGATGCGTGCCCATGTGGTGGTCATGGCCGCAACGCTAGGCGGGCGCGACGCCCGCGTCTTGGACGAATCCGTCAGCGGGTGAAGCGTGGCGCGCGACCGCGCGTGGCGGCCGGGAGCGGCAGCGCGCCGTCGCGGTAGTAGGCGCGGGCCCGCGCGCGGAAGTAGCCGCCGTCGTCGTCGGCGCTCAGCGACGGCCGCCGGTGCGTGCCGTTGGGCGGCGGGTTGGTGACGCCGTCGCGGGCCGCGTCGCACGCGCAGGTGCCGTCGGCCTGGCCGGAGCCGAACAGCAGCGCGACGACCCCGGCCCGCACCCACTCGCGCAGGTGCTGGCGCGTGCCGCCGCCCAGCAGCCACTGGACGCGGTTGTCGGCGTAGTGGTGGGGCGTGTCGTCGATCGCGCGGTACAGCGTGTTGCCGAGCGGGATCTGCCACACGACGACGGGCAGCCGCGTCGCACGGTGGACGTTGGCGATGTAGCGGCCGAAGCGCCGGAAGTCGTGGGCGTCCCACCACGCCTCGGACGGGTCGCGCCCGTCGCGCTTGACCGCGTAGCCGCTGTCGCGGTCGGCGACCTCGGAGAACAGCACGTCGAACGAGGTGCGCAGCGAGCGCAGGAAGCGCACGGACCGGTGCGAGAGGTGGTCGACGGACGCGTCGTCCTCGTTGGAGATCGCGATGTCCTTGCCGGTGCCCCAGATCGACAGCGGGTAGCCGAGCAGCACCTTCGGCGCGTTGCGGTCGCGCAGCCGCTTGACCGCCCGAGCCACGCCGGCGGCGGTGTCGGGCAGCCCGGCGAGCTCCGGCAGCCCGGTCGCCGCCACCTGCGCGGGCACGTCGCCCGCGTCGTCGCCGCCGGTCTGCTGGACGTAGCCCCACAGGTCGGGCTCGACCTGCAGCACGACGGGCTGCCCGGTGGCGCCCGCGCGCTCGAAGAACAGGCGGACGTCCTCGAACCAGGCGCGCATCGTGGCGCGGTCGGCGAGGTTGGTCACGATCGCCTGGCGCTCGTCGCCGCGCGACGCGCCCGGCCGGCTCTGACGGAGCTGGTAGTAGCTGAACACCGGCACCATCCCGTTGGCGACCGAGTCCTCGACGAAGCCGGTGACGAAGCTGCCGCCCCCGGTCGCCCAGGTCGCCCATCCGCCCCCGGTGTTCACGCCGCCGGCCAGGTAGTGGTAGCGCAGGCCGAACGGCGCGCTCTCGCGCAGCGCCGCCGCGCCGCCCTCCTCGTCGTCGAGCCCGAGCTGCAGCGTCGTCGCGGGCCACGGCAGGCGCGCGTGCGCGGGCGCGGCGGCCGCAAGGGCGCCGGCGAGCAGGCAGACGACGAGGGCGATCCGGAACATCCCCGTCCAGTATCGGGCCCCGGCGGGGCCGACGTGAGCCGTGGGCCCAGCCTGGCGCCTACGCGCGCTCGCGCGCGACCGTCGGTCCGACGGTGGCCCCGGGGGCGTGCTCCGCGCACGGCACGTCGCGGCGCGGGTTCTCGATGCCCGCCGCGCTGAGCAGCCCGCCGACGGCGACCAGCGCCCCGGTGACGAGCATCGCGAAGCGGAACGCGTCGGTCGCGTCCTGCGCTCCGACGGTGGCGAACGACGGGTCGCCGCCGCCCAGCCGCTCGGCCACGAGCGCGCCGATCGCCGCGACCGCCAGCAGCGAGCCGATGCGCGCGACCGCGTTGTTGATCGCCGACGCCATCCCGGCGTTGCGCTCGTCGACGCCGCCGAGGACGGTCGCGGTGAGCGGCGCGACGGTGAGCGACAGGCCGAGGCCGAACAGCAGCACGGCGGGCAGCACGTCGGCGAGGTAGCGGCCCTCGGGGTCGATGCGCGCGAACAGCGCGATCCCGGCGCCGGCGACGAGCGGCCCGGTGCCCATGAACACCCGCGGCCCGATGCGGTCGGCGAGGGCGCCGAAGCGCCGCGACAGCGCGAACATCAGCAGCGTCACCGGCATCGACGCCAGCCCCGCCTCCAGCGCGGAGTAGCCGGCGACCTGCTGCAGGTAGAGGACGAGGAAGAACGGCACGGCGCCCAGGCCGCCGTAGACCGCGAGCGTCGAGGCGTTGCCGACCGCGAAGTTGCGCTGCGCGAACAGCCCGAGCGGCAGCATCGGGTGGCGCAGGCGGCGCTCGACGGCGACGAACGCGGCCAGCAGCGCCAGGCCGCCGATCAGCGTCCCCAGGATCAGCGGGTCGCCCCACCCCCGCGACGGCTGCTCGATGAGCGCGAACACCGGCCCGGCGAGGCCGAGCGTGCCGAGCAGGGCGCCGACGAGGTCGATGCGGCCGGTCCCGCCGCCGTCGTGCTCGCGGTCCACCCGCGCGACGACGACCAGCGCCGCGACGACGGGCACGACGTTGATCGCGAACACCCACCGCCACGAGACCGCGTCGACGAGCACGCCGCCGACGAGCGGCCCGGCGATCATCGCGATGCCCGACCACGCCGTCCACGACCCGATGGCGGCGCCGCGCGCGTCGGTGGGGAAGCGGGCGACGATGAGCCCGAGCGTGTTGGGCACGAGCAGCGCGCCCGCGGCGCCCTGCAGCGCGCGGGCGGCGACGAGCGTCTCGACCGTCGGCGCGGCCGCGCACAGCAGCGACGTAACCGCGAACGCGGCCAGGCCCGCCATGAACATCGCGCGCCGCCCGTAGCGGTCGCCCAGCGACCCGCCGACGAGCAGCAGCGACCCCAGCGTGAGCAGGTAGGCGCCGCTCAGCCACTGCTGCCCGGCCAGGCCGCCGCCGAGGTCGTCGGAGATCGCCGGGAGCGCGACGTTGACGACCGTGGCGTCCACGAAGACGGTGATCGACCCGAGCACCGCCGCGACGACGGTGAGGCGCGCCTGGCGCGGCGACATGCGTTCAGCCTACGCCTCTGCGCATATCTCAGTGGACTGCGCGCAGATCCTGCGCTACCATGCACAAGCAAAGGTTCACAACCTCAACAGTTTGGACTGACCAGTGCCCGAAGTCACCACCACGCTCCTGCTCGTGCCCCTGGAGGACACCGTCGTCTTCCCGACCATGGACGTGACCCTGCCGGTCGACGTCGGCGACGAGGAGCGTGTGCTCCTCGTGCCCCGTCACGAGGGCAGCTTCGCGTCGGTCGGCACCATCGCCCGCGTCGCCGAGCGCGTCCGCCTGCCCGGCGGGCTGCGCGGCGCGTCGCTGGAGGGCGTCGCCCGGGGCGTCGCCGGAGCCGCTCACACCGATTCCCGCGGCCGCCTCCGCGTCGAGGTGACCGAATCCCCCGACGACGTCCCCGTCGACGGGCGCACGCGCGAGCTCGAGCGCGAGCTGCGCGCGATCTACGACGAGATCCTCGAGCTGCGCGGCGACGACGGCCGCGTCGCCTCGTTCCTGCGCGCGATCACCGAGCCCGGCGCCCTGGCCGACGCCTCCGGCTACTCGCCCGACCTGTCGTTCGACGACAAGGTCCGGCTGCTGGAGACGCTCGACGTGACCGAGCGCCTGGAGATGGCCGTCGGGCTGCAGCGCGACCGGCTGGCCGAGCTGCAGGTGCGCCGGCGCATCCGCGAGGACGTCGAGTCCGGCGCCCAGAAGCAGCAGCGCGAGTACTTCCTGCGCCGCCAGATGGAGTCGATCCGCAAGGAGCTCGGCGAGGACGACGGCTCGATCGTCGACGAGTACCGGCGCAAGATCGAGGAGGCCGGCATGCCCGACGAGGTGCGCGAGCAGGCCGAGCGCGAGCTCGCCCGCTTCGAGCGCTCCGGCGACCAGTCGGCCGAGTCGCAGACGATCCGCACCTACCTGGACTGGCTGATCGCGGTCCCCTGGAGCAAGCGCTCCGAGGAGAAGCTCGACCCCGTGCACACCCGCGAGGTGCTCGACGCCGACCACGCCGGCCTCGAGGACGTCAAGGACCGCATCGTCGAGTACGTCGCCGTGCGCAAGCTCAGGCAGGAGCGGGGCATCGAGGCCGACAAGCGAGCGGGGGCGATCCTCACGCTGATCGGCCCGCCCGGCACCGGCAAGACGAGCATCGGCGAGTCGATCGCCCGCGCGATGGGCCGCGAGTTCGTGCGCATGTCGCTGGGCGGCGTGCGCGACGAGGCCGAGATCCGCGGCCACCGGCGCACCTACATCGGCGCGCTGCCCGGCCGCCTGGTCCGCGCCCTGCGCGACGCCGGCACGATGAACCCGGTGATCCTCCTCGACGAGGTCGACAAGGTCGGCGCCGACTGGCGCGGCGACCCGAGCGCGGCCCTGCTGGAGGTCCTGGACCCGGCGCAGAACTCGACGTTCCGCGACCACTACCTGGACGTGGAGCTCGACCTGTCCCAGGTCGTGTTCATCGCCACCGCCAACAGCGCCGAGACGATCCCCGGCCCGCTGCTGGACCGCATGGAGGTCATCCGCTTCGACGGCTACACGGTGGCCGAGAAGACGGCGATCGCCCGCGGCTACCTGTGGCCGCGCCAGCGGGAGCGCAACGGCCTGCGCGAGGACGAGGTCGAGATCGCCGACGACGTGCTCGAGCTGATCGTGCGCGAGTACACCCGCGAGGCCGGCGTCCGCCAGCTCGAGCGCGAGCTGGGCACCGTCCTGCGCAAGACCGCGACGAAGATCGCCGCGGGCGAGGTGCAGCCCCCGGTGACCGTCGACGTCGACGCGGTGCGCGACGCCCTGGGGCGCCAGAAGGTGTTCCAGGAGGCGGCGATCCGCACGGCCGTGCCCGGCGTGGCCACCGGCCTGGCGGTGACCGGCGTCGGCGGCGACGTGCTGTTCGTCGAGGCCACCTCGATGGACGGCAAGAACGGCGGCCTGACGCTGACCGGCCAGCTCGGCGACGTGATGAAGGAGTCGGCGAAGATCGCCCTCAGCTACGTCCGCGGCCACGCGGTGGAGCTGGGCATCGACCCGCACGCCTTCGAGGACCGCGAGTTCCACGTCCACGTGCCGGCCGGGGCGATCCCCAAGGACGGCCCGTCGGCGGGCATCACGATGGTCACCGCGCTGGCGTCGCTGCTGTCCGGGCGCCCGGTGAGGCACACGGTCGGCATGACCGGCGAGGTCACGCTGCAGGGCCGCGTGCTGCCGATCGGCGGCCTCAAGCAGAAGGTGCTGGCCGCGCACGCGGCCGGGCTCACCGACGTGATCCTGCCGGAGCGCAACCGCCAGGACCTCGACGACGTGCCCGAGGACGTGCGCGCGCAGATGACGTTCCACCCGGTGATGTCGATCGACGAGGTGCTCGAGATCGCGCTCGAGCCCGCGCCGGTCGCCCACCGCGGCTAGAGCGACCCGCGACCCTCTCCTCCCACCCCCTCCTGTCGCGGGAGGCAGCGGCCGGGGCCCTCGGGCTCCGGCCGCTCGCATGTCCGGGGCGCTACGCCGGCGCCGCGGCGCCGCCGATGTCGGCCAGCCGCGCCGTCACGCGCGTCGCGTGCAGGCGCTGGCCGGCCGACGCGTACACGTCGGCGGCCCGGCGCATCTGCACCACGGCCTGGGCGCCGTCGCCGTCGGCGGCGGCCAGCTCGCCGCGCGCCTCGCAGATCGGCGCCGACCACAGGCCCGGCGGCCACAGCCGGGTCCCCTCGATGGCGCGGTCCAGCAGCTCGCGACCACGGCCCGGCTCGCCGGCGCGGGCACAGGCCCACGCGGCCGCGAGCTGGTAGCCGATGGGGCAGAAGCGGCAGCCGCCCTGGTCCTCGAGCACGACCTCGGCGACGTCGACGGCGGCCAGCGCCGCCGCCGGGTCGGCATGGCGCAGGCGGATCTGGGCGGCGTAGACGATGAACAGCAGGTGGTGGGCGATCGTCGACGCGTGCGCCAGCTCGATCGCCTCGTCGACGTGCGCCGCGCTGCCGACCTCATCGCCGGCGACCGCCAGCGCCTCGGCCATGCGGGCGCGCGCGAGCGCCTCGCCCCCGACCGCGCCGACCTCGCGGTTGAGCCGCACCGCGTCGGCGAGCTGCCGGCGCGCGCCGTCCGCGTCGCCGGCCAGCAGGAGCGCCTCGCCCAGCAGCGTGGCCCCGAACGCCTCGCCGCGCCGCGCGCCGGCGCGGCGGGCCTGCTCTCGCAGGTCGCGCGCGAAGGCCAGCAGCCGCTCGTAGGGCTCGGTCGCCTGCAGCGCGTACTGCGTCACGCACAGGTACGCGTCCGACACGCGCCCGGCGAGGTGGGGGACCTGCCAGGCGCCGGTCAGCTCCAGCAGCGCGTGCGGCTCCCAGCGGCCCTGCGCGTGCGCGACCATCGCGCGCAGGTCGACGAGGTCCTCGACGTCGTCGTCGCCCGCGAGCCGCTCGGCGGTCTCGACCTGGCGGGCGGCCTCGTCCATGTCGCCGCGGTACCAGGCCAGCACGCCGCGGGCGACGGCGGCGTGCGCCTGCTGCCGCGGGGCGCCCTCGGGCAGGTCGACGAGCGTCGTGTGCGCGCCCTCCACGTCGCCGAGCGCGAGCAGCGCCTGCGCCTGCTTGATGCGCAGGTCGATGGCCTCCGACGGCGTGGCCCGCCGGACCGCGGTCGCGTAGGCGGCGATCGCGGCGCGGTCGCCGGTGGCGAAGCGCAGGTCGCCCAGCAGCGCGTAGAGCGCCGGCCGCCGCTCGTCGGGCGCGTGGCGCAGCGCCAGCTCGACCCACCGGCGCCCGTCGCCGTAGGCGCCGACCTGCGCGGCGCGGCGCGCGGCCGCCTCCAGCGGCGCGACCGCCTCCTCCCCGCGGCCGGCGGCGACCAGGTGATGGGCGACGCGCTCGGGCGCGCCGCCGTGGGCGGCCAGCCAGTCGGCGACGCGGCCGTGCGCGGCGACCTGCAGCGCCTCGGGGACCCGCGCGCCCGCCGCCTCGCGCAGCAGCGGATGGCGGAAGCGCCAGCCGCCGTCGTCGGCGCCCAGCACGCCCGCGGCGGCCGCCCGCTCGAGCACGGCGTCGACGGCGGCGACGTCGACGCCCGCCGCGGCGGCGAGCGCGGCCGGGTCGGCGCCGTCGTCGAGCACGACGAGCGCCGCGAGCACGCCGTCGGGCTCCGGGCCCAGGCGGTCCAGGCGCGCGTCGAGGAGGTCGGCCAGGCGCGGCGGCACGCGCACGTCGCCGCCGCCGGGCGTGGCCGTCGCTCCCAGCTCCTGGGCGTAGAACGGGTTGCCGGCGGCGGCCACGACGAGCGCGTCGGCCGCGGCGGGATCGAGCGGCGCGCGGGCCGCGCGCTCGCCGATCTCGCGGACGGCGTCGTCGTCGAGCGGGCCCAGGCGCATCACGACGGCGGCGCGGCGATCCGAGAGGCCGCGCACCAGCCGGTCGGGCGGCGAGTCGGCCGGCGCGGGGCGCAGCGTGGCGACGACGATCAGCGGGGTGGCGCGGGCGGCGCCGCTGAGGTAGTCCACGAGCCGCAAGGTCGCCTCGTCGGCCGCGTGCAGGTCCTCGAGCGCGAGCACGACGCCGCGCTCGCGGGCCGCCTCGTCGAGCAGGTGGCCGATCGCCGCCAGCAGCCGGTGGCGCTCGGACGCCGCGTCGCCCTCGGCGTGCCCGGCGGCCGGCGTCAGCAGCGCCAGCGCGCGGCGCGAGCCGTCGCCGAGGCGCTCGAGCAGGTCGGGCCGGCGGCGCAGCAGCGGGTCGAGCGCCTCGACGAGCGGGCCGTAGGGCGGCGCGCCCTCGGCGTCGCGCCCGGCGCCGCGCAGCGTGTGCAGGCCGCGGCGCTCGGCGCCCTGCAGGAGCGCCTCGACGAGCCGCGTCTTGCCCATGCCGGCCTCGCCGGCGATCACGAGCGTGGAGCCGCGGCCCTCGGCGGCCAGCCGCAGCGCCCGCACCGCCTCGGCCAGCTCCTCGCGGCGGCCGGCGACCGGCCCGGTCAGCGCGCGCGGCGCGTGCACGACGTCGCCGCGGGCGGCCTCCTCGTACAGCGCCACCGTCTCGGGGTCGGGCTGCAGGCCCAGCCGGCCGAGCTCGTCGCGCAGGATCTGGAAGCGGCGGGCCGCGCCCTGGCGGTTGCCGGCCTCCAGCTCGGCGCGCATCAGCGCGCGATGGGCCTCCTCGTCGGCGGGGTCCTCGGCGAGGACGTCGTGCCAGCGCCCGCCGGCGCGCAGCGTCTGCAGCCGCCGCTCGCGCACGCGCTCGCGCGCGGCCGCCGTCCACGCCTCGTAGCGGTCGTCGGGCAGCAGCTCCCCGCCGTAGGCGTCGTCGTCGCCGGCCTCGAAGCGCTCGACGTCGGTGCCCACCGTGCCCCCGGGCGCCAGCTCGACCATCCCCTGGCGCAGGACCACCGCGTCGCGGGCGCCCAGCGCGCGGCGCGCGTAGTGGGCGGCCTTGTGCAGGTTGGCGACGCCCGCCTCGGGCGCGAGGTGCGGCCAGAGCTGCTCGACGACCTCGTCGCGGGCCAGCCGGTGGCCGTGGGCGAGCGCGAGCAGCTTGACGAGGTCCGCGGCGCGGCGCTGCTCGAAGGCGTCGGGCGGCAGGGCGCGCCCGTCGACGCGCACCTCGAAGGCCCCCAGCAGCCGCACCTCCAGCTTCATGGGCCGATCCTCCCAGACCGCGGACCCCCGCTGGGAACGATGTTCTTCGGCCTCGAACGCGGTTCGGAAGGTTCCGGGAAGGGCGCTCCGAGAAGGTCCCCGCCGTCACGACCACCACGGCGGGCGCCCACCGCGCCCGCGGAGCCAAGGAGCCTCACATGACCCAGGTCCAGGAGACCGTCCGCAACGGCGTCGACACCGAGCAGCTCTTCGGGACGCTCGACCTCCTCAAGGAGCGCCCGGAGCTCGCGAAGTTCACGTTCCGCGCCCGCAACGAGTGGCTGGGCGGCGCGCACAACCGCTCGACGATCAAGGACTTCTACGCCGCGGGCGGCGAGGACACCTCGCGCGAGCATCCGTTCGCCGTCGACGCGGGCGAGCCGGCCATCCTGCTCGGGACCGACACCGGCCCCAACCCGGCCGAGTACCTGCTGCACGCGCTGGCCGCGTGCCTGACGACCACGCTCGTCTACATCGCCTCCGCGCGCGGCGTGCGCCTGACGCGGGTCGAGTCGACGCTCGAGGGCGAGATGGACGTCCAGGGCGCGCTGGGCCTGTCCGACGAGCACCGCAACGGGTTCGAGCGCATCCGCGTGACGTTCCGCGTCGAGGGCGACGCCCCCAAGGAGACGCTGGTCGCGCTGGTCGCCCGCGCGCAGCAGCGCTCGGCCGTCTTCGACATGGTCACCAACGGCGTGCCGGTGGGGATCGAGGTGGCCCCCTGACATGCCCCGCGTCGACACCCTGATCGTCGGCGCCGGCCAGGCCGGACTGGCGCTCAGCCGCGCGCTGAGCGCCGCCGGCGTGGAGCACGTGCTCCTCGAGCGCGGTCGCGTCGCCCAGCGGTGGCGCGACCGCTGGCCGTCGCTGACGCTGCTCACCCCCAACTGGATGAACCGCCTGCCCGGCGACGCGCCGACCGGCGACCCCGACGGGTTCCTGACCCGCGACGCGCTGATCGCCCGCCTGGAGGCCTACGCCGCCGCCGGGAGCGCGCCGGTGCTGGAGCGCACCCGCGTGCTCGACGTGCGCCGCGGCCGCCGGGGCCTGCTCGTCGCCGCCGACAGCGGCACCTGGCGGGCCCGCAACGTCGTCGTGGCCACCGGCGCCGCCGACGTCCCGCGGATGCCGCCCGTCGCGGCCGGCGCGCCGTCGTCGGTCGCGCAGCTTCACGCCGCGGCCTACACGACGCCCGACGCGCTGCCGCCCGGCGGCGTGCTCGTGGTCGGCGCCGGGCCCACCGGCCAGCAGCTCGCGCTCGAGCTGCGCCGCGCCGGCCGGCCCGTCGTGCTCGCCGCGGGGCGCCACGCGCGCATGGTGCGCCGCCACCGCGGCGCGGACGCGTGGTGCTGGCTGCGGCGCATCGGCGAGCTGGACCGCACGATCGACGAGGTCGACGACCCGGTCGCCGCGCGGCGCGCGGCGAGCCTGGTGCTGACCGGCGCCCGCGGCGGCGAGGAGCTCGACCTCGGCGTACTGGCCCGGGCCGGCGTGCTGCTGGCCGGGCGCCTGGTCGGCTGGGAGGGCACCACCGCTCGCTTCGGCGGCGACCTGGGCGCGATCGCGGACGCCGCCGACGCCCGCATGCGCCGCCTGCTGGAGCGCTTCGAGGCCGCGCACGTGCGCGCGCACGCGCAGGCCGCCAGCCTCGCCTTCGACGCCGCGCCCGTCCCGGCGCCGCTGGACCTCGGGCCCGGCGTGTGCGCGCTGGACCTGCCGGCCGCCGGGATCTCGACGATCCTGTGGGCGACCGGGTTCGCGCGCCGCTACGACTGGCTGCCGGCCGACGCCGTCGGCCCCGACGGCGAGCTGCGCCACCGCCGCGGCGTGACGCCGGTCCCCGGGCTGATGGCGCTGGGGCTGCCGTTCCAGCATCGCCGCACGTCGCACATGATCGGCGGGGTCGGCGCGGACGCCGCGCACCTGGCCGGGCTCATCGCCGGCGCCGGGCGCGCCGCGGTCGCCGCCTGAGGCGGCCGCTCACCGTCCGGCGCCGGCCTCGAGCCGCTCCAGGAACGGCTCGATCTCGTCGAGCACCGGCTCGACGTCGCCGAGGAACGGGAAGTGGTTGCGGCCCGGCAGCTCGACGAGCAGCGCGTCGGGCACCTCGCGCGCGATCAGCCGTCCGCCCTCGACGGGGATCATGCGGTCGCCGGTGCGGTGCAGGACGAGCGTCGGCGCGCGGATGGCGCCCAGCAGCGGGCGCACGTCGATGTCGCGCATCGCCTCCACCATCGCCCGCCCCATCGCCGGGCTCGCCCCCGCCCGCTGGTAGCGCGCGAACAGCTCGCGGCTGAGCGGGTCGTGGGCGAGGTCGCGGGCGAAGACCTCCAGCAGCGCGCCGGTGCCCCAGTGCTCGAACATCTCGGCCGCGTAGCGGTCGGCGATCGCCGGCACCCACCCGGCCGGGTAGTCGTCGGCCGCGTAGAAGCGCGGCGCGGTGGCCAGCAGCACGAGGCCCGCGACCGCGTCGGGCCGCTCGGCGGCGAAGCGCAGGCTCATCGGGCCGCCCTCCGACACGCCGAACAGGACCGCGCGCTCGCTGCCGGCGGCGGCCATCACCGCCGACACGTCGAGCATCCGCTCCTCCAGCGTCGGCGGGCTGGCGACCGGGTCCGACAGGCCGGTGCCGCGCTTGTCCCACACGATGAGCCGCGCGCGCTGGGCCAGGCGGCCGAACAGGCGCCGGGCGGACGGCATCTCCCAGTAGTGCTCGACGTTGGACACCCAGCCGGGTACGAACACGACGTCCAGCGGTCCGTCGCCGTGCACCTGGTAGGCGATCCGGGCGCCGTCGCTCGTGGTGGCGTAGCGGGTGGGCCCGGCGACGACGGCCTCCAGCGGCTCCAGCGCGACCGGGGTCGCCAGCCGGCGCGCGACGAGCGCGGCGCCCGTGCGCTGGAGCTGGGCGCGGGCCTGCGACGGCTGCCAGCAGGCGACGACGAGCATCCGCCGCGACGCGGCCGCCCGCGCCAGCGCGGCGAGCAGGTCGACCGTGCCCTCGTCGGCGACGTGCAGGTCGTCGAGGAGCACGGCGCAGCCGCGCTCGGTCGCCGCGCACGCCAGCAGCTCGGCGAGCGCGGGCGCGCCCGGCGCGCCGGCGCCGAGCTCGGCAGCCTGGGCCGGCGTGAGGTTGGCCATCAGGTCGGGCCGCTCGGAGATGAGCGGCGCCGCCGCCTCGCGCACCACCCCGAGCCGGCCCGGGGCGAGGTCGCCGGTGCTGCCGCGCAGCGTGTGCCAGCGGCGCTGGGCGGCCTGCGCGAGGATCGCCTCGGCCAGCGCGGTCTTGCCGCTGCCCGCCTCGCCGGTCAGGAGCAGCATCCCGCCGCGGCCGCGCTCGGCGGCCTCGAGCGCGTCGACGGCGAGCGCCAGCTCCGGCGCGCGCCGCGCCAGCGGCTCGAGCGCCCCCAGCGGCGCCTGCACGGCCGGCCCGCGCGAGACCTCGGCGAACAGGCGCCGCGTGGCCGCCGACGGCTGCACGCCGAGCGCGGCCAGCTCGGACTGCAGCGCGCGGAAGCGGCGGACCGCGCCGGTGCGGTCGCCGATCGCGGCGGCGGCGCGCATCAGCGCCCGCGCGGCCTCCTCGTCGGCGGGGTCGATCCGCGCCAGCTCCTCCCAGCGCCCCTGCTCGCGCAGCCGCTCGCGGTGCAGCGCCCGCAGCCGCTCGCGCGGCGCGGTCGTCCACTCCTCGTAGCGGTCGTCGGGCAGCAGCTCGCCGTCGTAGGGCGCGGCGGGGTCGGCCTCGAAGCGCTCCCAGTCGGTGCGCACCTCGGCGCCGGGCGCGAGCGCGACCACGCCGCCGGCGACGACGACCGCGTCGCGCTCGCCCAGCGCCCGGCGCGCGTAGTGGGCGGCCTTGTGCAGGGCGGCCGCGGCGGCCTCGGGCGCCAGATGCGGCCACAGCGCGTCGAGCACCCGGTCGCGCGGCAGCCGGTGGCCGGGCTCCAGCGCGAGCAGCTTGACGAGGTCGGCGGCGCGCCGCTGCGGCCAGCTCGCGGGCGGGACCGCGACGCCGTCGACCGCCACCGCGAAGCCGCCGAGCACGTGGACGTCCAGGCGATGCACGGCGCGAGTCTGCCGCGTCATGCCGCGACCGACAACCGCGGCGCCCGGACGACCGGCGCGGTGGCGGGCGCGTGCAGGCGCCAGCGGCCCGGGACGCCGCGCAGCGCGTGCTCGCCGCGGTCCTCCAGGCGCCGCCCGGAGCCGAGCAGCAGGTCGGCCACGGTGCGCGAGACCAGGACCTCGCCCGGCTGCGCGAGCGCGGCGACCCGGGCGGCGACGTGGACGGCCAGGCCGCGCACGTCGCCGCCCGCGAGCAGGCACTCCCCGGCGTGGACGCCCGCCCGCACCTCCAGCCCGGCCGCGGCGACGTCGGCGCGCAGCGCCTCGGCGGCGCCGACCGCGTCGGACGGGCCGGGCATCAGCGCCAGCGCGCCGTCGCCGAACTGGTTGACGAG
This sequence comes from Capillimicrobium sp., assembly GCA_035565675.1. Classification (GTDB taxonomy): domain Bacteria; phylum Actinomycetota; class Thermoleophilia; order Solirubrobacterales; family Solirubrobacteraceae; genus Capillimicrobium. The sequence continues at coordinate 4,113 of DATMSA010000021.1, read as the reverse complement.
GCGGCCGCCGTGCGCGTCGACCGCACGGCGCAGCGCGGCGTCGTGGCGGGCCAGGAGCGCGTGCCAGCGCTCGTCGCCCAGCGCGGCGGCGCGCTCGGTGGAGCCGACGACGTCGGTGAAGAGCAGCGTCGCCAGGACGCGGCGGGCGGGCGGGACGGTCGGGGACATCGCCGCGCAGGCTCGCGCAGGCGCCTTCCTGCGGCCTTCCCTGGCCGGGAAGGTCGTGGGAAGGCCCGTCGCGGAGGGTGCACGCCAACAGCTCACCCGACCGAACTGGAGCCACCATGATCGCCACTGCCGCCGTGGACGTGGACCTGGACGAGGTCCGCCGTCAGATCCGCGCCATGTACCGCGACGTCGCCCGCGACCCGGGCGGCGACTTCCACTTCGAGATGGGCCGCGCGCTGGCCAAGCGCCTCGGCTATCCGCCGGAGTGGCTGGACGCCGTGCCGGCGGAGGCGCTCGCCTCGTACGCGGGCGTCGGCCACATGCTCGACCTCGCCCAGATCGGCCCCGGGGACCGCGTGCTGGACCTGGGCAGCGGCGCCGGCACCGACGCGTTCGTGGCCGGGCACCTGGTCGGCCCGAGCGGCGCGGTCGTCGGCGTCGACATGACGGAGGAGCAGCTCGGCAAGGCGCGCACGCTGCGCGACGTCGCCGGCCTGCAGCACGTGTGCTTCCTGCACGCCTACGTCGAGGAGCCGCCGGTCGAGCCCGAGAGCTTCGACGCGGTGATCTCCAACGGCGTGCTCAACCTCGTGCCCGACAAGGCGCGCGCGTTCGCCGCCGCCGCCGACGCGCTGCGGCCCGGCGGGCGCCTGGCGATCGCCGACATCGTCAGCGCCCGCGAGCTGCGCCCGCGCACCCGCGCCAACACGCAGCTCTGGGCGGCCTGCATCGCCGGCTCCGTCCCGCTGGAGCGCTACGTCGAGCACATCCGCGACGCCGGCCTCAGCGTCGAGGCCGTCCGGCTCAACCCCAACTACCGCTTCGTCTCCCAGCGCGCGCTGGAGGCCGTCGCCATCTACGGGGTCGTGAGCGTCTCGATCCAGGCCGTGAAGCCGGCCTGACCGATCCGCCGATCCCGGCTGGGTCCGCGATCACCCGGTCGCGGACTCGTACTCCCGTCCGGGCTCCGCGCGCGCCCGGATAGAGTCGCGCGCGGATGCTCCGGAGCGTGCGCACCATCGCGCCGGCGCTGGCGGTCACCCTGGCGCTCGTCGTGCTCGACGTCGCGATCGGCGGGACGACGGCGCTCGTCCCCCTGCTCGTCGTCGGGCCGCTGGTCGCCGCCGCCACGGCCGGCGCGCGCGGCACCACCACGATCGGGGTGCTGTCGGTGCTCGGCGCGGTCGTGCTGGGCCTGGTGGCTGAGGAGGTCTCGACCGCCAACCACCTCGTCGCGATCACCACGGTGGCGGTCGGCGCGGGGCTGGCCGCAGCGGTCGCCGGCTCGCGGGAGCGCCACCGCCACGCCCGCGAGCAGGCCGAGCGCACGCTCGCCCGCGCCGACCTGCTGGCCCGCGCCAGCGCCCTGTTCGAGAGCGGCGCCGACCCGATGGCCAACCTCGAGGCGGTGGCGGCGCTGCCGGTGCCGACGCTCGCCGACCTGTGCGCCGTCGACCTGATGACCCCGGACGGCCGGCTCGTCCTCGGCGGCGCCGCCTCCAAGGACCCCGCGGTCGCCGCGCGTCTGCGCGACGCCCGCCGGCGCAACCCCGTCCAGATGGACAGCGACCATCCCGTCGCCGTGATCATCCGTACGGGCGAGCCGCTGCTGGAGCACGTCACCGGCGAGGACCAGCTCCGGCGCTGGGCGAGCGGCAGCGCCCACCTCGAGGCAATGCGCCGCGCCGGGTACGCGTCGCTGATCGTCGTGCCGCTGTCGGCGCGCGGGCGGACGATCGGCACGCTCGCGCTGGTGCGGCTCGCCGGCGGGCGCCGCTACGAGCGCGACGACCTCGAGGTCGCCGCGGCCGTCGCCCGGCGCGCCGGCCTGGCGATCGACCACGCGCGCCTGGGCCGCGAGCTGGGCGCGATCTCCTCCGACCTGCAGGCCGTCATCGGGGCGCTCGCCGACGCGATCACCGTGCAGGGGCCCGACGGGCGCCTGCTGTACGCCAACGAGGCGGCCGCCCGGATCAGCGGCTACGGCAGCGTCGAGGCGATGCTGGCGGCGCCGCCGGAGGAGATCCTGGGCCGCTGGGAGATCCGCGACGAGCACGGCGACCCGGTGGCCTACGAGCAGCTTCCCGGGCCGCGCGCGCTGGCCGGGGAGCGCAGCCCGCAGCTCGTCGTCCAGGTGATCGAGCGCGCCACCGGCCGGCGCTGGTGGCGGCTGAACAAGGCGACTCCGGTCCTCGGCCCCGACGGGCGGGCGCGCATGGCGGTGAACGTGATCGAGGACATCACCGAGCAGCGCCGGCGCGAGCTCGCGCAGACGTTCCTGGCGCAGGCCAGCAAGCTGCTGACCGCGTCGCTGGATCCCGAGCTGACCCTGCGCGAGGTCGCGCGCGCCGCCGTCCCGGAGCTGGCGGACTGGTGCGCGGTCGACATGCCCGACGAGCGCGGGGTGCTGCGGCGGGTGGCGACCGCCGACCGGGCGCCGGAGCGCACGAAGGACGCGACGCTCGTGATCCGTGAGCGCGCCGAGCAGCCGGGCGTGCCGATCGGCCCGCCCCAGGTGATGCGCACCGGCACGTCGGAGCTGTACCCGGAGATCAGCGACGAGCTGCTGCGCGTCGCGGCCGGCGACGACGAGCAGCTCGAGGCGCTGCGGGCCGTCGGCGCGAGGTCGGTGCTGATCGTGCCGATGACCGCCGGCGGGCGGACGATCGGCACGATCACGATGGGCACGATCGAGTCGCAGCGGCGGCTGACGACCGACGACCTGCTGCTGGCCGAGGAGCTCGGGCGCCGCGCCGGGATCGCCGTCGAGCACGCGCGCGTGCACCGCGAGCACGCCGGCATCGCCTCGACGCTGCAGGCGGCGCTGCTGCCGCCGATGCTGCCCGAGGTGCCCGGCCTCGAGATGGCCGCGCGCTTCCGCGCGGCCGCCGGCGGCGAGACCGTCGGCGGCGACTTCTACGACGTGTTCGAGCTGCCGGGGGAGCCGCGCGCGTGGATGGTCGTGATGGGCGACGTCACCGGCAAGGGCCCGGCGGCCGCGGCGATCACCGCGCTGGCCCGCCACACGATCCGCACCGCCTCGTTCTACGAGCGCGAGCCGAGCCGCATCCTCGAGCGCCTCAACCACATCCTCGTCCACGACGACGACCGCCGGCGCCTGTGCACGGCCGTGTGCGCGCGCATCGAGCCGCGCGAGGGCGACGGGGTGGCGATGACGCTGGCCTGCGCCGGGCATCCGCTTCCGCTGCGCAGCCGGCCGGACGGGACGGTCGACGAGCTCGGCCGCCCCGGCACGCTGCTGGGCGCGTTCCCGCAGGGCCACTGGAGCGACGTGACGCTGCGGCTCGAGCCGGGCGACGACGTCCTGCTCTACACCGACGGGGTCACCGACATCCGCGGCCCGCACGACCGCTTCGGCGCGCGGCGGCTGCGCGAGCTCGTCGCCGGCACGGCGGGGCAGCCCGCGGGCGCGGTCGCGACCGCGGTCGTCGAGGCGCTCGTCGGCTTCCAGGACCAGGAGGCCCAGCGCGACGACATCGCGCTGCTGGTCCTGCGCGCGCTGCCCGCGTAGGCGGCCGAACAAGTCGGCGGAGGATGCGGGGTCTTCGCCTCGGACCCCCTTGACGGGGCGGCGGCCGACGTGGTCGGCTCAGGGGTGCAGATGGAGCGTCCCGCCTTCATCTACGCGTCGTCGATGCGGCGGCGCGAGCGCACCTGGAGCCGCCGGCGCAGCTCGTGGCGCCGGCTTCTCCCCGGGCGCCCGCGGCGCTCGGCGACCTACGCCCGGACGCGCTCGTCCACCGGCGCCGCGCGCTGAGCCGGCCGGACGGCCGCGGCCGTGGCGGGGGTCAGCGTGCCCGCCGCGGCGGTCGCCCACAGCAGCGCCAGCCACGTGAACGTGGCCACGCCGACGTGGATCCACACGAGCTCGGCGGGCACCCCGACCTCGTACTGCCACAGGCCGATCGCGCCCTGCAGGCAGAT
>DATMSA010000020.1:0-47907 GCA_035565675.1 Capillimicrobium sp. | reverse complement strand
AACCGCCGACTGGCCGGACACGTCTTGGCGTTGCGATGCAATGTCACTCCGGGACCTCCTCGGACAGGTTGCTGGCGTCGCAACCCGCAGCCTCCGAGGAGGCCCGGACGTAACAAGACTCCTGCCGCCTAGAGCTAGCGGTTCAGCGCGCCCGTGGTGACGTAGCGGAGGATGTCGACGACCTGCGCGGGCTCGCGGGCGACCGCGAGCGCCGCGCGGTCGACCTCCTTGAGCGCGTGGTCGTGCTCGGGCGGGTGCAGCGTGATCAGCGGCTTGCCGAGCGCCGCGGCGATGCCGGCGTCGAAGGCGGCGTTCCACTGGCGGTACTGCTCCCCGAAGCGCACGACGACGACGTCGGCGCGCTCGAGCAGCGTGCGCGTGCGGATCGCGTTGACGCCGGCGCCGAGGTGGTCGCGCCAGAAGCGCTCGGCGGGCTCCCCGAGGATCGCCGCGCCGCAGTCGTCGCTGGCGGCGTGGTCGGTCACGGGCGCGGTGAACGTCACGTCGAGACCGGCCGCCTCGGCGCCCTGCTCGATGCGCTCGCGCCAGTCGGTGTGGATCTCGCCGGACAGGTAGACGGTCCAGGTCATCGGCCGATCGTGACGCATCGGGCCGCGCCGATGAGTTCCGGCGGGGTATGCGGTCTGCACGCCATGCTGATCATCTCCATGGGCACGTCCGTCGACGGCTTCATCAACGACCGCGACGGCGACTTCGGCTGGGGCGGGCCCAGCGACGAGCTGTTCCGCTTCCACACCGAGCAGGTCGCCGAGCTCGGCGCGTGCGTGCTCGGCCGCCGGCTCTACGAGACGATGCTCGTCTGGGAGACGGACCCGGCGATGCGCCACGACGCGGACAGCATCACGTTCGCCGACATCTGGGCCGCCCTGCCGAAGGTCGTCTTCAGCCGCACGCTCGACCGCGTCCAGGGCAACGCCCGGCTGGCGGAGGGACCGCTGGAGGAGGAGATCGCCGCGGTCCTCGAGTCGACCGACAAGGACGTCGAGATCGGCGGCGCCACGCTGGCCTCGCAGGCGCTCGAGCTGGGCCTCGTCGACGAGGTGCGCCTGTTCCGCTACCCGATCGTGCTGGGCGGCGGCACGCCGTACTTCCCGCCGGTCGCCGAGCCGATCCCGCTGGAGCTCGTCGAGACGCGGACGTTCCCGCCGAAGGTGATCTTCGAGCGCTACCGGTGCGTTCGCGACGCCGGCGGCTGAGCTCCTACACTGCCCCACTTGGCACGCGAGCGAGCGGGCCGTCCGCGCCCGCTCAGCTGTTCTCCAATGCCGAGGAGGTGGGACGAATGGTCCCCAGCACCATGGCCCGGCTCGTCGCCGTGATCGGTGCGACGAGCCTGATCGTGTCCGGCGTGTTCGCCACGGCGGCGTCGGCCGGCTCCGACGAGCGCATCGACGCCAGGTACGGCTACGTCCGGTTCGACTCCGACGGCGACACGATCGTCGCCGGCGACATCTTCAAGGACGGCTACGGCATCCGCGCCCGGCTCGGGTGGGAGACGTCCGACGGCCCGCGCACGGCCTCGGTGGTCGACACGTTCGCCGGGTACGAGTCGTCGCGCTCGCTCTCCATCGCGGAGGGCACCACCGTCTACCTGCAGCTCTGCTACGTGCGCGGCAGCAAGGACGTGAGCTGCTCGCGGGTGCAGGCCGCAGAAGCCTGACGTCAGTCGTCCTCGAAGATCTCCTCGATCGCCAGGTCGAACAGGCGGGCGAGCCGGAACGCGAGCGGAAGGCTCGGGTCGAACTTGCCCTTCTCGATCGAGTTGATCGTCTGCCTCGACACCCCGGCGCGCGCGGCGAGATCGGCCTGGGTCCAGCCGCGCTGCGCCCGGAGGTCCTTCAGGCGGTTCCTCACCGGTAGCGCAGCAGGCCGCCGGCGACCGCGACCACGTAGACGCCGCCCAGCAGCGCCACGAACACCTGGAGGTCGCCGCTGACCAGGTCGGCGTTCTCGGCGACGACGTAGGCGAGCCCGCCGACCCAGCCCACCCCGAACGTGACCGCGAGCGCGTCGAGCACGACCTTGCGATGCAGCTCGTCGATGCTGCGCAGGAAGCGGACGTGGGCGACGATCCACCCGATGCCCACGGCGACGTTGAGGGCGACAGCGGCCCAGCTCACCGCCTCCGAGTCCCACAGCGACGCCGGGCCGAACCGGGCCAGCGCCAGCGTGCCCGCCCAGGCGATCGCCCAGCCGGCAAGCCCGGCCGTGCGGCGCAGCGACTCGCGGTCGTAGCTGCCGATCTGGTCCTGTGCGTGCATGACGAGTCCTCGTGGCGCGAAGTCAAGGAGACTTCTGACACGCTAGGTCGTCGCTGGGCGCGTGTCAAGTCTGCTTGACACGGCGCGCGAGCACGCGCTTGCGGGCGACGTAGCGCCCGAACTCCTCGGCGAGCGGGTGCGCCGGGCACTCGGCCAGGTCGTCCCAGCTCAGCCGCGCGATCGTGACGGGACGGGCGTCACCGTCTGGCTCGTCCCATCGCGCGAGGTCCTGCTCGGTCTCGGACACGATGAGGACCGCGAACGCGCGGTCGTCGCCCCGGAGCGCCGGGTCCGTGCGCAGGGAGTCGCGCCGCAGGACGATCTGGTCGTCGTGGACCTCGGCGTCCCTGCCCTCGCCCGTGCCGATGTCGGCGCTCCACTTCGCCTCGACGTAGATCAGGGCGGCGCCGGGATCGTCGATCCGCACGTCGAGCTCGGGCCCCCGCGAGCTCTCGGCCGCGTTCGGATGGAAGACCCGGACCCACTGGTCGATGCCGGGATCCTGCGCGGTGGCGGCGATCCCGGCGCGGTCGTAGAGCCACTGGACCGCCGCGCGGCGGATCTCCGGCGGCTGGGTCGCGAGGGTGCCGAACCAGCTGTACGTGACGGCGTCCTCGCTGTCGATCGACTGGAACGTGCTGATGCGGTCGCCCAGGTTCGCCATGAGCTTCTCGCGGTCCTCCTCGGCGAAGTCCCCGGGCTGGGCGGTGGTGCCGCGGACGTGGCGCACCAGCCAGTCCGGCCACGGCGGCGACCCGAGCACGTTGTCCTCCCAGCGCTCGAAGGTGAGCACGCCCCCGCGGCTGGACCGCACCGGGACCGCCTGACCGTTCCAATTCCCCACGAGCCGCATCGCGCCACCCTAGACGCTGGCCGGCGGCTCTGCCGGGAATCGGCCTCAGCCGTCGGGCGCGCGCGGGTCGGCGATGGTCAGCAGGCCGGTCTGGGGCGTGCGCTCGTGGTCGACCTGGAGCGTGGTGTGCTCGATGCCGAAGCGCTCGCGCAGCATCGCCTGGAGCTCGCGGCGGCGGCGGTGGCAGTCGTCGCCCTCGGCGACGAGCACGTGCGCGGCGAGGGCGGGGAAGCCGCTCGTGACCTCCCAGACGTGGAGGTCGTGCACCTCGCGGATCCCGGGCTGCTCGCTCATCGCGCGGCCGATCTCGGCCGAACTCATCCCGCGTGGCGTGGCCTCGAGCAGGACGCGCCCCGAGTCGCGGATCAGCCGCCAGCCCGAGCGCAGCATCACGCAGACGACGACCATCGCCGCCAGCGGGTCGGCGCGCTCGAAGCCGAGCGTCACGACCGCGATGCCGCCGATCGTCGCGGCGATCGAGCCGTAGAGGTCGGCCAGCACGTGCGCTCGCGCGCCGGCGACGTTCAGCGACTGGCGCTCGGCCTTGGCCAGCGTCCACGCCGCCGCCACGTTGACCAGCGCGCCGCAGACGCCGACGACGATGACGATGCCGCCCTCCACGCCCGAGGGGTCGAGCAGGCGCCGCACCGACTCGACGCCCAGCACCGCGGCGAGCACGACGAGGCTGATGCCGTTGATCTGGGCCGACAGGACCTCCGCGCGCCGGAGGCCGAACGTGAACGTCGAGGTCACGGGCCGCAGCGCGAGCCGCGCGGCGACGAGCGCGAGCGCGATCGAGCCGGCGTCGGTCAGCATGTGCGCGGCGTCCGACAGCAGCGCGACCGAGTTCGCCACCAGGCCGGCGACGACCTCGACCAGCATGAAGCTGGCGATGATCGCCAGCGCGATCGTCAGCAGCCGGCGGTCCGCGTCGGCCGACGGCGCGTGGCTGTGATCGTGCCCGTCGTGGTCGTGATCGTGCCCGCCGCCGCCCGTCGCGGGCGCCGCGGGCTCGATCGGGTCGGACGGTGACATCCCGGCCCGAATCTAGCTCGACGCGGAGCGGCCCGCGGCGGTCAGAGCGTCTCGCCGCCCGCGATCCGGGCGGTCGACTCGCGGTCGTGGGCGGGCGCGTAGACCGTCGGGTGCTCCTGCGCGTGGGCGAGGACGCGGTCGATCGTGGCGACGAGCTGCGCCCGGTCGGGCGCGACCGCGTCCGGGCGGCGGGCGCGGAGCTGCTCGAGCGAGTCGGTCACGTCGCCGGCGAGCAGGACGTGCCGGCCCTCGTCGTCGATGGCGATGACGGAGAGGTGGCCGGGGGTGTGGCCGGGCGTGGCGACCGCGACGACGCGGCCGTCGTCGGTGAGCCTGCGGTGGCGGGCGAACGCGCCGAACGGGCCGCCGTCGAGCGCGACCGGCGCGAACGCGACGTCGGCCGGGATCGGCGCGCGGGCGATCCGCTGGGCCAGGCGGCCGGCCCGGCTGTGGGCGTAGGCCCACTCGTCGGCGTGGACGAGGACCGGCCCGTCGAGGAAGACCGCGCCGTCGGCGTGGTCGCTGTGGAGGTGGGTGACGATGGCGAGGTCGATGTCGGCGACGCCGAAGCCGGCGCGGTGCAGCGCGTGCGGGAGCTCGTCCTCGCTCGTCACCTGGTACCGGGCGAACGGCAGGTCCTTGACGCTCGCGCGCTCGCCGGCGTCGACGAGGATCCTCCGGCCGTCGTGCTCGATGAGCCAGGCGTGGATCGGCACGGGCTCGGCCCATGGCCCGGGGAGGAGCAGCCCGAGCCGGCCGCGCGCGCCCGGCGCCGGGTGGAGGAAGGCCTCCTTCAGGACGACCGACCCGGTCTGCAGCGCGTGGATCCTCATGCGCGAAGCGCGCGGTCGTCGAGCACGCCGGTGAAGACGTCAGCCACGGTGGACACCCGGCGCCGCGACCGTCTCCTCCATGCCGGCGAAGTGGTCGAAGACGATCTTCTCCCGGCGGGCGCGGACGTCCGGGCTGACGTCGATGGTGCTGGGCATCGGGCTCCCCTGACAGGGTCTGCGGTGTCGGTCCCAGCAAATCTACGTTGTCGACATCGGGTCGCGGCTGGTCGTCGGCGCGAGCGCCGCGGCCGTCTCGGCGCGGAGCTGAGCTCTCCCCACAACGACGAGGGGCGCCCGCCGGGCGCCCCTCGCGTCACGTCTCGTGCCGCTGCCGCGATCAGCCGCAGCCGGTGTTGTTGCCGCAGCTCGAGCACGTGTAGCACGAGCCCGTGCGCTGCATCATGCCGCCGCACTGGTTGCACGCCGGGCCGAGGTCGAGGCCCATCAGGCGGGCCGGGACGACCGGCGGCGTGTCGGTCATCGCGGAGGCCGCGGGCTGGGCGGCCGCCGGCGGGTCGGCGGGCTCGGCCGGCGCGGGGGCGGCGGCCGCCGCGGGGCCGGCGGTGTCGGAGGCGATGCTCGTCGCCGCGTCCTCGCCCGACTTCCGGGCGCGGACCGCGTCGGTCATGATGCCCAGCTCCTCCTGCACGTCGGCGTCGCAGAAGCGCGAGGCCAGCCAGCGCATGATGTAGTCGGGCATCGACTTCGCGAACGGGATCTCCGGGTTCTGGGTGATCCCCTCCGGCTCGAAGCGCATGTAGGCGAACTTCTCGACCAGCGTCTCGAGCGGCACGCCGTACTGCAGCGCGATCGAGATCGCCGTCGCGAAGGAGTTCATCATCCCCCGCAGCGTCGAGCCCTCCTTGCCGATGTCGGTCAGGAAGATCTCGCCGACGGTCCCGTCGTCGTACATGCCGGCGGTGATGTAGCCCTCGTGGCCGCCGACGTTGAACTTGTGCGTGATCGACTTGCGCTCGCGCGGCATCTTGCGCCGCGCCGGGCCCATCTCCGCGCGGACCTTCGACACCGCGGCGGCCACCGCCTGGTCGAGCTCCTCCTGCGAGTAGCCCTCGACGACGACCGGCTCGTCCTTGGACGCCTGCGCGTCGGTGCGCAGCGCCTGCGCCGTCTTGGAGCCGTCGCGGTAGATCGCCAGCGCCTTGACGCCCAGCTTCCACGCCTGCACGTACGCGTCGGCGATGTCGTCTGCCGTCACGTCGTTGGGCATGTTCACGGTCTTGGAGATCGCGCCCGAGATGAACGGCTGCACCGCGCCCATCATCTTGATGTGGCCCATGTGCGAGATCGCGCGCGACCCGACGGCCACGTCGAACACCGACAGGTGCTCGGGGTCCAGCCCCGGGGCGTCGACGATCGTGCCGTGCTCGTTGACGTAGGCCTCGATCTGCTCGATCTGGTCGTCGCTGTAGCCCAGCGTCTGCAGCGCCATCGGGATCGTGCGGTTGACGATCGTCATCGTCCCGCCGCCGACGAGCTCCTTGTACTTGACCAGCGAGAAGTCCGGCTCGATGCCGGTCGTGTCGCAGTCCATCAGGAAGGAGATCGTCCCGGTGGGGGCGAGCACCGTCGCCTGCGCGTTGCGGTAGCCGTGGACCTCGCCGACGGCGACCGCCTCGTCCCACGACTGGCGCGCCGCGGCCAGCAGCTCGCTGTCGTTGCAGTAGCGGTCGGGGATCGAGTACGACGCGTCGCGGTGCATCCGCATCACGGCGTTGTGCGGCTCGCGGTTCTCCTCGTACTTCTCGTACGGGCCGATCGCCGCCGCGATCCGGGCCGAGCCCAGGTACGCGCGACCGGTCATCAGCGCGGTGATCGCCGCCGCCGTGCCGCGACCCTCGTCGGAGTCGTACGGCATGCCGTTGCTCATCAGGAACGCGCCGAGGTTCGCGTAGCCGAGGCCGAGCTGACGGAACGCGCGCGCGTTCTCGCCGATCTCCTCGGTCGGATAGCTCGACGGCCCGACGATGATCTCCTGGGCCAGGAACACGATGTCGACGGCGTGCTCGAAGCGCTCGACGTCGAACGTCCCGTCCGGCCGGCGGAACTTCATGAGGTTCAGCGACGCCAGGTTGCACGCGGAGTCGTCGACGTGCATGTACTCCGAGCACGGGTTGCTCGCGTTGATGCGCCCCGAGTTCGGGCACGTGTGCCACTGGTTGATCGTCGTGTCGTACTGGACGCCCGGGTCGGCGCAGCGCCAGGCCGCCTCGGCGATCTTGTTCATCACGTCACGGGCGCGCAGCGTCTCGACCGGCTCCCCGGTGGTGCGGGCGATCGTCTGCCACTCGCCGTCGTCCTCGACGGCCTGCATGAACTCCTCGGTGACACGGACCGAGTTGTTGGCGTTCTGGTACTGGATCGACGTGAAGCCGTCGCCGTCGATCGACATGTCGAAGCCCGCGCGCGCGAGCGCCTCGGCCTTCTCCTCCTCCTTGGCCTTGCACTCGATGAAGTCGACGATGTCGGGGTGGTCGACGTCGAGCACGACCATCTTGGCCGCGCGACGCGTCTTGCCGCCCGACTTGATCGTGCCCGCCCAGGCGTCGGCGCCGCGCATGAACGACACCGGGCCGGAGGCCGTGCCGCCCTTGCTGAGCGGCTCCATCGACCCGCGGATCTTCGACAGGTTGATGCCCGAGCCGGAGCCGCCGCGGAAGATCTTGCCCTCCTTGGTGTTCCACTCGAGGATCGACTCCATCGTGTCGTCGACGGAGAGGATGAAGCAGGCCGAGCACTGCGGCTGCTCCTCGAAGCCGACGTTGAACCAGACGGGGCTGTTGAACGCGGCCATCTGGTGGAGCAGGATGTAGGTCAGCTCGGCCTCGAAGGCGTCGCCGTCCTCGACGGTCGCGAAGTAGCCGCGGGCGCGGCCCCAGTCGGCGATGGTCCCCGCGACGCGCGAGATCATCTGCTTGACCGAGCGCTCGCGCGTCGGCGAGCCGAGCTGGCCGCGGAAGTACTTCTGGGCGACGATGTTCGTCGCGTTCTGCGACCACGAGGCCGGGAACTCGACGTCCTTCTGCTCGAAGGCGACCCGGTCGCCGTGGCCGATGCGCGCGTCGCGCACCTCCCATTCGACCGTGTCGAACGGGTGCACGCCGGGAGTCGTGAAGAGTCTCCGGACACGCAGCGCCTCGCTGGCCTTGAAGTCGGCGGCGAGTGGGGTCTGCGCGCTGAGGTCCGTCATGCTGCTGCCTCCCGGAAAGTGGTACGAATGCAGGGGTTTCCCCTCCTGGAGCCGGGAGGGGAGGTCTTCGGTGATGGGGAAGACGGGGTCGTGAAGCGTCCTCCTTGGGTCGGACGGAACCGCCGTCGCGACCGGTACCGAATCACGGGGCCCTGCTCCCGCGTCGACATCGTTCCCGCTAACACGGAACATTTTAGCCTGCGCGACTGCAATTCGAATTGCATTCGAACGCCGCGCGGAGCCCTCAGGACTCCGGTGACGCGTCCGCCTTCGGGCGGCTCGGCCACAGCGTGTGCGACACCGGCCAGATCGCCCAGATGGCGACGACGATCGTGAGGCGGCCGATCCACGCCTCCAGCGCCGCGGTGCGCTCGGCGTCGCCGACGAGCAGGATCGCCAGGCCCAGCAGCCCGCAGCTGATCGCCCACGCCAGCAGCGCCTTGCCGAACTCGCGCCACTCGTAGCGGGCCCGCTCGCGGCCGTGCTTCGGCGGGCGCCACGGCGGCGGGCCGCCGGCGAAGCGGTGCGCGAAGCGCTGGTCGGCCCAGCGGACCATGCTCGGGCCGAACGCGACCGAGACGCCCAGGTAGGCGGCGGCCAGGCCGTGCGCGAAGCCGGCGGTCGCGCCGCGGGACAGGTCGATCACGGTCGCCACCAGCAGCACGAGGTCGACGAGCGGCACGCAGAGCAGCAGGACGGTGCTGACCCGTCGCCAGCGCAGCAGGTAGCGGCTGGCCAGGCCCGCGCCCAGGACGACCCAGAACGCGATCTCGCAGGCGGCGATCAGCGCGAGGAGCACCGTTCCTTTGTAGCACAGGTGTGCTAAATACGGTCCGCGATGCCCAAGATCGTCGACCACGACGCCCGCCGCGCGGAGATCGCCGACGCGGTGTGGCGGGTCGTCCGGCGCGAGGGCATCGAGGGCGCGTCGGTGCGGCGCGTCGCCGCCGAGGCGGGCTGCTCGGCCGGCTCGCTGCGCCACTACTTCACGACCCAGTCCGAGCTCGTCGCCTTCGCCATGGAGCTCGTGGTCCAGCGCGTCACCGACCGGGTCGTGGCCCTGCGGCCGACCGGCCCGCCGGCGCGCCGCGCGATCGCCTACCTCGAGGAGACGATCCCGCTCGACGACGAGCGCCGCGCGGAGATGGAGGTGTGGCTGGCGTTCACCGCCCGCGCGCTCGTGGATCCCGCGCTGCAGGAGCTGCGCGACCGCGCCCACGCCGACCTGCGCGGGCTGTGCGCCGACGTCGTGCGCCTGCTCGGGGTGCGGCGCGGCGTGGCGGCGGAGGCCGAGCGGCTGCACGCGCTCGTCGACGGCCTGGCGATGCACGCGGTCGTCGACCCGAGCACGACGACGCCCCGGCGCGTGCGCGCGCTGCTGCGCCGCCACCTCGACGCCCTGGCGGGCGCCTGAGCGGTCGCGGTCAGCGCGCCCGGCGCGGGCGCAGCCAGTCGCGGAACTCGTCCCACGTGGCGCCGCCGCGGTAGGCGGCCTCGCCGAGCGCGTGGCGCGCGCGCGGCAGCCAGGCCGGCTCCCACGCGGTCAGGCGGATGAGGCCGATCGCGAGCAGGACCAGCAGCGCCAGCACGCCGAGGACGATGCCGCCCACCAGCAGCGGCGACGGTCCGTCCTCGTCGTCGGAGGCGGCGGCCGGCGCGCCGGCCTCGGTCGTCGTCGTGGGCGCGGCCGGCGTCTGCGCGGTGGCCGGCGGGGCCGCCTCGGTCGTGGTCGGCGCCGCCTCGGTGGTCGTCGGCGCAGGCGTCGTCGTGGGCGCCGGGGTCGGCAGCCCGGTCGTCGCCGTGGGGTCCTGGGCCGCGGCCGGACCGGTCGCCACGAGGGCGCAGACGGCGAGCGCGACGATCGCTGAGACGCGGCGGCGCATCGTCCCGACGCTAGTGGATCGCCCGCCCGGCCCATAGGCTCCAGCCATGGAATTCGGAGTCAGCTACTTCGCCACGCACGACGCGATGGGCCCCGGGCCGCTGGCCCGGCTGCTCGAAGAGCGAGGGCAGGAGTCCGTGTGGTTCTCCGAGCACAGCCACATCCCGGTCAGCCGCCGCACGCCCCACCCCGCCGGGATCGAGCTGCCGCGCAAGTACCTCCACACGTACGACCTCTTCGTCGCGATGACCGTCGCGGCCGCGGCGACCACGCGCCTGCGGATCGGCAGCGGCGTCTGCCTCGTCCCCCAGCGCGATCCGATCACCACCGCCAAGGAGGTCGCCAGCGTCGACCACCTCTCGGGCGGTCGCGTCGAGTTCGGGGTCGGCGCCGGCTGGAACCGCGAGGAGATGGAGGACCACGGCACCGACCCGCGCACGCGCGTCGCGCTCATGCAGGAGCGCCTCGAGGCGATGAAGGCGATCTGGACGCAGGCGGAGGCCAGCTACCACGGCCGGTTCGTCGACTTCGAGCCGATGTGGCAGTGGCCCAAGCCCGTGCAGCGCCCGCACCCGCCGGTGCTCGTCGGCGGCGACGGCCCGCTCGTGCGGGCCTGCATGCTGGCCGTCGCCGACGCCTGGATCCCGCTCTACCGGCCGGGGGTCATCGAGCACGCGACGGAGGTGCTGGCCCAGGCCGACCGCCCGATCGAGCTGCAGCTCATGGGCGTTCCGCCCGACCCGGCGGTGCTCGAGCAGGCCGAGCGCGCCGGTGTGCGGCGCGCGATCGCCTGGCTGCCGTGCGCGGGCCGCGGCCCGATCGAGAAGGCGCTGGACGAGTGGGAGAACGCGATCGTGGAGTTCACCGGAGGGTGAGACCCCAGGCCGCGCGCGAGCGGTTCGCGGCCGCGCGCGTGGCCCGGCTGGCGACCGCCGACGCGGCCGGCGTCCCCCATCTGGTGCCGGTCGTGTTCGCGGTCGCCGGCGACGTCGTCTACACCGCCGTCGACGCCAAGCCGAAGCGCACGACCGCGCTGCGGCGGCTGGCGAACGTCGCCGCCAACCCGCGCGTCGCGCTGCTCGTCGACCACTACGAGGAGGACTGGGACGCGCTGTGGTGGGTGCGCGCCGACGGCGTCGCCCGGATCGTGGACGACGAGGACGAGGCGCGGGCGGCGGTCGCGCTGCTCGCCGCCCGCTACCGCGCCTACCGCGAGACCCCGCCGCCGGGGCCGGTCATCGCCGTCGACGTCGAGCGCTGGTCGGGCTGGTCGGCCCGTTAGCGCAGCGCCGCGAGCGCGTCGGCCAGCAGCTCCTCGGGCGTCCGGCGGGCGTCGAGCACGACCCACCGGTCCGGGTCGGCGGCGGCGAGCTCGTCGTAGGCGCGCGCGATCGTCGCGAAGAAGCCGTCGCCCTCGGCCTCGAGGCGATCGACGGCCTCGCCGCGCGCGCCGGCCCGCTCCCGCGCGGTCGCCGGGTCGAGGCGCAGCAGCAGCGTGCGATCCGCGCGCAGCCCGCCGGTGGCGAAGTCGTTGATCGCGCGCACCGCCTCGACCCCGAGCGCGCGGCCCGCGCCCTGGTAGGCCAGGGAGGAGTCGACGAAGCGGTCGAGCACGACGGTCGTCCCGCGCCGGAGCAGCGGCGCCAGCGCCTCCTCCACGAGCTGCGCCCGCGCCGCCGCGTACAGCAGCGCCTCGGCCCGGGCCCCGACGCGCAGCGCCGGGTCCTTGACCACCTCGCGCACGCGCTCGGCCAGCGCGACGCCGCCCGGCTCGCGCAGCAGCACCGCGCCCGGGAGCGCATCGGCCAGCGTGGCCGCCAGCGTCGACTTGCCCGCGCCGTCGATGCCCTCGATCGTGATCAGCGCCATCGGCGCGCAAGCCTACGATGAAGCCCGCATGCTGCCCGGCACCGAGGACCATCCGCACGCCCGCGCGGTGCTGACCCCCGCGCTGCCGCCCGGCGGGAACCCCAACCACGCCTACCTCTTCCACGGCCCCGCGGGCAGCGGCAAGCGGGAGGTCGCGCGCGAGCTCGCCGCCGCGCTGCTGGCCGACGGCGCGCCCGACCCCGCCGAGGCCGCCGCCCGCGTGCGCTCCGGCGCGCATCCGGACCTGACCTGGGTCGCCCCCAGCGGCGCCGCCGAGATGCTCGTCTCCGACGTCGACGAGCCGGTCGTCGCGGCCGCCACGCGCACGCCGTTCGAGGCGCGCCGCCGGGTGTTCGTCATCGAGCGCGTCGACACGATGAACGACCAGGCCGCCAACCGGATGCTCAAGACGCTGGAGGAGCCGCCGCCGTTCGCCCACCTCGTCCTGCTCACCGACCGGCCCGGCGAGGTCCTGCCGACGATCGCCTCGCGCTGCCAGCACGTGCGCTTCGACGCCCGCCCGCCCGGCGTGATCGCCGAGCGCCTGCAGCAGCGCCACGGCGTGCCGGAGGCGACCGCGCAGGCGTGCGCGCGGCTGTGCCTGGGCGACGGCGAGCGGGCGCTGCAGCTCGCGCTCGGCGACGGGCCCGCGCTGCGCGAGGCGGCCGAGACGCTCGCCCGCGCCGCGCTCGCCGACGACCTCGCTGGCAAGCCGTGGGCCGCCCTGCTCGCGCACGCCCGCAGCGCCGGCGAGCAGGCGGCGCGCGAGATCGAGGCGCGCACCGCCGACGAGCTGGAGGTCACCGCCAAGCGCGATCGCAAGCGCACCGAGCGCGAGGGCGGCGAGCGCGCCAAGCGCGCCCAGCGCCGCGCGCAGACCGCCGTGTGGGACCTGGGCCTCCAGCTCACCGGGCTGTGGCTGCGCGACGTGGCGTGCGTCGCCGAGGGCGCGCCCGAGGTCGTGCACAACCGCGACCGCGCCGACCGCCTGGCCGCCGACGCCGCCGGCCGCGACCCCGCGCGGCTGCGCGCCGCGGTCGAGCTCGTCGACGACACGCGCTTCCGCCTGCAGCTCAACGTCAGCGAGGAGCTCGCCTTCGAGGCGCTCGCCTACCGGCTGGCGGACGCGCTGAGCTGACGCCCGTGGCGCCGCTCGTCCTCGTCGCGCCGGACTCGTTCAAGGGGACGTTCCCGGCCGCGCAGGTCGCCGACGCGCTCGCCGCCGGGATCGAGGAGGCGGGGGCGCGCGCGGACCGCTGCCCGGTCGCCGACGGCGGGGAGGGGACGCTCGACGTGCTCCTGGCCGCCCGCGGGGGCGAGGTCCGCACGGCGCCCGCGCGCGATCCGCTGGGCCGCTCGCTGCGGTCCGCCCGCTTCGCGCTGCTGGACGGCGGAGCGACCGCGGTGGTCGAGACCGCGGAGGCGTCGGGCCTGGCGCTCGTCGCGCCCGAGGAGCGCGACGCCGAGGCGGCGACCACGGCCGGCACCGGCGACCTGATCGCCGCCGCCGTCGCCGCCGGCGCGCGCGAGATCCTCGTCGCGGTCGGCGGCAGCGCCACCACCGACGGCGGGCGCGGCGCGATCGCGGCGATCGAGGCCGCCGGCGGGCTGCGCGGCGCGCGCCTCACCGTCCTGTGCGACGTGACGACCCCCTACGAGGACGCCGCGCGGGTGTTCGGCCCGCAGAAGGGCGCCGACCCGGCCGCGGTCGAGCGCCTCACCGCCCGGCTGCACGCGCTCGCGGGCGAGCTGCCGCGCGACCCCCGCGGCCGGCCGCTGACCGGCGCCGCCGGCGGCCTGTCGGGCGGCCTGTGGGCGGCGTTCGGCGCGCGGCTGGTCCCCGGCGCGCCCGCGGTCCTGGACGCGGTCGGCTTCGACGCGCGCCTCGCCGCCGCCGACGCGGTCGTCGCCGGCGAGGGCCGCATCGACGGCCAGAGCCTGGCGGGCAAGATCGTCGGGGAGATCGCCGCCCGCGCCCGCGCGGCCGGTCGTCCGCTGCACGTCGTCGCCGGCGCCGACGCGCTCGAGCCCGGCCAGCGCGACGCGCTCGGCCTCGCGAGCGTCACCGCCGCGCCGACGCTCGACGACATCCGCGCCGCCGGGCGGCGGATCGCGGCCGCGATCAGCTGATCGCGCCGGTCGCGGCGAGGACCAGCACCGCGATGCCCAGCGGGATGCGGTAGACGATGAAGATCGTCAGCGTGTTCGTGGCCAGGTAGCGCAGCAGCCAGGCGATCGCCGCGTACCCGGAGACGAACGCGAGCACCGTCGCCACCACCGTCGGCGCGACGCCGACGCTCCCCTCGCCGCCGATGTGGCGCAGCTCGAAGACGCCGCTGATCACGACCGCGGGCACCGACAGCAGGAACGAGTAGCGCGCCGCGGCGGCCCGGTCGAACCCGCGCAGCAGGCCGGCCGAGATCGTCGCCCCCGACCGCGACACGCCCGGGATGAGCGCCAGCGCCTGCGCGAAGCCGATGAAGATGCCGTCGCGCGCGGTGATGTCGGCGATCGGCCGGTCGCGCGTGCCGATCCGGTCGGCGATCAGCATCACGAACGAGAACGCGATCAGCATCGAGCCGATCAGGTACAGGCTGCGCGCGCCCTCCTCGATCTGGTCGGAGAACAGGAAGCCGAACACGCAGATCGGGATCGTGCCGAGGACGATGAACCAGCCCAGGTTCGCCTCGTGGCTGCGCTGCTTGAACGGCAGCCGCAGCTCCCGCACCCAGGCGCGGGCGATGTTCCACAGGTCGCGGCGGAAGTACAGGAGGACCGCCGCCATCGTCCCGAGCTGGATGACCGCGGTGAACGCGGCGCCCGGGTCGTCCCAGCCGAAGAACGCGGGCACGATCCGCAGATGGCCGCTGGAGGAGATGGGCAGGAACTCCGTCAGCCCCTGGACGAGGCCGAGGACGATGGCCTCGAAGACGCTCACGACGGGCGCTGAGGCTATCGGGGGTCGATCGGGCCCAGCCGGGGGATCCTTCCGGCCAGGTCGAACGCCCGGAACTGCTTGAAGTGGCGGTGCTCGGGCCCGTGGAAGTCGGCCGACCCGGTCGTCAGCAGGTCCAGCTCCTCGGCGCGGTCGGCCAGCAGCCGCGTCTGGTCGGGGGTGTGCGTGATGTAGAAGGCCTCGATCCCGTCCAGGCCGTAGCCGACGTAGCGGTCGATCGTCGCCAGCACCTCGTCGGGGTCCTTGACGTCCCAGAACGGGTGGGCCCAGATCGCGACGCCGCCGGCCGCGTGGATGACGCCGATCGCGTCCTCGACGGTCGGGATCGTGCGCCCGGAGAACGCGGGCGCGCCCTCGATCAGGTAGGCGACGAGCACGGCGGGCGGGTCGTGCAGCCCCTCCTCCTCCAGGCGCGCGCGGTTGGCCGGGTGGCCGAACACGGCGGCGGCGATGTGCGGCCGCCCGACCGGCTTGCCCTGCGCGGTGCGCTCGCGGATCCGCGACTCCTCGAGCTCGAACCCGAGCTCGCGGAGCTTCGCGATCATCCGGTCGGCGCGCCCGTCGCGGTCGGCCCGGTAGGCGGCCAGGCGCTCCAGGAGCGCCTCGTCGTGGTGGTCGATCCCGTAGCCGAGCACGTGGATGTCGGGATGCGCGCCGTCGGGCGCGGAGATCTCGACGGCGGGCACGAGCCCGATCCCGTGCCGCTGCGCCGCGGCGAGCGCCTCGTCCACCCCGGCCACGGTGTCGTGGTCGGAGAGGGCGAGGAGCTGCACCCCGGCGGCGGCGGCCAGGGCGACGACCTGCATGGGGGGCAGGTCGCCGTCGGAGTGGATGGAGTGCGACTGGAGGTCGAAGTCAGGGGCGTCGGGCATCGGCGCGCAGCCTGACAGACGCGGCGCGCCCGCCGTAGCCGAGCGCCGCGTCGTTGAAGCGCGGGATCGACAGCGAGCCCCAGCCCGACGCCAGGTCGTAGCCCGGCACGGCCGAGCAGCAGCCCAGCGGCTGGCCGTCCGAGACCGGTGCCTGGATCGCGGTCCCGACGTCGTTGCTGCCCTCGGTCACGTCGCGGATGACCTGGGCGCCCGCCTTGGACCGCCCGATCTCGTAGATGAGCGGGTTGAGCATGCCCAGCGGCGGCTGCCCGCGGCGCGCGGCCGCCTCGTTGGCCAGCGCGACGCCGGCGGCGACGAGCGGCGCGGCGGCCGACGTGCCGCCGACCGTGATCCAGCCGCCGAGCCCGCGCGGGTCGAGCGTCTCGGCGCACTCCGGCGCCAGGAGCTGGCGCTCTCGTAGACGTCGATGGCCTCCAGGCCCGGGGCGGCGGCCGCCAGGACCTCCAGGTCGAGCGTGGTCTCGGCGCCCGGCTCGAGGGCCTCCGGGATCCCGACGGGGTAGGTGGTGATCGGCGGGACCGTCGTGCCGAAGCACGCGGCGAAGGTGGCGACGTCGTCCGGGTCGAACCCGTCGATCTCGATGAGCGCCATGCGCACGCCGCGACCGGTGAGGCCGCGCGCGTGCAGGGCGGCGTGGCCGTAGGCGCCGAGGTACTGGTTGGGCGTGAAGCCCGCGGTCTGCCCGTTCGTGCTGGCGAACCGGCCGGCGTCGCAGCCGGCGGGCGAGCCCGTGCGGGCGGCCGCCGACTGGCTGGCGGCGGGGTTCAGCGGCGCCTGTCGCGTCACGGTCGGCAGGTCGGCGAGGGTGGTCGCGCCGGCCACGCCGGGCGCGAGCTCGGCGGGGACGGTGGGCCGGTAGCGGGTGCTCGTCGCCGCGCGGGCGCTCGCGGCGGGCGGGAAGGCGGCGCGGACGTCCGCGGGCGCGCCGGTGACGGTCGCGAACATGCCCGTCGCGTCGATGCGGGCGCTCAGCCCCCGGTCGGCGGCGAAGCGCCGCGTCTGGCGCTTGATCTGCCGCGACGGCCCGAAGCGCTTCACGAGCCGGTTGACCGTGCGGTACTGGCGGTAGCGCGGCGACGTCGGGTCCGAGACCTGCCTCACGAAGCGCTCCAGCCGCGGGCTGGCGCTGAGCTCCGGCAGGATCGTCAGCTCGCGGTCGGCCTGTGGGAACGGGGCATGGGTTCCTTCGATGAGGCGAGGACAGGGTTGGCCGGTCATCGGCCGGCCGCGCCGCGACTGTGCGGCGCCGGCGCAACCCGTCGCGTCGCCGCTCTCGCCGCGGTCAGAGGTCGACGACCGCGAGGCCGGGCAGCCGCTCGGCCACCGCCTCGGCGATCACCCGCCGGTGGCAGCCGGCGGGCTCGGCCTCCAGGCAGAGCAGGGCGGTCGCGGGCGTGGCAGGGTTGGCGAGCTCGCCGGCGAGCCGGTCCAGGGCGTCGGGCGACTCGGCGTCCACGTGGGCGCGGTAGGCGGCGCGGGCCTCCGCGGGGTCGCCGCGATGGAACAGCGGGCGGATGTGCGGCGGGGTGCCCAGCTCGCGCCGGTGCTCGTAGAGGATGCCGTGGTCGCGCAGCAGCTCGCCCAGGCGCGTCTTGGACATGCCGGCGCGGCGCGACTGCGGGCGGAAGCGCACGTCGATGACGCGCTGCACGCCGGCGTGGCGCAGCTCGGCGGCGAGCTCGAGCGGCATCAGCCGCTCGTAGCCGATCGTGTAGAGCGTCGGGGTCGTCGTCATGTGCGGTCCTGCGCCTGCATCTTGGCGACCGCGTCCTCGAGCCGGGTGATGAGCGCGCGCACCGCGGCGGGCGGCTCGCCCGTGGGCGGCAGCACGAGCTCGTAGCGCCGCGGGAACGACAGCCCGTCGACCTCGATCTCGGCGAAGAAGCGGTGGTCGATGACGTAGCGGGAGAGCAGCACGGGGGCGCCGCGCGCGATCGCCTCGCGCTGGGCGGCGTGGGGGGTGGAGACCTGCGCGGCGGGCGGCGCCAGCTCCAGGCCGTGGCGGCGCAGGACCGCGTCGACGGTCCAGCGGGCGTTCGACGTCGGGTCGCGCACGACCATCGGGGTGCGCACGAACTCGGCCTGGCGGATGCGGCGGCGCTGCGCCCACGGGTGGCTGTGGGGGACGGCGCAGACGATCTCGTCGTCGACGAGCGCCTGGCGGCGCACGCCGGGATGGGGCGTCGCGCCGGGGCGCGCGGGCGCGACGCCGAGGTCGGCGCGGCCGTCGGCGACGTGGTTGCGCACGACGTGGCTGTTGGCGATGACGAGCTCGACGGCGAGCGGGTCGTCCTCGCCGGCGGTGGGCAGCGCGTCGGTGACGAACGCCTCGCTGGCCGAGTGGCTGGCGGCCAGGCGCACGGGGGAGACCGCGCTGCGCAGGTCGGCGACCAGGAGGTCGAGCAGCTCCATCTGGGCCAGCAGCGGGCGGGCCTGCTCGTACAGGCGCCGGCCGGCGGGGGTCAGCGTCACGCCGCGCTGCGAGCGCTCCATGAGCTGGACGCCGACCGTCTGCTCGAGCGCCTGCAGCCGCTTGCTCAGGGCGGGCTGGGAGATGTGCAGGCGCAGCGCCGCGCGGCCGAGCGTGCCCGAGTCGGCGGCGGCGACGAGGCTGCGCAGGTCGGTCAGGTCGGGGCTGCGGGCGGGGGGTTGCGGCACAGTGCCGAGGCTCGTGGCCGGTCGGAGTCCGGGTCAACTACTGACCCATAACCGGATGTTATGCAGGTCGTGGCCGTTCTGCATCACTTTTCGGCCCTTTTCGCCCTCGTGAGCCCCGTGCGCGCCGAAGATGAGGCCAAGCGTTGTTCCGGATCTATCCCAGGAGATCAACCATGAGCACCATCTATCAGCACAACGACCAGGCCCCGCCCCGGCGGCCGCTGGCCAACATCTTCAAGAAGGGCGACGGGGACGATCCCCGCCGCGAGTGGACGCTCGTCGGCGTCGGCCTGATCGGCCTGCTGGCGATCCTGGCCGTGGTCATCGCGGTCGTGTCGTTCGCGTCCTCGCAGAGCAGCGAGCCGGCCGTCGCCGCCGCGTCCGACGCCGCCCCGGCCGCCGCCGTCGCGCCCGCGTCGGGCGGCCTGCTGCCCGCCGCGTCGATCGACGACGCCAAGAACGTCGAGTACGAGCCCTTCGAGTGGGTCGACCCGACCCTGCCCGACGTCCCCGCCGGCGACGTGAAGGAGTTCACCGTCGACGTGGCCGAGCACACCGTCCAGGTCCATCCCGACCTGGCGCCGACGAACGCGTGGACCTACGCCGTGAACGGCGAGGTGTTCCGCGGGACCGCCGCCTCGCCCCCGATCGTGGTCGAGGAGGGTGACGACGTCGCCATCACGTTCGTGAACGGCGGCTCGGAGGAGATGAAGGTCTCGATGGCGCACTCCATCGACTTCCACTCCGCCGAGGTCAACCCGGGCGAGTACTACGTGAACATCAAGCCCGGCGAGGAGAAGCTGATCCGCTTCAAGGCCAAGCACCCGGGCGTCTTCATGTACCACTGCGCGACCTCGCCGATCCTGATGCACGTCGGCGCGGGCATGTCGGGCGCGATGATCGTCAAGCCCAAGGACCTGCCGCCCGTCGACCGTGAGTTGTGGATCACGCAGGCCGAGTACTACATCGGCCAGCCCGGCGCGACCGCCGACATGGAGAAGCTGCAGGCGATCGCCCCCGACGTCGTCGCGTTCAACGGCTACGCCGACCAGTACTCGGCCAAGCCGATCGACGTGAAGGCCGGCGAGCGCATCCGCCTGTACGTGCTGAACACCGGGCCGTCGAAGTGGAGCGCCTTCCACGTCATCGGGACCGTCTTCGACCGCGTCGTCTCCGACAACGGCGTCGCCGAGCACGTCCAGACGATGAACCTGGCGCCGTCGCAGGGCGGGTTCGCCGAGTTCACGCTCGACGAGGAGGGCACCTACCCCTTCCTGACCCACGCCTTCGGCGACATGGTCAAGGGCGCCCACGGGGTCCTGAAGACCGAGAACGCGCCGGTCGCCGGCGAGGCCGGGCACCCGGCTCCCGCCGACGACGCCAAGGCCGCCGAGCACGACCATGACGCCCACTCGTGATCGCAGCGCGGCCCAGCGACCCGGCGAGCACGACCTAGTCCGAGGCCGCTCCACACACCGCCCCGCCGGTCCCGCGTCTCACGTGGGACCGGCCCGGCGGAGGGGCGGACGTTCGGGGAGGCGCCTGCTGGGACAGGCGAACGCAGGACAGGAGCGCCGGCCCGGGGGCCGGCGCTTCTGCGTGCGCGGACCCGTCGCTACCATGGCGGGCGCGCCGACATAGCTCAGCTGGTAGAGCACTTCACTCGTAATGAAGGGGTCCCCGGTTCGAGTCCGGGTGTCGGCTCTCATCGAAGCCGCCCGCAACCGGGCGGCTTTCGTCGTTCAAGGGATCGACGCGGGGGTGGGAGCCCTCATCCGCGTATAGCGACGAAGATCGCTCCCACGTCGGGCGTCGGCTTCTTCCCCGGCGGACTGGTCCTCGGATGCGGACGGGCAGACCCGTCCTCATGGCACGGGGCCTTGGGCGGGAGCGATTGTGCACGGTATGCCTGCACGATGGCTCCCACCCCGGTGTCGGTGCGGGTCCTCGTGGGATGACGCCGCGTCGCCAATCCGCTACCGTCCTCCTGACACAGCGTCAGCAACCAGCACGGAGGTGGAGGCGATGGCGACGGTGCGGGCGGGCATGAGGACGGCTGCGGCCGCGATCGCCGCGCTGCTGGCGACGGCCGGCGCCGCGGGGGCTCAGGACCACGCGGACGGGCCGGAGATGCGCGACGCGCGCTACTGCGAGATCATCCCGGTGGTCGTCCAGGGCACGACGGTCACGAGCTCCGTCTACAACACGATCGGGCTCAACGACTGTCCCGCCGACCTGTGGAGCGCGCTCACCGAGGCGCAGGTCAACGCCGAGTACGGGTCGCAGGCGTCCAAGCTCAACGGCCCGCGGCACTTCGTCATGGACCACAGCGCGGCGGCCGGTTCCAGCGCGGCCGGCGAGACGTTCACGTTCGGCGGCATCGAGGCCAAGCTGGTCGCCCGGCTCACGACGCAGCTCGGCGAGCCGACCGTCGGCGACGAGTACTACCGGCCCAACCGCGTCCAGCGCGAGACGCAGTGGACCTACGACCGCGGGAAGCTCATCTACAAGCTCATCGACCCGTCGGGCGCCGTCTACGTGATGCAGTCCTACGCGCAGATCGTCGACCCGAACCTGACGATCGACCAGCTCGCCGACCTCGGCAGCCGGCTGAACCTGCCCGAGGGCTGGCGCTTCGAGACCCGCCGGCTGCGGCACACGCTGACGATGACGGCGGAGGGCATGACGTCGGTCGTCAACGACGAGCTGCTCAACACCTACCAGGTGATGCGCAAGCCCAAGACGCGGATCAGCGGCGCCCCGCGCGGCTGCATCGACCGGCGCACGACCCTGCGCGTCCACGTCGACGGCGACACCGCGCTGACCCGCGTCTTCGTCGGCGGCCGCCGCGTCGCCCAGACGACCGACGCCGACGTGAAGGTCACCGTGAAGCCCGGCCAGCTCGAGAAGAAGCCGACGGTCGTCGCCACGTCGCGCAACGACGCCGGCGTCTCGCGCGCGCACGTGCGCGTGACCGCCTGCGACTGACCGGCGGCCGCCCACCTGCCGACTGGAGCGGGCCGCCCGGGTGAGAACCCGGGCGGCCCGTCGGCCTCAGCGACGCGCTCCTCGCCGTCCGGTCCCGCGCGGGTGCCCGTCTCGGCGGTCGGTCCGCCGCGGCTTGCGGTGACGCTTGAGCCTGCGGAGGCTCGAGCTCGGTCCGGTGCGCGCCCGCGCCGCGACCGCCTCGGTCTCGGGCGGCTCCTCCGGCGGCGGTGGCGGCGCCGGCACCTCGATCGCCTCCGGCGGCCGGCGGGCGAGCTCGTCAGCGGCCTCGAGACGGTCGGCCGCCAGCCGGTACTTGCCGCCCTGCCCGGGCGGATAGGGCTGCTCGTACGTGAGCGACCCCGGCCCGAACTGGCCCAGGAAGAGCGACCTGGTGACCATGTCGCGCAGCTCGTCGAGCGGGATCGGCGTCGGCGCGCGCTCGAACAGGAACATCCGCTCCGCGGCGACGGGATGCCCCGCGAGCACTCCGGCAAGCGACGCGCGGGCGACGACCCCGACGGTCGGGTCGAGCACGAGGTCGTTTCCCGGCTCGTCGTACAGCAGCTGCGCATGGTTGCCGACCGGCGAGCCGTCCCATCCGACGACCACGGCGTGGCGGACGTCGGCGCCGGCCACCCGCGCGAGGTGCCAGGCGAGCGCGGCGTACCCGGCGCAGTCCAGCATGGGTAGCGTCGAGAGCGAGCGCAGGTCGTAGACGGTGCTCGCGCCGTAGATGCTCATGCTGTGGGCGGCGACCGCACCCAACACGAACCGCAGCGCGCTGTCGCTCAGATCGGCGAACTCGGGGCCGAGCAGATCGCGCAGCTGCGGCGAGCAGGAGGCGTAGAGGCTGGGGAAGGCGTGGTCGGGGTCTCGCTTGAGCTGCGTGATCGTTGGCGCGTCGAGGCAGGCGAGGCTGCCCGAGTGCACCGGCGCCGCCGAGGCAGGGGCGCACAGGAGGCAGGCGGCCACCAGCCCGGCAAGGACGCCGCGCCACGGCGTCTGAGTTTTCGAATGCGGTTCCATCGGTCGCGACCTCGGAGCCGTGGGCCGGGCGGCCGAGGGGGGATGGACGGATCGCGGGCGCGGGCGAGCCCCGTCTCGTCTAGCGACGGACGGCAAACACCGCCATGGCGCGCTCGAGATCGACGGATGCCGACTCGGCCCGTCGGTCCGGGCAGCGATACTGCGTCGTGCCGCAGTGCTTCACGTCCACCGATCCGACCGCGCCGACGCGCTCGTCGCCGCCCTGGCGGAGCTGCTCGCCGAGCCGCCGCCCGACCCGTTCGCGCCCGAGCTGGTCGCGGTCCCCACCCGCGGCATCGAGCGATGGCTGACCCAGCAGCTCTCGGCCCACCTCGGCGCCACGCCGGGCCGCGGCGACGGGGTGTGCGCGAACGTCGACTTCCCCTCGCCGCACGCGCTGATCCGCGACGCGGTCGCCAGCGCCGCCGGCGTCGACCCCGACGCCGACCCGTGGCGCCCCGAGCGGGCGGTGTGGCCGCTGCTGGAGGTCGTCGACGCGGCGATCGACGAGCCGTGGCTGGCCGAGCTGGCCCGCCACATCGGCCGCGACGAGGACCCCAGGGACCCGGCGGCGCAGACCCGCGCCGCCCGCCGCCTCGGCGCGGTGCGCCACCTCGCGTCGCTGTTCGACCGCTACGCGCTCTACCGGCCCGAGATGGTGCGCGGCTGGCTGGCCGGCCGCGCCGACGACCACTGGCAGGCCGAGCTCCTGCGCCGCCTGCGCGCCCGCATCGGCGAGCCCGGGCCCGCCGAGCGCACCCAGGACGCGTGCGCGGCCCTGACCGACGACCCGGCGCTGCTGGACCTCCCGCCGCGCCTGGCCGTGTTCGGCCTCACCCGACTGCCCGCCGCGCACGTGGACGTCCTGCACGCGCTCGCCGCCGGCCGCGACGTCCACCTGCTCCTGCTGCACCCGTCGCCCGCCCTGTGGGAGACCGTCGCCGAGCGCCTCGACGGGCCGCCGCCGCGCCGGCGCGCCGACGACCCCACCATCGCGCTCACCGAGAACCGCCTGCTCGCCTCGTGGGGCCGCGACGCCCGCGAGCTGCAGCTCGTCCTCGCGCGCGGCCCGGACGGCACCCGCGACCACCGCCACGGCCGCGACCGCCCGGCGTCGACGCTCCTGGCCCGCCTCCAGGCCGACGTCCGCCACAACCGCCCCGCGCCGGCCGCGCGAAAGCGTCCCGTCCTCGACCCCTCCGACACGTCCCTCCAGGTCCACGCCTGCCACGGCCGCGCCCGCCAGGTGGAGGTGCTGCGCGACGCGGTTCTGCACCTGCTCGAGGAGGACCCGACGCTGGAGCCGCGCGACATCGTCGTCATGTGCCCGGACATCGAGGCGTTCGCGCCGCTCATCCACGCCACGTTCGGCCCCGGCGCGGCCACCGGCGGCGACGAGGACGATCCGGGCCCGGACCTGCGCGTCCGCCTCGCCGACCGCTCGGTGCGCCAGACCAACCCGGTCATCGGCGTCGTCGCCCAGCTCCTCGACCTCGCCTCCGCGCGCGTCACCGCCTCGCAGGTCCTCGACCTCGCCGACCGCGACCCGGTGCGCCGCCGCTTCCGCTTCGACGACGACGACGTCCTGCGCCTGGAGTCATGGGTGGCCGACAGCGGGATCCGCTGGGGCCTGGACGCCGACCATCGCGCGCCCTACCGGCTCGACGGGCTCGACCACGGCACGTTCCGCCGCGGCGTCGACCGGCTGCTGCTCGGCGTCGCGATGCCCGAGGATCCGCGCCACCTCTTCGCCGGCGTGCTCGCGCTCGACGACGTCGACAGCGGCTCGATCGACCTCGCCGGCCGCTTCGCCGAGCTCGTCGCCCGCCTGCGCCGCGCGATCGACGCGCTGTCGCGGCCGCAGCCGGTCGCCGACTGGGCCGAGGCGATCGCCCATGCCGCCGACGCGCTCACCGCAACCGGCGAGCGCGACACCTGGCAGCGCGCCCAGCTCCAGCGGATGCTCGACGAGCTCGTCGACGAGGCCGGCGACGCCGACGCGCCGCTGCAGCTCGGCGAGGTCCGCGCCCTGCTCGCCGACCGCCTCGCCGGCCGCCCGACCCGCGCGAACTTCCGCACCGGCCACCTGACCGTCTGCACGCTGATGCCGATGCGGTCGGTGCCGCATCGCGTCGTGTGCCTGCTCGGCCTCGACGACGGCGTCTTCCCGCGCCACGCCCCCCGCGACGGCGACGACCTCACGCTCGACAACCCCCACGTCGGCGAGCGCGACCCGCGCAGCGAGGACCGCCAGCTCCTGCTCGACGCGCTCATGGCCGCCGAGGAGCGCCTGCTCATCACCTACACCGGCAACGACGAGCGCACGAACGCGCCGCGCCCGCCCGCCGTGCCGGTCGGCGAGCTGCTCGACGTCGTCGACCGCACCGTCCGCGCCGAGGACGGCCGCCCCGCGCGCGAGCACGTGCAGGTCCGCCATCCGCTGCAGCCGTTCGACCCCGCCAACTTCGACGGCGAGCGGCCGTGGAGCTTCGACCGCGTCGCGCTCGCCGGCGCCGTCGCGCTCGCCGGGCCCCGCCACGCGCCCGCCCCGTTCCTCACCGCGCCGCTGCCGCCGCTGGAGGAGGAGCTCGTCGATCTCGAGGATCTCGTCCGCTTCGTCCAGCACCCCGTCCGCGCGTTCCTGCGCCGCCGCCTCGGCGTCTCGCTCGGCGACTTCTCGACCGAGATCGACGACGCGCTGCCGGTCCAGCTCGACGCGCTGGAGCGCTGGGACGTCGGCCAGCGGATGCTCGACGCGCGCCTGGCCGGCACCGACGCGCGCGCCGCCTACCGCGCGGAGATCGCCCGCGGCCTGCTGCCGCCCGGCCGGCTCGCGCAGGTCCCCGTCCAGGAGCTCGTCAACCAGGTGCAGGGCATCTTCGAGGCCGCCGACGCCGTGCTCGACGGGGCCGACCCGCGCTCGGCCGACGTGCGCGCCGTCGTCGGCGCCACGACGATCAGCGGGACCGTCCCCGGGGTGTGCGGGGCGACGCTACGCACCGCGATCTTCTCGCGCGTCGGCCCCAAGCACCGCCTCGCCGCCTGGGTGCGGCTGCTGGCGCTCACCGCGTCGGATCCCGACACGCCCTGGACCGCGGTCACGGTCGGGCGCGCGCGCCGCGGCGACGGCGTCACGATCGCCACGATCCCGCCCCTGGCCGACGACCCGGCGCTGCGCCGCCGCGACGCGGAGCGGGAGCTGGAGCGGCTCCTGGACCTCTACCGCCGCGGGCTGCGCGAGCCGCTGCCGATCGCCTGCAAGGCGTCGGCCGCCTACGCCGAGGCCGCGCGCGCCGGGGGCGACCCGCGGCGCGCCGCCGACGGGGAGTGGACGTCGAGCTTCGACTTCGAGCGCGAGGACGCCGAGCCCGAGCACCAGCTCGTCCACGGCGGGAAGGCGCCGCTCGACGCGCTCCTGGAGATCCCGCCGGCCGACGGCGAGGCCGGACCGGGCTGGGACGTGTCGGAGCCCAGCCGCTTCGGGCGGCTCGCGCGCCGCCTGTGGGACCCGCTGCGCGACCGCGAGGAGCTGGAGGACCGGTGAGCGCGGCGACCGGCACCCCCGCCTTCGACGTCTGCGGCCCGCTGCCGCGCGGCGTCACCGTGCTCGAGGCCAGCGCGGGGACCGGCAAGACGTACACGATCGCCGGACTCGCGGCCCGCTACGTCGCCGGCGGCATCCCGCTCGAGCGCCTGCTCGTCGTCACGTTCACGCGCAACGCCACCTCCGAGCTGCGCGACCGCGTCCGCGAGCGCCTCGTCAGCGCCGAGCAGGGCCTGGCCGACGTGCTCGCCGGCGGCGGCGTCCCGCTCGGCGACGACGTGCTCGCGCTGCTGGCCGACGGCAGCGACGCCGAGGTCGAGGAGCGCCGCGCGCGGCTGCAGGCGGCGCTGGCCGACTTCGACGCCGCGACGATCGTCACCACGCACGGCTTCTGCCAGGCCGTGCTCGAGGGGCTGGGGATCGCCGGCGACCTGGAGCCCGACGTCACGTTCGTCGAGGACGTGCGCGACCTCGTCGACGAGGTGGTCGACGACCTGTACGTGCGCCGCTTCCAGGGCGAGGCGACGCCGCCGTTCGACCGCAGGGAGGCGGGCGAGATCGCGCGCGCCGCGGCGGTGCGCAACCCCACCGCGCCGCTGGACCCCGTGGGGCTCGACGACGACTCCGCCCCGGCGCTGCGCCGGCGCCTGGCCGAGGCGGTGCGCATCGAGGTCGAGCGGCGCAAGCGGCGGCTGGGGATCATGACCTACGAGGACCTGCTCACCCGCCTGGAGGCCGCGCTGACCGGCCCGGCCGGCGACGCCATCGCCCAGCGGCTGCGCGACCGCTACGAGGTCGTCCTCGTCGACGAGTTCCAGGACACCGACCCGACGCAGTGGGCGATCATGCGCCGCGCGTTCGGGGTCGACGGCTGCACGCTCGTGCTCATCGGGGACCCCAAGCAGGCGATCTACGCGTTCCGCGGCGCCGACGTGTACGCCTACCTGGCGGCCAAGGACGCGGCCACCGCGCACGAGACGCTCGACGTCAACTGGCGCAGCGACGGGCCGCTGCTGGCCGCCTACGACGAGCTGCTCGCCAACGCGCAGCTCGGCCACCCCGGGATCGCCTACCGGTCGGTGCGCCCCGCGCCCGCCAACCGGGAGGCGCGCCTGCACGGCGCGCCGCAGCCGGCCGCGCTGCGCCTGCGCGTCGTCGAGCGCGACCAGGTCCGCACCACCCCGGGCGGGTACGCGAACACCGACGCCGCGCGCGCCCACATCGCCCGCGACCTCGCCGCCGACGTCGTCGACCTGCTCGACTCGCCCGCCACGATCGACGGCCGGCGGGTCGAGCCCGGCGACCT
This sequence comes from Capillimicrobium sp., assembly GCA_035565675.1. Lineage (GTDB taxonomy): Bacteria > Actinomycetota > Thermoleophilia > Solirubrobacterales > Solirubrobacteraceae > Capillimicrobium. The sequence goes on along the minus strand of DATMSA010000020.1, from coordinate 20,574 downwards.
GGCCGTGCTCGTGCGCCGCAACGTCGACGCCGAGCTCGTGCGCTCCCAGCTCGAGGCGGCCGGCGTCCCCGCGGTCCTCAACGGCGCGGGCAGCGTGTTCGCCACGCCGGCCGCGCGCGACTGGCTGGCGCTGCTGGAGGCGCTGGAGCGGCCGAGCTCGAGCATCCGCGCGCACGCGGCCGCGCACACCGACTTCGTCGGCTGGGACGCCGAGCGGATCGCGCTCGCCGGCGACGCCGACTGGGACGACGTCCACGCGCGGCTGCACGGCTGGGCGCGGCTGCTGCGCGAGCAGGGCGTCGCCGCACTGGCGGAGGCGGTCACGCGCGGCGAGCTCGTGCCCGAGCGCCTGCTGGCCCGGGTCGACGGCGAGCGGCGCATGACCGACCTGCGCCACGTCGGCCAGCTCCTGCACGCGGCGGCGATGGAGGGCGACCTCGGCGTCGCCGCGCTGTCGGGCTGGCTGCGCAAGCGCATCCAGGCGGCGGCCGACGAGGGCGACGAGGAGCGCAGCCGCCGCCTGGAGTCCGACGCCGAGGCCGTGCAGGTGCTGACGATCCACCGCAGCAAGGGCCTCGAGTTCCCGATCGTCTACGTGCCGTACCTGTGGCACCCGAGCTGGTCGCCGCGCAACCCGGTCCCGGTCGCCTACCACGACGGCGACTGCCGCCGGGTCGACGTCGGCCTCGCCGGGCGCGAGTACCGCGCGCACCGGGCGCGCGAGGAGAGCGAGCAGCGCGGGGAGGACCTGCGCCTGGCCTACGTGGCCCTCACCCGCGCCCGCCACCAGGCGGTCGTGTGGTGGGCGGGGACGAAGCCGGCGAGCGACTCGCCGCTGGGCCGGCTGCTGTTCGCCCGCCAGGACGACGGGACCGTGCCCGACGAGGGTCCGCCGACGCCGACCGACGCGGCCGCGATCGCGCGACTGGAGGAGATCGCCGCGCGGGCGGACGGCGCGATCGCGGTGGAGCGCTCGGTGCTGGGAGGCCTGCCGGCGCACTGGTCGGGCCAGCCCCGGGCGGCGGCCGAGCTGCGGGCCGCGACGTTCGACCGCGCGCTCGACGAGCGCTGGCGGCGCACCTCCTACAGCGCGCTGACCGCGGTCGCCCACGACGCGTGGGTGGCCAGCGAGCCGGAGGAGGACCTCGTCGACGACGAGCCGGCCGTCGACGAGGCGGACGCCGACGCCGCGCCCGAGCCGGCCGACGCGCTGCCGCTGGCGGCGATGCCGGGCGGGACGCAGGTCGGCAGCCTCGTCCACGACGTCTTCGAGGCCGTGGACTTCGCCGCGCCCGACCTCGACGCCGAGCTCGCCGACACGCTCGCCCGGGCACGCGGACGCCGGCACGTCGACCTCGGCGACACGGCGGCGGTGGTCGCCGGGCTGCGCGCCGCGATCGAGACGCCGCTCGGGCCGCTGGCCGGCGACCGCGCGCTGCGCGACGTCGCCCGCGCCGACCGCCTCGACGAGCTGACGTTCGAGCTGCCGCTGGCGGGCGGCGACCGGCCGACCGGCGCCGTGTCGGTGCACGCGATCGCCGCGCTGCTGCGTCGCCACGTCGCGCCCGGTGATCCGCTCGACGGGTACGCCGACCGCCTCGACGACCCCGCGCTCGCCGCGACGCTGCGCGGCTACCTCACCGGCAGCATCGACTGCGTCCTGCGCGCGGGCGACCGCTTCCTGATCGTCGACTACAAGACCAACCGGCTGTCGGCGCCCGGCCGCGCCGCCCGCCTGGACGACTACGCGCCCGCCGCGCTCGCCGACGCGATGCAGCGCGCGCACTACCCGCTGCAGGCGCTCCTGTATGGCGTCGCGCTGCACCGCTACCTGCGCTGGCGGCGGCCCGGCTACGACCCCGACCGCGACCTCGGCGGCGTCCTCTACCTGTTCGTGCGCGGGATGACCGGGCCCGGCGCGCCGCGCGCCGGCGAAGCGCCGCACGGCGTGTTCTCGTGGCGCCCGCCGGCCGGCCTGATCGCGGATCTGAGCGACCTGCTGGAGGCGACGTGAGCGCCGAGCTCGACGCCCCCGCGGTCGCCGTCGACCCGCTGGACGTCCGCCGCGCGCTCGGCGTCGCGGGGCTGCTGGGCGCGTTCAACGCGGCCGGCGTGCTGGCCGCCGCCGACGTGCACGTCGCGCGGCGCCTGGGCGCGCTCGCCGGGGAGGACGACGAGTCGGTGCGGCTCGCCACGGCGCTGGCGGTGCGCGCCACCCGGCTGGGGCACGTGTGCGTCGACCTGGCCACGATCGCGCAGACCGCGGCCGTGGACGTCGAGGCCGGCGTCGATCTCGCCGCGCTGGACTGGCCCGAGCCGGCGGGGTGGACGGCGCGGGTCGCGGCGAGCCCGCTGGTCGCGGCCGACGACGGCGAGCCGGCGCCGCTGCGCCTCGAGGGCAGCGCGCTGTACCTGGACCGCTACTGGCGCGAGGAGCGGGAGGTCGCCGCCGACCTGCGCGCGCTCGGGGCGCAGGAGGCGCCCGGCGTCGACGCCGCCGTGCTCGCCGCGGGCGTGCAGCGGCTGTTCGGCGAGGCCGCGGACGGGCGCCAGGCGCGGGCCGCCGCGACGGCGGTCCGCCGGCGGCTGGCGGTCGTCGCCGGCGGCCCCGGGACCGGCAAGACGACGGCGGTCGCGCAGATCGTGGCGCTGCTGCTCGAGCAGGCCGACGCGGCCGGCGCGCCCGCGCCGCTGATCGCGCTCGCCGCGCCCACCGGCAAGGCGGCCGCGCGCCTGGATGAGGCGGTGCGCCACGAGGCCGGCCGCCTCGACGTGGCGCCGCCCGTGCGCGAGCGCCTGGCCGCGCTCGGCGCGTCGACGCTGCACCGGCTGCTGGGCTGGCGGCCCGGCAGCCACAGCCGCTTCCGCCACCACCGCGCCAACCGGCTGCCCCACGACGTCGTGATCGTCGACGAGACCTCGATGGTGTCGCTGTCGCTGATGGCGCGGCTCGTCGAGGCGGTGCGGACCGAGGCGCGGCTCGTGCTCGTCGGCGACCCCGGCCAGCTCACCTCGATCGAGGCGGGCGCGGTGCTCGGCGACGTCGTCGGGCCCGCGGTCGAGGCGAGCGCACCGCCGCCCGGCGCGGCGATCGCCGACGGCATCGTGGTGCTCGACCGCGTCCACCGCTACGGCGAGGGCATCGCGCGGCTGGCCGAGGCGATCCGCGCCGGCGACGCAGACGCGACGCTCGCCGCGCTGCGCGAGGCGCCCGAGGGCGTGCGCTGGCTGGAGGCCGACGCCGCCGATCCGGCCGCCGCGCCGGTGCTGGAGCCGGTGCGCGCCGCCGCTGTCGCCGCCGGCCGGGCCGTCCACGCCGCCGCCCGCGCCGGCGACGGCGCCGCCGCGCTCGACGCGCTGGGCGCCTTCCGGCTGCTGTGCGCGCACCGCCGCGGCCCGTACGGCGCGGCGACCTGGATGGGGCACGTCGAGGGGTGGCTGGCCGCCGGCGTCGACGGCTTCAGCGCCACCGGCGAGTGGTACGTCGGGCGGCCGCTGCTCGTGGCCGAGAACGACTACGCGCTGCGCCTCTACAACGGCGACACCGGCGTCGTGATCGCCCACGGCGACGACGTCCTCGCCGCCTTCCCGCGCGCCGGCGCGCTGTTCGAGGTCCACCCGAGCCGGCTGGGCGCCGTCGAGACCGTCCACGCGATGACCGTCCACAAGAGCCAGGGCTCGCAGTTCGGGACCGCCGCGGTCGTGCTGCCCGACCCGACCTCGCGCCTGCTGACGCGCGAGCTCCTCTACACCGCGGTCACCCGCGCGCGCGACCACGTCCTGCTCGTCGGCACCGAGGAGGCGGTGCGCACCGCGGTGCAGCGCCCGGCCGCCCGCGCGTCGGGCCTGCGCGCCCGCCTGTGGGGCCCCGGCGCCTGACGGCGGTCAGCTCGCCTCGCGGAACGCGTCGAAGCGGATCTCGAGCCGGTGGGGGTCAGGTCGATCGGCGCGCCGTCGCGGCAGCGAGATCGTCTGGCCGTGAAAGCCCTGCAGGCCGGTTCGAAGCATCGGGCCGTCGACCTCCTCGAGCAGCCGGGCGGCGATGTGAACGACGCCATCGGGGTCGATGCCCATGACGTTGCGGTCATAGGCCAGGTGATGGATCGCGCAGAGAGCGATGCCGTTGACGACCGCCGCTGCGCCGGCGGGATCGCGGTCCTCGATGATGTGGGCGGCCTGCAGCAACGAGGTCTCGCGCAGCGCGCAGACCGCGCAGCGCCCTTGGTAGGCGCCGAGGACGAGATGACGGAAGCGGTGCTGATGGAGTCGCACGCGGGCTTCTCGCGTCGCGTATCGCCGAACAACCTCGTCGGACTGGAGCCCGACATCGCCGACGTCCTTGATCGGGAGCGCGGCCTCGAGGTGCACGACGCGCTGATCCGGGTCGTCCCGGGTGACGAAGACCGGCGCGATCGGGACGTACTGTCCGGGTGCGACGCCGTGGAAGTAGATCAGCGGCACGACGAGACGGGCGGCCGCGCGCAGCGCCGCGTTGTCGCGCTCGGCTGCCGCGCGGGCCTCATACGTGTCCCGCCCCGGCGAGCGGTAGTGGTAGACGAACGAGTCGCCTTCCGGACCGATGCCGTCCGCGTACGGCGAGGACGGTGCGGTCACGAGTGTCAGCGCAGCAGGTCCGCGAGCCTCGCGCGGGCGGAAGATCCCGCTGTAGAACGAGCCGAGGCTCACCCGCCGCGCGTCGAAATCGAAGCCCTGCCGAAGCGCCTCGACCGGCACGAGATCGTCGAACGTCCGCGCCAACGAGCGGACGTGATCCATCGCCGCCCGGCGAAGGTCCATGTCGCGCTCGTCGGCCATGCCGTGCGCAGCATCCGCGATCCGTCGAGGCTCGGCAAGACGGGACCGCATCGATCGCCGCCCTCGGCAGTTGTAGGCACACGATGACGCTTCCGAGACTCCTGTGTGTCGGTGCCGCGCTGGTCGCGACGGCCGCCGGCCTGACCGCCTCCGTCCCGTCCGCCCGCGCCGCGCAGGTCACGCTCGGCATCGGCCAGCAGACCATCGAGATCTTCCGCAGCCCCGAGTGGCACGCGCTGAAGGCGCCCGACGTGCGCTACGTCACGCCGTGGGACACGGCGAACGACCCCGCGCAGCTCGACAAGCTCGACACGTGGATGACCGCCGCCCGCGAGGCCGGCGCGCGCGTGATGATCGGCTTCCACCGCTCGCACCGCAGCGCGCGCGAGGCCAACCGCCTGCCGACGCTGCGCCAGTACCGGCGCGCCTTCGAGAAGCTGCACGAGCGCTACCCGGACGTGCGCATCTGGATCCCGTGGAACGAGGCCAACAACGCGGGCTCGCTCACCGGCCGCAACCCCAAGCGCGCGGCCGGCTTCTACAACGTCGTCAAGGACGTCTGCCCGCGCTGCCAGGTCGTCGCCGGCGACGTGCTCGACCAGCGCAACCTCGAGCGGTGGCTGACCCGCTACAAGCGCCACCTGAAGTCGCGGCCGACGATCTGGGGGCTGCACAACTACCACGACGCCAACCAGCGGATCGACCGCAGCACCCGGCTGATGCTGCGCCTCACCCGCGGTCAGCTCTGGTTCACCGAGACCGGCGGCGTCGTGAAGATGCGCGTCCAGGGCAAGGACGGGATGATCACCAAGAACTACGGGATCCGCCGCGCGGCGAAGGCGACGCGCCACGTGCTGAACCTGTCGCGGATCAGCAGGCGGATCACGCGGATCTACCTGTACCACTGGCTCGCGCCCTCGCGGTTCACGACCTGGGACTCCGCGCTGACGAACTCGAAGATGCAGCCGCGGATGACCTACCGGGTCGTCCGGCACTGGCTGAAGAACGCGCGGCGGACGCGGCTGGCCCGCTAGGTCTCGTCGTCGGGCGCCGAGCGCAGGTGCAGCCAGGCGAGCACCTCGTCGCGCGCCAGCAGCGGCACCCCGTCGCTGCGGTAGCCGAGCACGGGCAGCCCGTCGCGGTCGATCGCGCGCAGCACCCAGTCGACGTCGACGACGAGCCACTCGGCGACCGCGTCGGGCTCGAGCACCACGGCGTGCGGGCGGACGCTCACGGTGCCGCCTCCGCGAACGAGCCCCACACCTCCGCCAGCTCGCCGCCGTGCTCGGCCAGCCAGGCGAGGTGCAGGGCGCTGAGCGTCTCCAGGCGCTCGGCGCCGCGCTCGGTCAGCCGCACGTGGACGCGGGAGTGGTTGACCGGATCGCGCTCGCGCACCACGAGCCCGGCCTCGGTGGCGCGGTCGACGAGCCCGACCACGCTGTGGTGGCGCAGCAGGAGCGTGTCGGCCAGCTCGGTCAGCGTCGGCCCGTCCGGCGTCCCGTGCGCGCGGATCGCGAGCGCGAGCTGGACCTGCGCCGGCGTCATGCCGTGCTCGCGGGCCCGCTGCTCGGCCCACGCGAGGTAGGTGCGGATCCCGGCGCGCAGGGCGGCGAGGCGGGCGTAGCCGGCGTCGTCGACCGTGACGGACATCGTGCGAAGCCTCGCACGACGCGCAAGGCGCGGGCGCTCACGCCGGCGCCCCGACCTGGTCGGGCTCGGCCAGGCGCTCCGCCCACCACTCCGGCTCCATCCGGGCGGCGAACGCGCGGAACGTCTCGCCCTCGTCGTGGTGCGCCTCGTAGAGCTCGAAGATCTCCAGGAGCTTGGCGTTCAGCTCCCAGTGCGGGACCTTCTTCACCACGACCTCGCCGAAGCGGGCGTCGGGCCCGAGCCGGCCGCCGACGCGGATGTCCATCGCCTCGACCATCTCGCCGTCGACGCGCTTGAGGACGCCCTCGATGCCGATGTCGGCGATCTGGTGCTGCGCGCACGACGACGAGCAGCCGGCGAAGTGGACGCGCAGGTCCTCGCCGTGGCCGTTGGCGCGCACGTGCTCGTTGAGGAACGCGGTGATCTCGGCCGCGCGCTCCTTCGTGAACACCTTCGCCAGCCCGCAGAACTCCTTGCCCGTGCACGTCTGCACGCCGCGGGTGAACAGCGGCGGCGTGACGGTCAGCTCGTCGCGCACGAGCGGCTCGGCGAGCAGCGCGTCGACGCGCGCGTTGGGGACGTGGGGGATGAGCACGTTCTGCTGGTGGGTGAGGCGCACCTCGCCGGTCCCGTACTCGCGGGCGAGCGCGATCACGCGCTGGAACTGCTCGGCGCGCAGCCGGCCGATCGGCACGCACAGGCCGACCGCGGAGAGCTCGCCGTCGCGCTGCGGCGTGACGCCGATGTGGTCGTGGCCGCCGAGGTCGGGCGCCGTCGCGGCCCCGCGCCGCAGCGGCCGGCCGACGCGGCGCTCGAGCTCCTCGCGGAACGCCTCGGGCCCGATGCGGTCGATCAGGAACTTGAAGCGCGCCTTCCCGCGCGCCTTGCGGTTCTCGTCGGAGTCGCGGAAGATCGCCGTGACGTGCTCGACGACGTCGGGCGCCTCCTCCGGCGTGACGAACACGTCGACCCAGCGGGCGAAGCGCGGCGCGCTGGAGAGCCCGCCGCCGACGCGCAGGTTGAACCCGCGGGTGCCGTCGTCGGCGATCGCGCCCGACAGCGCCACGTCGTTGATGAGGCCGCGCGCGCAGTCCTCGGCGCAGCCGGTCACGCTGATCTTGTACTTGCGGGGCAGGTTCGAGTAGGCGCGGTTGCCCAGGAACCGGTGGTGGAGGGCGAGCGCGGTCGCGTAGCCGTCGACGACCTCGTCGTGCGCGATCCCCGCGACGGTGCAGCCGACGACGTTGCGGGTCACGTCGCCACACGCCCCGGTCGTGCTGAGCCCGACGGCCTCGAGACGGTCGAGGATCTCCGGCATCGCGTCGAGCGTGATCCAGTGGATCTGCACGCACTGGCGCGTCGTGCAGTCGAGCATCCCGCGCCCGTGCTCGGCCGCGATCCAGGCCAGCACGTCGGCCTGCTCGGCGGTGAGGATGCCCTGGACGACCTTCACGCGCAGCATGAAGTGGCCGTCCTTGGCGTTGTGCTCGTACAGGCCCTGCCACTTCATGCGGAACAGGTCGCCCTCGTCGAGTGCCTCGCGGCCGCCGCGGGCGCCGCGCAGCACCGCCTCGCGGGCCTCGAGGCCGTCGCGTTCGTGCTTGATCCGCTCGTGCTTGTTCATGTGCTCCCCGAATGTCGCTCGCGTCACCTATCGCGGCGCGATATCGTGGCACGATAAAGCATCAAAGCGGATCAGGTTTTGGAATAATCTGCTGCCACGACGACCGAGGAGCGCGCAATGGCTTTGACCATCGGGGACACCGCCCCCAACTTCACCGCCCAGACGACCGAGGGCCAGATCGACTTCCACGACTGGATCGGCGACAGCTGGGCCGTGCTGTTCTCGCACCCGCGTGACTTCACGCCGGTCTGCACCACCGAGCTCGGCTACATGGCGACGATCAAGCCGGAGTTCGACCGCCGCGGCGTGAAGATCATCGGGATCTCGACCGACCCGCTCGAGAACCACCAGAAGTGGCTCGCTGACATCGAGGCCTACGGCGGGACCCCCGTCAACTACCCGATGATCTCGGACGCCGACCACTCGATCGGCAAGCTCTACGGGATGCTGCCGCCCGACGCGTCGGGCGACCCGACGGCCCGCACGCCGGCCCAGAACGCGACGCTGCGCAACGTGTTCGTCATCGGGCCCGACAAGACGATCAAGCTCGTCCTCGTGTACCCGATGACCACCGGGCGCAACTTCGACGAGATCCTGCGGGTGATCGACTCGCTGCAGCTCACCGCCAAGCAGCAGCTCGCCACCCCGGCCCAGTGGAACCCGGGCGACGGCGCGATCATCACGGGCGGCGTCAGCGACGACCAGGCCCGCGAGCGCTACCCGGACGGCTGGGAGCAGCCGCTGCCCTACATCCGCATCGTGCCGACCGAGGCCCCCGAGACGGCCGGCACGCCGGGCGACTGACCCGACGCCCGTTGGGCGCTGAGCGGCGGCCCGCGCCCGCCGCTCAGCGCCCGCGGTGGCGCGCGTACATCTCGAGGACCCACTGCCCGCCCGGGCGCGCCTCGAGCTCCTCGCGCACCTCCAGCACGCGCGGCGCGACCGTCGCCGGCACGTACGGGCGCTGCGGCGGCGCGATGAGCGGCGTGAACAGCGCCGCCGCCGTCAGGTCGGCGACCCCGAACGCGTCGCCGACGAGGTAGCCGCTGGGCTGCAGCTCGGCCTCGATGCGGTCCATCGCGGCGCGGATCTGCGCGAGCTGGTCGGCGGCCTTGTCGGCGCCGATGTCGTAGTCGGCGCGCATCAGCGGACGCACGATCGGCGCGGTCGCGCGCGCCACGCGCTTGCGGCCCTCGCTCGCGTTCGGCATCACGCCGGCGATGATCAGGTCGGGGTCGGGCAGCGTGTGGTGCCAGGTCCAGGCGCGCATCGGCGGCGCCAGGTGCTCGTCGAAGAACTCCTCCAGCGCGAGCGCGCGCTCCCGCTCCCGCGGGTCGGTCGGGTAGAGCGGCGGCTCGGGGTGGGCGGCCTCGAGCGCGGCGATGATCGCGGTCGAGTCGGCCACCCGCCGCCCGTCGAGGTCGAGGATCGGCAGGCGCCGGTGGCGCCCGCGCGTGAGGGCCAGCGCCCACGGCTGGTGCAGCCCGGCCGGCGGTGCGCGGCGGGTGTGCTCGACGCCCTTGTAGTCCAGGGCCCAGCGGGCCTTCTCGCTGTAGTGCGAGAGCGGGATGTGCCACAGGACCGCGGTCACCGCCGCCGACCCTACCGGCGTCAGGGCTGACAGGCCCGACGGCTCCTGCTTGCAGGACTGCTTGAGTGCTGCAAGTGTTTCCACGGCTCGGACCCAAGGAGTGAGCATGCACGGAGGCGACGGCTGGAGGCTGCCCGTGACGGTGTTCCACCGGCACGGTTTCGGTCGGGGACCGGCCGGGGGCAGGCCGAGATCGAAACCGTGCCCCGACGTTGGCTGGCCGATCGCCTCGACGGTATCTGGTCGCGGTGGCTGAGGTACGCGACGCGACCGACCTGTTCCGCCGGGCGACGGGCTTCGAGCCCTACGACTACCAGCGCGCGCTCGCCGAACGGGACGCGCCGCCGGAGGTCATCGAGGTCCCGACGGGAGCCGGCAAGACCTTCGCCGCGCTGATCCCTTGGCTCGCGGATCCCGACGCGCCGCGACGGCTCGTCTACGCGCTGCCGATGCGGACGCTCGTCGAGCAGACGGCGGCAGTCGTCCGCCGGGCGCTGGAGCGCCTGGGCGAGGAGATCCCCGTGCACGTCCTCATGGGCGGCGTCGAGACGGCCGACTGGCGGCGCGACCCGGACTGGCGCATGATCCTCGTCGGCACGATCGACATGCTCCTCTCGCGGGCACTGAACCGCGGCTACGGGGAGAGCCGGTTCGCGTGGCCCGTCTCGTTCGGGCTGCTCAACAACGACTGCCGCTGGGTCTTCGACGAGGTCCAGCTCATGGGGCCGGCCCGGACGACGTCGGCGCAGCTCGCCGGACTGCGGCGCACGCTCGGCGTGAGCGCTCCGTGCCAGACGATCTGGATGTCGGCGACCGTCGACCACGACGCCCTGCGGACGGTCGACCACGAGCCCGGCGGCGACATCGTCGGGCTGTCGGCGGCCGATCGCGCCGGGCCGCTGGCCGGGCGGCTCGACGCGGTGAAGACCGTCGTGCGCGTCGACCTCGCCGACGCCGCCCGCGCGCAGCTCGGCGCCCGGATCGCCGAGGTCGCGGTCGCCCGGCACGTCCCCGGGACGCGGACGCTCGTCGTCGTCAACCGCGTCGAGACGGCGCAGGCGATCCACGCCGCCCTCCGCAAGCGCAGCGAGACCGGCGGCCCGGTCCCCGTCCTCATCCACTCCCGCTACCGCCCGCCCGACCGCGCGGCCCGGCTGGCCGAGGCGCTCGCCGACCCCGGGCCGGACGGGACGATCGTCGTCGCCACCCAGGTCATCGAGGCCGGGATCGACCTGTCGAGCGCGACCCTGCTCACCGAGACCGCCCCGTTCAGCTCGATGGTGCAGCGGCTGGGGCGCTGCAACCGGGCGGGCGAGCACGGCGAGGCGACCGTCGTCTGGCTCGACCGCGGGACGCTCGCCGAGCGCGACGCGGCGCCGTACCACCCCGACGACCTCGACGCCGCGGCCGAGGCGTTCCGGGGCCTGGTCGGCGAGAGCGCGTCGCCGGCGCGTCTGGCCGGGATGCGCGTCGCCGAGCGCCGCAGGCCCGACGCCGTCCTGCGCCGCGTCGACCTCCTCGACCTGTTCGACACAGCGCCGGACCTGTCGGGCGCCGACATCGACGTCTCGCCGTTCATCCGCCCCGACGACGAGCGAACAGTCGCGGTCTTCTTCCGGGCGGTCGACCCGGACCGGGTGCGCTTCGCCGACGAGCCCGCCCCGCAGCGCGACGAGCTCGTCACCGTGCCGATCGACGCGGTCCGCAGGCGGGCGCGCTGGCGCTTCGACCACGTCGACGGCGAGTGGGCGCGGCTCCGCGAGGACGAGCGCGTCCCGCCGGGGAGCACGGTCCTGCTGGCGGCCGGCGAGGGCGGCTACGACGCCGAGCGCGGCTGGACCGGGGCGAGGGGCGACCGGCCGACGGTGCTCGACGCCTCGGGCGTCCCGGCGGAGGCGCTCGCCTCGGACGCCGGGTCCGTGGCCGGCGCCTGGGTGACGCTGGCGGAGCACCTCGCGCAGACGGAGAGCGCGGCGGAGGTGCTCGCCTCGTGCCTGCTGGCGCCGGACGCCGCCGAGGCGGTCCGGGTCGCGGCGGCCCGCCACGACGTCGGCAAGGCGCATCCGGCGTTCCAGGCGATGCTGCTGGGGACGGTCGCCGACGCCGACGAGCGCGAGCGTCGCCGCGCCGCCGGGGTCTGGGCGAAGAGCGCGACGGCGGGCGGGCGGCACGTGCGCCCGTACTTCCGCCACGAGCTGGCGAGCGCGCTCGCGCTGCGCGACGACGCGGACCCGCTCGTCCGCTACCTCGTCGCCGCCCACCACGGCCGCGTGCGGATGTCGATCCGCCCCGCGCCCGGCGAGCAGCTCCCCGACGGGGCGCCTCCCGGGGCGCGGTTCGCGCTCGGCGTCGTCGACGGCGACGAGCTGCCTGCCGTCGAAACGCCCGAAGGCGAGCTGGCGGCGCGCGCGCTCGCCCTCGACGAGATGGAGCTCGGCGGGGGCTGGTCGGCGATGGCGGCCGACCTGCTCGCGGAGCTGGGGCCGTTCCGGCTCGCCTACCTGGAGGCCCTGGTGCGGATCGCGGACTGGAGGGCCAGTGCCTGAGCTGACGCTGCCGGGGATCCGAAGCGACTCGCTCCTCGGCTACCTCAAGGGGCTCGGCCTGCTGGCGATCGTCGGCCGCCAGGACGACCCGCAGGCCGCCGGCGCCTGGAGCCCCGCCGGCTTCGCGCTCCACTCCCGCCACGATCTGGCGTCGCTGGAGACGTTCCTCCTGGAGGGCTGGGCGCCGCTGCCGGTCGTCTCGCCGTGGAACGGCGGCAGCGGCTTCTATTCGAGCAGGAAGACGGATGCGTTCGCGGTCATCGAGACGTCCGATGATCCGCGGCTCGCTCCGATGCGGCGTGCCATTGCCGCTGCGCGAGAGATGATTCGGGCCCAGGGACTGACCGCCAGGCCCGACACCAAGACCGAGAAGCCGGCGTTCATCCGTGCTCTGCGGGCCGTGCTGCCGGACGACGCGCTCGAGTGGCTCGATGCGGCGATCGTGGAGATCGATGGGCGGCTGCATCTTCCCCCACTGTTGGGGCAAGGGGGCAACGACGGCAACTACGACATCGCGGACAACTACGCGCGGTGCGTGAAGGACCTGTTCGGACGTCCTGGTGGCGTCAATCGGGCCGCACTACTTCGCGCGGCCCTGATCGGCACAGGTACCGCGCTGCACCGGATGAAGCTTGCGCACTTCCGGCGCGACACCTCGCCTGTGAGCTCTCTGCGCGGCGAGGCTGACGCGCTCGGCAATCCGTGGGACCTCGTGATGGCCGTGAACGGAGCCGTCCTCTTCGCCCCCGCAGCTGCCCGTCATCTCTCCCGGGGCCAACCGAACGGTGACGGGACGATGGTTGCTCCTTTCGCTGTGAACCCCACAGCGGCGGGGTACGGGTCGGTGGCAGCCGATGAGGACTGTCTTGCCGAGCTGTGGATGCCCACGTGGTCTCGCCCCGCTCGGCTTCCCGAAGTGCGTGCGGTGCTGCGCGAAGGCCGCATGCAGGTTCGTCGACGGGATGCCGCTACTGGCGCCGACGCTGCGCGTGCGGCCAGAGAGCTTGGCGTGGCGCGGGGGATCACGAGCTTTCGCCGATACGCAATCCTGAAGCGTGCGGGAAAGAACTACGTGAGCGTTCCGGCAGGCCGGATCGAGGTCAGTCCAAGTCCGGCGGCCACCGCGCTCGCCACGCTCGATCCCTGGCTAGGGCAAGTCGTCCGATTTGCCCTCAGCAAGAACCGCTCTCACGCGGTCCCGCAGAGCGTGCGAGCCGCCATTCGGGCGCTTGAGCAGGCGGCATTCCGGCTCGCCTCTGACGGTGCGCCCGCGTCTGCGGAGAGGATGGTCTGTGCGATCGGGAACGCGGAGCTGGCTTGCTCGCTGTCATCAGTCAAGGACGTTCGACCATTGCGATCCGCGTCCGCACTTCCCTGGTGCGAGCTCCTCGATACGGCACTGGCAGAGACGCGCCTCGCGATCGCCTTCGCATCACTCCGCGACGCCGACCGCAAGCCGCTCCGGCCAGCCGAGGAGAAGCAAGCCGGGTCGAAAGACCAGTCCTCGACGCCATTGACGATGCGCGAAGCGCTCGTGGGGCCAATCCACGAGTACGCCCCGATGGGTCGGTGGGCGTCATCTCGGCAGGCTCCCATTCTGAGTCAGCTCGCGGCGATCCATGAGCGACGGATGCTCGGTGGCTCCGGTGGCTCCGGTGGCTTCGCCTCGGGGCTCCCGGCTCGGCTGGACGATCTCGAGCGTCTCGCTACGGGAGAACTGAACGTGCGGCGGCTCGCGGCGCTCCTGCGCGGGCTCGTCGTGCTCGACTGGTCGGCGGTCAAGTGGCGGTCTGATCCCGGCCCTGTCGTGATCAGGGACCCGCTCCTGGCCCACCTGCTGCTCGCCTTCCACGACCCGCGAGCCGACGACGAGGCTCGCATCGTGCCGCGCGCCGACTGGATCGCGCGGCTGCGCGGCGGGCGAGTCCGCGATGTCGTCGACGCGGTCCACCTGCGACTTCGCCTCGGGGGGTTCGCGCCGATCGCGACGCCCGCGGACCTCGCCGAGAGTGCGGTTACCGCCGACGGCGAGCGGCTCGCCGCCGCGCTGCTGCTCCGCCCGGCGATCCGCACGCTCCATGCCGTGATCGGCGCCATCACCACCTACGACGAAAGGGAGGTTCCCGTTGCCCCTTGAGCTGCCGCGAACCCCGCGGCTGGTCTTCGACGTCAGGATGCGGCCAGTCGCCGGATCCGCTTTCCAACCCACCGGGTTCCCCAACCTCGGACCGGCCGAGTTCACCCGTCCGGGCGGGCAGCCGTCACTCCTCGTGGAGTCCGTGCAGTCGATGGCCAACCACCTGGAAGGAGTCGGCATCGACGCGGCCTCCGGCGAGCCGATCGAGCTCCTTCGACCTTTGCCGTGGCTTGCGGTCCGCGACGACGCGGGACGGCTGCTCACCTCCTCGCGTCGAGAAGCGCACCGGCTCGCGTCGGCGTACGTGCGAGACGCGACGATCGACGGCCAGACCGGCGGTGACTGGCTGCGCGACCGGCTGGGTCTGAAGGAGAAGGCTCCGCTCGACATGCCGGCGATCTACCGGGCGGTCCTCGAACTGGACCCGATGTGTCTCCTGCACGGTGTCTTCTTCGCGAACCTCGATCGCACCCCGAAGGTCCGCCGGGCAATCTCCGCAACTATCGAGGCGCACAATGTGGCTCCGGCGGTCTCGTCGGGCGTGAAACTCGATCCGCTGCAGGCCACTGGTACGAAGGAGGGGTATGGCTACGTACCGCTCCCGCCGCGACAGGACTTCGTCGCTGACGAGATTGCGCTCACCGTCGTCATCGACTTGGAGCAGATCCGTGGCTACGGCTTGGCGTTTGAGCAGACCCGGCTGCTGGAGCGCTTGGCCGCGTGGGAACTGGCCGCCCTGTTGGACGGTCCGCTACGTCTGCGTAGCAGGTGTGACCTCGAGGTCGAGTCCGTCACGGCCCGCGGCGCTGATGGGTTCGCACTTCCGCCTGTGGAGGCACTGGCTGAGGAGGTGGCTTCGGCGATCGATGCGGTGACGTTCGAGACACCCGGCGAGCGGACCGCTGTCTGGGGCGCGAAGGGCTGAGGTCGGTGGTCGGTCTCGCGGTCGCGTTCCACTTCGGGCGAGTGCACGCCACACCATGGGGGTCGCACGTCAACGAGGCCCTGATCGAATGGCCGCCGAGCCCGTGGCGCATCATGCGTGCCCTCCTGGCTGCCGGGTATGCGCACGCTGGACTGCGCGGCGACCAGGCGACGCTGCGGGACGCACTGCGCTCACTCGCCGCTGCGCCGCTGCCCCACTACGTGGTACCGCCTGCGGCGTCAGCTCACATCCGACACTACCTCCCGCTGGCGACATGGAGTTCGGCAACCCCGGAGAAGGAGAAGCGCCTCGTCGTCGACGCCTTCCTCACGGTCGATCCCGGCGCCGAGCTCCAGGTCGCCTGGGACGCGGACCTGCCGGCCGACCAGCGCGGCGTGCTGGCGCGGGCGGCGCAGGCGGTCGGCTACCTCGGGCGGTCGGAGTCGGTCTGCACGATGCGCGTCGTCGACCGCCTCGCCGGCGAGGCGAACGCGGTCCCGGCCGAGACGGAACCGGCGTGGGGGCCGCAGGCTCGCCAGGTCGAGCTGTGGGCCGTCGAGCGCGACGCGGTCGGGGCGCTCGACGTCTCGATCTCGGAGCTGCGCCGGGCGCGGCGGCTGATGCCCGACGGGGTGCGCCAGGTGCCCTACCTCGTGCTGGAGTCGCCCGCGCCGACGGCCGCGCCGCCCGCCGCCCAGGGTGCGCCGACGCTCGCGCACCTGCGTGTCCACGGCGGCGCGCGGCCGTCCCTGCACGAGGCGATCACCGTCGCCTACGTGCTGCGCGCCGCGCTGCAACGCCGCTACGACGACGTCGTCGTCGGCGGGGCCTCCTCCGTCTTCAGCGGCCACAAGCCCGACGGCACGCCCCGCGACGACCAGCACCGCCACGCGCACTATCTCGTCGGCTCCGACCGGGGCGCGAAGCGGGTCGATCACCTGTGGGTCTGGGCGCCGGGCGGGCTCGGCGACGACGAGGTCGCGGCCATCGCCTCCCTGCGGCGACTGCGGTTCCGCGACCAGCCGGAGCCGGTGCGGGTCGGGCTGGCCGCGCTCGGCGGCGAGCGGAGCTTGGTCATCCCTCAGCTCATCGGCCCCTCCACCACGTGGCGGTCGGCGACGCCCTTCGTCCTGCCCCGCCATCCGAAGCGGCGCGCGGGCCGCGTCGTGGAGGGGCCGCTCGACCAGATCGCGCGCGAGCTGGCCTACCGGGGACTCCCCGAGCCGGAGTCGATCGACCTCGTGCCCGGAGCGTGGTCGGCGTTCACGCTGACCCGCCCGGGCGTGTCGCGGCGCAGCGCCCGTCGCGCTGTCGGGGCGGTGATCCGCTTCCCGCACCCGGTGCCCGGCCCGATCGCGATCGGGGCGCACAGCCACTTCGGGCTGGGGCGGTTCGAGCCGCTCACGTGAGGACGCCGTGGCCGTCGATCTGCCCCTCATCCCGGCGCGGATCCTCAACGAGCACGTCTACTGCCCGCGGCTCGCCTACCTGGAGTGGGTCGACCACCTGTTCGCCGACAACGCCGACACCGTCGAGGGGCGCTGGGCGCACCGGACGGTCGACCGCGAGCGCGGCGCCGTCCCCGCCCCCGGGGGTGGGCGCTCCGAGGGCGGCGATGGGCCGCCGCGGGCCACGTCGGTCACCATCGGCTCGGAGACGCTCGGCCTGATCGCCAGGATCGACGTCGTCGAGACGCGCGGCGCGACGGCCGTGCCGGTGGAGGTCAAGCGCGGGCGCCCGGTCGCGGCCGAGACGCCGCTGCACGAACCGGAGCGCGTCCAGCTCTGCGCCCAGGTGCTCCTGCTCCGCGAGCACGGTTACCGGGTTGATCACGCCGAGGTCTACTTCGCGCAGACCCGGCAGCGGGTGCGGATCGAGATCGACGCCGCGCTGGAGCAGCGGACCCGTGCGGCGATCGACGAGCTCCGCGAGACCGCGCGCCGGGCGACCGCTCCGCCGCCGCTCGTCGAGAGCCCGAAATGCCCGCGCTGCTCGCTCGTCGGGCTGTGCCTGCCGGACGAGGTCAACATGCTGCGCGAGCGCGCACCGGGTCCTCCGCGCCGGCTGATCGCCCGGGACCCGGCAGCGACGCCGCTCTACGCGACGACCCCGGGCTCGCGGGTGACCAAGCGCGGCGAGCGGGTCGTCCTGCGCGAAGCGGGCGAGACGGTCGCGGAGCGGCGGCTCATCGACGTGTCCCACATCGCGGTGTTCGGCAACGTCGACGTCGGTTCGGCGCTGTTGCGGGAGTGCTTCGACCGCGGGCTGCCGGTCCTGTGGCTGACGACGGGCGGCTGGCTGAGCGGCTACGCGATCGGCATGCCGCCGGGCAACGTCGCGCTGCGCATGCGCCAGCACCGGGCGGCCGCGGTCGGCGCGCTCGACCTGGCGCGAGCGTTCGTCGCCGGCAAGATCCGCAACCAGCGGACGATGCTCCGCCGCCACGGCGGCCCGGAAGCCCGCGACACCGTCGACCAGCTCGCCCGACTCATGCGTCAGGCGGAGTCGACCGACGGCCCGGAGGCGCTGCTGGGGATCGAGGGGACGGCGGCGCGCCTGTACTTCTCCCGGTTCGGGCTGATGCTGCGCGAGGAGTTCGGCTTCGCGTTCGCCGATCGCAACCGGCGTCCGCCGCGTGATCCGGTCAACGCGCTGCTCTCGTTCGCGTACGCGATGCTGGCCAAGGATGCGACCATCGCGCTGCTCGCCGCGGGGCTCGACCCGTACGTCGGCCTCTACCACCGGCCTCGCTTCGGGCGGCCATCGCTCGCGCTGGACCTGGCGGAGGAGTTCCGTCCGCTGATCGCCGACTCGGTCGTGCTGACGGCCGTCAACAACGGCGAGATCGACGCATCCGGCTTCGTCTCCCGCCCCGGCGCGGTGGCCTTGACGGCGGCGGGGCGGCGGCGCGTCCTGGCGACGTACGAGCGCAGGATGCAGGAGCATCTCCGCCATCCGGTCTTCGGCTACCGCGCGAGTTATCGTCGGATTCTGGAGATCCAGGCCAGACTGCTCGCCGCGAGCTTGACGGGCGACGTGCCCGCCTACCGTCCCTTGACAACTCGATAGCCGTGGCCGAGAGGACTCGGTATCTCCTGGCCTACGACGTGCGCGATCCGCGGCGCCTGCGCCGCGTGCACCAAGTCGCCAAGGACTTCGGGTACGCGCTCCAGTACTCGGTGTTCGTCTGCGATCTCACGAAGGAGGAGCTGCTGCACCTGAAGGCGCGCCTGACGGCGGAGATGAACACGGCCGCCGACAGCATCGGCCTGTTCGACCTCGGTCCGCCGCGCGGGCGCGGCGTCGAGTGCGTCGAGTTCCTCGGTGTCCGCCGGCCTGTGCCGCCGACGGACGAGGCGGCGATCTGGTGATGCGAGCGCTGCGGTCACGTCGAGAACGCCGTGAGCGCTCGCCGGCGGGAAGCTCCTGCAATCAGTCACGTTTCGCGCGCTCCACGCCGTCCCTGCACGTGCGCGGCTCTGGTGTCGAGGCTCACCGCTCGCAGACGGGCACGAACACCCTGCAACTCGCAATGAATTTCTGCGAGCTGTGACCCGGGTCGCTGGACCCGGGCTCCGTTGAAGCGCGCTCCTGTCGTGGCGGGCGGTCGGCGGCCAGGGCCTCGTGACCCGGGTCGCTGGACCCGGGCTCCGTTGAAGCGCTGAGGTCCTCGACCTGGAGCTCATCGCCAAGGACCTGGTGACCCGGGTCGCTGGACCCGGGCTCCGTTGAAGCGTGTCCTTGAGGATCAGCGCGTAGGTGGCGGCCGACGGTGACCCGGGTCGCTGGACCCGGGCTCCGTTGAAGCATGCGAACACCCGCGCCCGCGCCGTCGTCGTGTGCTGCGGTGACCCGGGTCGCTGGACCCGGGCTCCGTTGAAGCATGCCGGCGGGGGAGGGGCTGACGCAGCTCTACTGGGTGTGACCCGGGTCGCTGGACCCGGGCTCCGTTGAAGCGTCGCGCGGCCGCTCATCGGCTACTCCTCCTCGCCGTGACCCGGGTCGCTGGACCCGGGCTCCGTTGAAGCCTCTTGAACGGGGACGGCTCGACCTGCCGCCACGCCGCGTGACCCGGGTCGCTGGACCCGGGCTCCGTTGAAGCGTGCTCACGAGCACGGACGGCGTCCTCTCCTGGGAGGAGTGACCCGGGTCGCTGGACCCGGGCTCCGTTGAAGCTGCCTGCGCCACCGCAAGGAGCTGCTCGGGCTGCTCGCCGCGTGACCCGGGTCGCTGGACCCGGGCTCCGTTGAAGCCGTTCGTCCCAGTGCAGGAAGCCGTTGGTGTGCTGGCGCGTGACCCGGGTCGCTGGACCCGGGCTCCGTTGAAGCTTCGCGTTCCCTTCGGCGCGTTTTAGTGCCTTTTGTAGGGTGACCCGGGTCGCTGGACCCGGGCTCCGTTGAAGCGATCGGATGCTGCCGACCGAGGTCATCGTGCTTCCGGTGTGACCCGGGTCGCTGGACCCGGGCTCCGTTGAAGCGATGAGCGGATGGAGCGCCGCCGCCTGAAGGCCGCTAGTGACCCGGGTCGCTGGACCCGGGCTCCGTTGAAGCCTGAAGCTGATCGGGCCGCCCGGCACCGGCAAGAGCCAGGTGACCCGGGTCGCTGGACCCGGGCTCCGTTGAAGCATCTTCCCGTCCGCCTGGGCGGGCAACGAGGACAAGTGACCCGGGTCGCTGGACCCGGGCTCCGTTGAAGCGCCGAGTCGTGCTGTCAGCGACGACCTTTCGCACGGTGACCCGGGTCGCTGGACCCGGGCTCCGTTGAAGCCCGTTGACAGCCAGCAGCATGAGTCCGTGTTCTTCGGCGTGACCCGGGTCGCTGGACCCGGGCTCCGTTGAAGCGAGCCGACGGTCGCGCGCCGGTTCCTCGTCGAGGGGGTGACCCGGGTCGCTGGACCCGGGCTCCGTTGAAGCGCGGACCATCGCCTCGGCCTCTTCGCGGGTGGCCTCGCAGGTGACCCGGGTCGCTGGACCCGGGCTCCGTTGAAGCATCCACAACGCGAGCTTCAAGGTCGGCGAGGAGATGGGTGACCCGGGTCGCTGGACCCGGGCTCCGTTGAAGCAAGGAGACGAAGTTCTACGTCTTCTACGGCAACGACAGTGACCCGGGTCGCTGGACCCGGGCTCCGTTGAAGCGCATCGAGGATGCGTGGATCGTCGAGCTGCTCAACGCCTGTCGGCGCCGCGTGAAAACTGACCCCTCTCCGCCGGACGAAAACTGACCCCCTCGGGCGGGTCGGCGGAGTCGTCCGGGGTGCCGCAGAGCCTCGTCGTCGACGGCGACGAC
>DATMSA010000019.1:0-74771 GCA_035565675.1 Capillimicrobium sp. | reverse complement strand
CAGCCACACTGGGACTGAGACACGGCCCAGACTCCTACGGGAGGCAGCAGTGGGGAATCTTGCGCAATGCGCGAAAGCGTGACGCAGCAACGCCGCGTGGGGGAAGAAGGCCTTCGGGTTGTAAACCTCTTTCAGTTGGGACGAAGCTTCTGCGGTGAACAGCCGTATGGAGTGACGGTACCTTCACAAGAAGCCCCGGCTAACTACGTGCCAGCAGCCGCGGTAATACGTAGGGGGCAAGCGTTGTCCGGAATCATTGGGCGTAAAGCGCGTGTAGGCGGCTCGGTAAGTCCGCTCTGAAAGTCCAGGGCTCAACCCTGGGATGCGGGTGGATACTGCCGAGCTCGAGTCCGGAAGAGGCGAGTGGAATTCCTGGTGTAGCGGTGAAATGCGCAGATATCAGGAGGAACACCGATGGCGAAGGCAGCTCGCTGGGACGTGACTGACGCTGAGACGCGAAAGCGTGGGGAGCAAACAGGATTAGATACCCTGGTAGTCCACGCCGTAAACGATGAACACTAGGTGTAGGGGGTGTCGACTCCCCCTGTGCCGAAGCTAACGCATTAAGTGTTCCGCCTGGGGAGTACGGCCGCAAGGCTAAAACTCAAAGGAATTGACGGGGGCCCGCACAAGCAGCGGAGCATGTGGTTTAATTGGACGCAACGCCAAGAACCTTACCCGGGCTTGACATGTTCCTGACCGGCCTGGAAACAGGTCTTCCCTTCGGGGCAGGATCACAGGTGGTGCATGGCTGTCGTCAGCTCGTGTCGTGAGATGTTGGGTTAAGTCCCGCAACGAGCGCAACCCCCGTCGCATGTTGCCAGCATTTAGTTGGGGACTCATGCGAGACTGCCGGTGACAAACCGGAGGAAGGTGGGGATGACGTCAAGTCATCATGCCCCTTATGTCCGGGGCTACACACGTGCTACATTGGCGCGTACAGAGGGCTGCGATACCGCGAGGTGGAGCGAATCCCTTAAAGCGCGTCTCGGTTCGGATTGCAGGCTGAAACTCGCCTGCATGAAGGCGGAGTTGCTAGTAATCGCGGATCAGCATTGCCGCGGTGAATACGTTCCCGGGCCTTGTACACACCGCCCGTCACACCACGGGAGTGAGCAACACCCGAAGCCGGTGGCCTAACCCCTTTGGGGAGGGAGCCGTCGAAGGTGGGGCTCGTGACTGGGGTGAAGTCGTAACAAGGTAGCCGTACCGGAAGGTGCGGCTGGATCACCTCCTTTCTAGGGAGCCCCAAGACTGGGGCCGGCACGGCCACGGGCCGCGCCGCTAGGAATGTCGACCGGGCCTGCCCGTGCGAGCACCTGCATACCGCAGGGCTTTAGCGCGGGAGCATGCTGTTGAGTTTTGAGAGACCGCATAGGTGAGTCCCACCCGTGCTCCTCTCGGCGGTCCTTGAAAACTGCACAGTAGCCACATCACCGTCGCGGATCGATAAGCCCGCGACGGTTTCTCGCGTGCGGTCTCCAACCCGCGCGCGAGTTGGGTATCACCGGATCGAGCTCGTACTGCACGACTCGATCCAGATCACCGTCAAGATAGTAAGGGCACACGGTGGATGCCTAGGCACCAAGAGTCGATGAAGGGCGTGGACGACTGCGATAAGCCCCGGTTAGGCGTTGAACAGCCATTGACCCGGGGATTCCCGAATGGGTAAACCCGGCGCCTCCATAAAGGGCGTCGCTCCCGGCTGAACACATAGGCCGGTGAGGGACAAGCGGGGGAAGTGAAACATCTCAGTACCCCGAGGAAAGGAAATCAACAGAGACTCCCTGAGTAGTGGCGAGCGAAAAGGGATCAGCCCAAACCTCGTGCGTGTAAGCGGCCACGCGTTGCGCATGGGGTGTTGTAGGGCGTTCGTTCTGGGCTGTGGCTGGCCCAGCAGGAGTTACAAAGTTGTGTGGTAGTCGAATCGCGTGGAACCGCGAACCATAGAGGGCAACCGTCCCGTAGACGAAACTGCACAGCCTCCTGTCGGACGTTCCTGAGTAGGACCGCACCCGTGAAACGCGGTCCGAATCTGGGGGGACCACCCTCCAAGGCTAAGTACTCCTTGGTGACCGATAGCGGACTAGTACCGTGAGGGAAAGGTGAAAAGTACCCCGGAAGGGGAGTGAAATAGTACCTGAAACCGCGTGCCTACAAGCGGTGGGAGCAGGCTTGTCCTGTGACCGCGTGCTTTTTGCATAACGAGCCGGCGAGTTACTCGTCTGCGGCAAGGTTAAGCGATGAGCGGAGCCGTAGCGAAAGCGAGTCCGAATAGGGCGTTCTGAGTCGTAGGCGGTAGACCCGAAACTGAGCGAGCTACCCATGGGCAGGTTGAAGCGGGGGTAAGACCTCGTGGAGGACCGAACCGACCTAGGTTGAAAACTGGGCGGATGACCTGTGGGTCGGAGTGAAAGGCTAATCAAGCTCAGTGATATCTGGTTCTCTCCGAAATATATTTAGGTATAGCCTCAGGTGAATTGCGTTTTGGCCGTAGAGCTACTGTTTGGACGCGGGGCCCTACCAGGTTACCAACTTCAGGCAAACTCCGAAGACCATTACGTTTACCCTGGGAGTCAGTTGCTGGGGGATAAACTTCAGCGTCGAAAGGGAAACAGCCCAGACCGCCAGCTAAGGTCCCTAAGTGCTAGCTAAGTGGGAAACGATGTCCGGGTGCACAGACAACCAGGAGGTTGGCTTAGAGGCAGCCATCCTTGAAAGAGTGCGTAACAGCTCACTGGTCAAGTGTCCGGGCGCGGATAATGTAACGGGGCTCAAGCTAGTCACCGAAGCTGCGGGTGCGATCTTCTGATCGCGCGGTAGGAGAGCGTTCCGTCTCCCGTGAAGCAGCGGCGTAAGCCAGCTGTGGAGGATTCGGAAGTGAGAATGCCGGCATGAGTAACGAAAGGCGGGTGAGAATCCCGCCCACCGATTGCCCAAGGGTTCCTGAGTAAAGTTCGTCTTCTCAGGGTTAGTCGGGTCCTAAGGCGAGGCCGAAAGGCGTAGTCGATGGCCAACAGGTTGATATTCCTGTACCGCGTCGTAGTCGTTTGACCGATGGGGGGACGAGGAAGGCTAGGGTTAGCGGGCGATGGTCGCCCCGCAACAAGCGTGTAGGGGTGGTCCTAGGCAAATCCGGGACCGCAATACCTGAGGCGCTATGTCAGCTGGCTTTTGAGCCGGTGAGTTCCCGACGCCATGCCTCCTAGAAAAGCCTCTAGGGAGACTTCACGCGCCCGTACCAAAACCGACACAGGTGGGCAAGTAGAGAATACTAAGGTGATCGAGATAACCCTCGTTAAGGAACTCGGCAAAATTGCTCCGTAACTTCGGGATAAGGAGCGCCCCGGTAGGGTGATGGACCTCGCGTCCGGAGCCCGAGGGGGCCGCAGTGAATAGGTCCAAGCGACTGTTTACCAAAAACACAGGTCTCTGCTAAGTCGAAAGACGACGTATAGGGGCTGACGCCTGCCCGGTGCCGGAAGGTTACGTGGAGGTGTTAGGGGTTCGCCCCGAAGCACCGAAGCTAAGCCCCGGTAAACGGCGGCCGTAACTATAACGGTCCTAAGGTAGCGAAATTCCTTGTCGGGTAAGTTCCGACCTGCACGAATGGCGTAACGACTTGGACGCTGTCTCAACGAGGGGCTCGGTGAAATTGCAGTCTCGGTGAAGATGCCGAGTACCCGCGGCTAGACGGAAAGACCCCGTGAACCTTTACTACAACTTGGTATTGGGGTTCGATGCATTTCGCTCAGGATAGGTGGGAGGCTTTGAAGCACTGGCTGCGGCTGGTGTGGAGCCAACCTTGAGATACCACCCTTGATGTATTGGACTTCTAACACCGCGCCCTTATCGGGGCGGTGAACAGTGCCAGGCGGGTAGTTTGACTGGGGCGGTCGCCTCCCAAAATGTAACGGAGGCGCGCAAAGGTTCCCTCAGTACGGTTGGAAATCGTGCGTAGAGTGTAAAGGCAGCAAGGGAGCTTGACTGCGAGACTGACAGGTCGAGCAGGTGCGAAAGCAGGCCTTAGTGATCCGGCGGTAGCAAGTGGAAGTGCCGTCGCTCAACGGATAAAAGGTACTCCGGGGATAACAGGCTTATCGGGCCCAAGAGTCCACATCGACGGCCCGGTTTGGCACCTCGATGTCGGCTCGTCGCATCCTGGGGCTGAAGTAGGTCCCAAGGGTTGGGCTGTTCGCCCATTAAAGCGGTACGCGAGCTGGGTTCAGAACGTCGTGAGACAGTTCGGTCCCTATCTGCCGTGGGCGTTGGAGAATTGAGAGGATTCGTCCCTAGTACGAGAGGACCGGGATGAACGCACCTCTGGTGTATCTGTTGTCCTGCCAAGGGCACTGCAGGTTAGCTACGTGCGGATCGGATAACCGCTGAAGGCATCTAAGCGGGAAGCCGACCTCGAGATGAATTCTCCCACCTCTTCGAGAGGGTAAGTCCCCTGGTAGACCACCAGGTTGATAGGCCGGATCTGGAAGTGCGGTGACGCACGAAGGAGACCGGTACTAATGGGACGAGGGCTTGACGGATATTTTTTCCCCGCACACGCGTGCGGGCGTGGTACCCGATGTGGCGAACTGTGCAGTTTTGAGGGACCGCCGGAGGCTCTCGCAGATTTCCGGTGGCTATGGCGAGGGGGAAACACCTCTTCC
Organism: Capillimicrobium sp.; assembly: GCA_035565675.1. Taxonomy (GTDB): domain Bacteria; phylum Actinomycetota; class Thermoleophilia; order Solirubrobacterales; family Solirubrobacteraceae; genus Capillimicrobium. Next base: position 70,107 of record DATMSA010000019.1, on the reverse strand, counting down.
CATTCCGAACAGAGAAGTTAAGCCCCTCAGCGCCGATGGTACTTGGCCCGCAAGGGCCCGGGAGAGTAGGACGCCGCCGGTTTAATCGAGAAGAGCCGCCCCTCGGGGCGGCTCTTCGTCGTTCTGCGCGCCGCCGTGCGCCGCGCGGTGGGCCGCGCCACGCGTGAGTGGCGAGTTGTGTCCGGTGAGCGGACATGGATCGCCGTTCGTGGCGCCGGCGCGCGCGCAACGGCCTGTGTGCCGTCGATGATGTCGTTCGCCCGCGCCCCGGCGCGCCCCGGGCGCGGCCGGAGCGGCGACGCAGCGCCGACCCGGTAGGTTCGGCGGATGAGACGACGACAGGGGAATCTGGTCGAGGCGCGTGCCGCGCGGGCGGTCGGGCCGCAGGCGCTCGGGCCGACCGCGGTCGCGACCGCCGCCGTGGGCTCGCTCGCGATCGGCGCCGTGGCGATCGGAGCGCTGGCGATCGGGCGCCTGGCCGTGAAGCGGGCGCAGATCAAGCGCCTGCAGGTCGACGCGCTCGAGATCCGGCGGCTGGCCGTCGACGAGCTGATCGTCGGCGGGCGGCCCTGGGTGCCCGGCGACGGCGACGGCGACGGCGACCGCGCAGGCGCCGCCTCGGCGCCCGCGCGCGGCGAGGACGCCGAGGGCGCGGACGTTCCGAGCGCCGAGGAGCCGGGCGGGGTCGACGAACCGCCGGCGGTGGGCGGCGGCTGAGCTCAGCGCGGCTGCCAGCCCGGCACGCGCGCGGGGCGCCGCGCGACCGGCGTGAGGCAGGGCTGAGGGCGCGGCGCGGCCGCACCGGGCCGGCGCGACCGGAGAACCGGACGCAGCGGCTGGCGGTGCGGGTGCGCCGACGGCTCGACGCGCGCGTGCGGAGCGCCGGCGGCCCGGGCCGCGAGGTCCGGATCGTCCAGCGTCAGGAAGGCACGGGCGAGGCCGAGCGCGCGGCCGGCGGCGCCGCGCCACCCGGGCGCGGCCGCCGGCGTGCTCGCACGGGCGGCGTCGCCGGGCACCGGGGGCCGATCCGAAGCCTCCCAGCTGTCGGCCTGGCGCCACAGCGACTCCGCGACGTGCGAGTTGTCCGTTGAGGGGAACATCTGTTCGGGAACCGTAGGTGGACGGTCGGACGGAACAGGTGTTCTGCACGAGATCTTGCAGCGACCCCGCCAAGCAGGCGCCGGGGAGGACCGTGCGGCGCGCCGGGGAGCGCCGCCGACTACCGCGTGGCGCCCAGCGACGCCCAGACCTCGAGCTTGGTGCGGATGCGCTCGACGACCTCGCCCGTGAACTCGGTCGTCGTCGAGTGGCCGCCCAGGTCGGGCGTGCGGCACCCGGAGCCGACGGTCTCCAGCACCGCCTCGTAGATCGCGCGCGAGGCCGCGTCGGCGCCCTCGTAGCCGGCCCGGCCCGCGTAGGAGAGCACGGCGCCGCACGCCAGGATCATCGCCATCGGGTTGGCGATGTCCTTGCCCATCAGCGCCGGCGCGGTCCCGTGCGGCGCCTCGGCCATCGCCACCTTCGTCTGCAGGTCGGCGTCGAACGACAGCAGCACCGACTCGGAGCCCGCGATCGACCCGAACATCGGCATCACGAGGTCCGACAGGCAGTCGCCGTCGCGGTTCAGCGCCGGCACGACGAGCGGCTGGTCGCCGGCGCCGGTGATCAGGCCCGCGTACGTCGCGTCGATCAGCACCGGCTCGTACAGGACGTCGGGATGGCGGGCGGCCGCCGCGTCCATCTCCTCCTTCAGCATCCCCTCGTACACGGGGGAGACCGTCCACTTCGGCCCGCCGTACACCTTGCCGCCCATCTGCTTGGCGGTCCGGAACGCGTACTCGGCGACCGCCGAGCACACGCCGCGGGTGATCCGCTCGGTCCGCAGCGCCACCTCGTCGTCGGCGCCCTCGGTGCCCTCGCGCCACTGCTCGGCGCCGTAGGCGTCGCCGACGGCCATGCGCACGATCGAGATCGGGTGGTAGACCGAGCCGAACGGGTTGACGCCCGGGATGCGGCGGCCGGTGCGGATGATGACCTTGCCGTCGATGCCCTCGCGCAGGATGCGGTTGGGGGAGCCGACGTCGTCCTTGCCCTCCGGCGTGATCGTCGCCGCCTTCACGCCGAAGCCGGAGGCGCGCATCGCCTCCGCGGCGTCGTGCACGACCCCGTTGGCGGTCTCGCGCCGCCGCTCGAGCGACAGGTCGAAGCGGTCGAGCGACAGCTCGACGCCGAGCAGCGCGGGATCGAGGACCCGCAGCGCCTGCTCCAGCAGCTCCTGGCCGGTCTCGTCGCCTTCGAGGACGGTGATCGTGAGCATGACGGCCAGTCTAGAAGCGCCCGATCCGCGGACCGCGCGAGCTATCTTGCCTGCAGTGAGCGAGGCGTGCAGCTGGTGCGGGGTCGCGGTGGCCGAGGACGACGGCTTCCGGGTCGTGCGGACCGGCCCGGGCACCCACGCCGCGTTCTGCCGCCTGGAGCACGTCGTCCCCTGGGCGCTGCAGGGCCCGTCCTGGGAGGAGGGCGCCGGCCTCGAGGAGGGAGACGACGAGGCGGGCCTCGGCGTGTGCGCGCTGTGCGGCGCCGAACTCGAGGACGACCACGTCCTCGTCGTGCGCCATCGCGGCCCGCACCGGATCGCCGACGCGTTCTGCGACGTCGACCACCTCAGCGCCTGGGCGCGCCGCGGCGGCCGCTTCCGCGCCGCCGGCGCCTGACTACGCCGCCTTCGGGGTGCCCTCGAGCTCCAGCTCGGCCGCGTGCGGCTCCAGCGCGGCGATGACGAACGCCAGGTGCTCGTCGAAGTCGACGCCGAGCGCCTCGGCCGTGTGGCGCAGCTCGTCGCGGTCGACGGCGGCCGCGAAGCTCGGCTGCTTGAGCTTCTTCTTCACCGACTTGGGCGTCATCCCGCGGATGCCCTCGGGGCGCACCGCCGCGCATGCGACCAGGAAGCCCGTGAGCTCGTCGACGGCGGCCAGCGACCGCTCCATCGGCGTCTCGCGCGAGACGCCGAGGAAGTCGGCGTGCGACGCGATCGCGCGCACCACGGCCGGGTCCTGGCCGCGCCGCTCGAGCTCGGCCATGATCGTGCGCGGGTGGCCGTCGTCGGCGTCCATGTCGGGATGGCGCTCGTAGTCGGCGTCGTGCAGCAGCCCGACCACGCCCCACAGCTCGGCGTCCTCGCCGAACCGCTCGGCGTACGCGCGCATCGCCAGCTCCACGCACCGGCAGTGGCGCCGCAGGGACGGCGACTCCACCCACTCGGTGAGCAGCGCCCAGGCCTCGTCGCGGGACATGTGCGTCGTCATGGCCGCAGCGTACCGGCGCGCGGCTACTCGACCACGCGCAGCGTGGAGGGGATGTCCATCCGCCGCAGCCGCCGGAACGTGAGCAGCGGCGCGAACGCGACGGCCACGACCCCGACGGCGAACGTGATCGCGATCGTGGCCGGGGTGAGCACGACCTCGGCGCCCAGGTCGGGGAAGCTGTCGGCGACCATCGTGTGGATCACCCAGCCGGAGACGGCCACGCCGAGCCCGATCCCCAGCAGCGTGCCCAGCAGCCCGGTGACGACGCTCTCGGTCGTCGCGACGCGCAGGCCGTCGCGCGGCGGCAGGCCGAACGCGAACATCGTCGCGTACTCGCGCCGGCGCTCCTCGACGGACACGCTCGTCGACGTGAACGCGACGAGCAGCGCCAGGCCCAGCGTCATGACGCCGACGATGTTGATCGCGCCCTGGAAGGCGTCGACGGAGGTCTGGATCGCCGACGCCTCGGCCGACGCGGGCTGCACCGACGCCACCTGCGGCAGCGACGCGACCTCGCGCGCGAGCGCCACCTGGGACGTCCCGGCGGCGGGGACGACCGCCACCGCGTTGGAGACCCCGCCGAGCCCGAGCGCTGCCGCCTGCTCGCGGTCGACGTAGGCCAGCGCGCGGATCGACCCGCCGTGGATGCCGGCCACGGCCACGGGCGTGTCGACCACGGCCATGCCGCCGTCCTCGGCGCGCGGGTGGCGCAGCGTCACCTGGTCGCCGACCCCGACCCCGAGGTCCTCGGCGGCGCGGCGGGCCAGCAGGACGCCGCCGGTCGCGCGGCCCTCCTCGACGGTCGGCGCCCACACGCGCGAGCGGGCGTCGACGACGCCCAGCGCGATCGCGATCGGCTCCGCGCCGTCCGCGGCGACCGCGCCGCGCACCGTCAGCGCGGGCTCCGCCTGCGCGACGCCCGGCGCGCCCCGTACCGCGGCCACCTCCGGGCCCGCGGCCGCCACGACGTCGCGCAGCGCGACCTCGACCCTGGTGGGGCTCGTGTGCAGCAGCTCGCGCTCGTGTCGGTCGGCGACGTCGCGGATCGAGTCGACCATGCCGAGGATCGCGACGACCAGCGTCAGCGTTACGCCGAGCCCGATGACCGTCATCACCGTGCGCCGCGGCGTGCGCGCCAGGTTGCGCAGCGGGAGCTGGGTCAGGGGCCGGCCCGGCAGCCTCAGGCGGCGCATGATCCCGGCCGCCCCGCCGCCGACGGCCGAGCGCGCGCCGGTGCGGATCGCCTCGACCGGCTGGACGCCGACCGCCCGGCGCACCGGCAGGGCCGCCGCGGCGACCGGGATCAGGGCCCCGGCCACCGCCGCGCCCACGAACAGCTCCCACGGGAACACGCTCGCGCTCACCGGCAGCGGCAGGAACGCGCGCATCAGCGACTTGATCAGCTCCGACAGCCCGATGCCGGCCGGGAACGCCAGCAGCGCGCCGAGCACCCCGATCTGGGCGCCGAGCACCAGCGGACGGACCGCCAGCAGGCGCGGCTCGACGCCGAGCGCCATCCCGATCCCGATCTCGCGCCGCTGCGCCTCGACGACCCGGCTGACGAGGTTGAACGCGGCCAGCGCCGCCCCGAACAGGATGAGCACGGCGAACGTGCTGAACGTGCGCTGGTCGTTGCGCGCGTCGCGATACAGGATGGCCGTCACCGGCTCGTCCTCGGCCCGTACGATCGTCGCGCCCGCGTCGGGCAGCTCGCGCCGCAGCGCGGCGTCCAGCGAGCGCTCGAGCGCGGCGACGTCGGTCCCGGGCGCGGCCCGCACCAGGAGCTGGTTGACCTCGCCGGGCCGTCCGGCGGCGGCCTGCACGTCGGCGAGCGGCGCATACACGACCGCCAGGCCGCTCTCGGCCCCGGAGATCCCGGTCTCGTCGAGGATCACGAAGTACTGGGGGCTGGACCCCAGCCCGGAGTAGCGGACGTCGCGGCCGCCCAGGCGCACGATCCCGGAGGGGTCGAGCCCGTAGTGGTTGGCGAAGCTCCAGTCGAGCACGACGTCGTGGCCGCCGGGCGACAGGCCGGCGCCCTCGCGCACGTGGACGCCGTCGACCGGCTGCTCCCCCGTGGCGACCGGGATGCCGATCAGCCGCGCGGGGACGAGCACCGCGCCCGAGGCGCCGGTCGCGTCGACCTGCGACGGCACGACGAGCCGCTCCTCGCTGACGGCGATCGCGCCGTCCGGGAGCGCGCCGGCCACCGCCCGCAGCCGGTCGGCCGGGACGAACGCGCCCTCCGCGAGATCGACGCGCAGATCGTGCGCGTTCAGGACCTCCATGCTGCGGTCGGCGGACTCCTCGCGCCACTCGCGCAGGCCGCCGAGGCCCGCGAACCCGCCGATCCCGACCCCGAGGATCAGCGCGGTGGCGAGCACCTGCGGCCAGCGGCCGCGGAGGTCGCGCCACGTCCACCGGAGCCACAGGCCGCGCACGACCGCCTACCAGTGCAGCTCGGCGATGTCGGCGGGCTTGCCGCCCGGGGGCGGCCCGTCCGCGACGATCCGCCCGCTGGACAGCTCGATCACGCGATGGGCGACCCGCGAGATCTCGCGGTTGTGCGTGACGACGAGGACGCAGCGCCCGGACTCGTGCGACTGCTCGTGGAGCAGGTCGAGGATCTGGACGCCGGTGCGGAAGTCGAGCTCGCCCGTGGGCTCGTCGGCCAGGAGCACCGGGCTGCCGGTCGCGACCGCGCGGGCGATCGCCACGCGCTGCTGCTCGCCGCCGGAGAGCTCGTGGGGGAAGTGGCGCAGCCGGTCGCCGAGGCCCACGCGGTCGAGCGTGGCCGCGGCCAGCTCGCGCCCGCCCGGCCGCCGGGCGACGTCGACGGCGAACTCGACGTTCTCGAGCGCGGTCAGCCCGGGGAAGAGGTTGAACGTCTGGAAGACGAAGCCGACGGTCTCGCGCCGGAAGCGGAACAGCTCGCGCCGCGACGCCGTCGTGATGTCCCGCCCGCCGACGACGACGCGCCCGGCCGTCGGCGAGTCGAGCGCGCCGATCATGTTCAGGAGCGTCGTCTTCCCGCTGCCCGACGGCCCGAGGATGACGGTGAACTCGCCCGGGCGGACGGTGAGATCGACGTCCTCGAGCGCGGTGACCGTGACCTCGCCGACGGTGTAGCGCCGCGCGACGCCCTCGAGGCGGATGGTCGGGCCGGCGTCGGCCTCGGCCGACGCCGCGGCGGTGGCGGGGGAGGAGCCCATGGCGCGACGCTACGGCGCCCGATCGCGCCCGCCATCCGCCGCCACTACGCGTCGCCGCTGCGGGGTTCTCCGGGAGGGTCGGGGCCCGCGGCGCCGAACTGGCAGCAGCAGATGGCTGTTACCCTTGCCCGGCGCTCTGCTGCACCCTCACCGCAGGCGCGAACGCCCATGCAGAAGTTCGTCATCGACGGCGGCGCCCCGCTGTCCGGGACGGTGGTCCCGGCCGGCAACAAGAACGGCGCCCTTCCCATCCTGGCCGCGTCGGTCCTCACGACCGACGAGGTCGTCGTGCGCAACGTGCCCCGCATCCGCGACGTGGAGGCGATGCTGGACATCCTGCGCGGGATCGGCGTGCGGGTGCAGTGGCGCAACGGCCACGAGGTCGCGCTCCAGGCCGACGGGGTCTCGGCGGACGCCGAGATCGACCGCGCCAAGGCGGAGGCGATCCGCGCCTCGTTCCTGCTCGCCGGCCCGCTCCTGGCCCGCTTCGGCGAGGCGCGCATGCCGCCCCCGGGCGGCGACGTCATCGGCCGCCGGCGCCTGGACCCGCATCTCGACGCGTTCCGCGCGCTCGGCGCCGAGGTCGAGGAGCACCGCAGCGGCGACATCGTCGCCCGCGCCCCCCGCGGGCTGCGCGCCGGCGACGTGTTCATGGACGAGCCGTCGGTGATGGGCACCGAGAACGCGCTGCTGGCGGCCGTGCGCACCGAGGGCGCCACCGTCATCGGCAACGCCGCGTGCGAGCCGCACGTCCAGGACCTCGCGCGCATGCTCGTGAAGATGGGCGCGACGATCCACGGCATCGGCTCCAACGTGCTCACCGTCCACGGCAGCACCGACCTGCACGGCTGCACGCACGACATCGCGCCCGACCACATCGAGATCGGCTCGTTCATGGCCCTCGCCGGCGTCACCGGCGGGGAGCTGCGCATCAAGGCGTGCGTCACCGACGACCTGCGGATGATCCGTCTCGTGTTCGAGCGCCTGGGCCTGCGCACCGAGGTCCACGGCGACGACGTCGTCGTGCCCGGCGGACAGGACCTGCGCGTCAAGCGCGACATGGGCGAGTTCACCGCGAAGGTGCAGGACGGCCCGTGGCCCGCGTTCCCGGCCGATCTGACGTCGATCGCGATCGCGCTGGCAACCCAGTCGGAGGGTCAGGTCCTCATCCACGAGTGGATGTTCGAGAACCGCATGATCTTCACCGACAAGCTCGTGAACATGGGCGCCAACATCATCCTCTGCGACCCGCACCGGGCGATCGTCTACGGCCGCAGCCGCCTGCGCGGCGAGCGCCTGGAGTCGCCCGACATCCGCGCCGGCATGGCGATGCTGATCGCCGCCCTGTGCGCGGAGGGCCGCAGCGAGATCGGCAACATCCGCCAGATCGACCGCGGCTACGAGCGCATCGACGAGCGCCTGCGCGAGCTCGGCGCCAAGATCGAGCGCGTCGCGACCGAACCCGTCCCGGTCTAGCCGCGGCGCGCCAATACCCTCCGGGGTCCCCATGATCCACCCGATCCCCAGCGGCACGCGCGACGTGCTGCCCGACGAGATGCGGGAGCGGCGCGCCATCGAGGGCGCGATGCGCGCCGTGTTCGAGGACGCCGGCTACGGCGAGGTCGCCACGCCCGCCCTCGAGTACGAGTCGGTGCTCGCCCGCGGGGACTCGATGCCGCCCGCCTACCGGGTGCTCGACGACCACGGCAACGTGCTCGTGCTGCGCACCGACATGACCGTGCCGATCGCGCGCGTGGCCTCCACCCGCTACGCGAACGCGGAGCCGCCGCTGCGCTTCAGCTACGTCGCCAACGCCTACCGCCAGGTGCGCCCGCACCGCGGCCACATGCGCGAGCTGCGCCAGGCCGGGATCGAGCTGATCGGCGCGGCCGCCCCGGGCGGCACCGCCGAGGTCCTGACCGTGCTGTGCGCGGCGCTGGAGGCCACGGGGCTGCGCGACTTCCGCGTCGGCCTGGGGTCGGCGTCGATCGTGCCGTCGCTGCTGGCGCAGGCGGGCGTGGCGCCCGAGGACCGCGACCGCCTGCTGCACGAGCTCGTCACGCGCGACTTCGTCGGCCTGGACCGCGAGGTGCGGCGCCTCGGCCTCGACGCGCGCATCGCCCGCGTGCCGCTGCTGCGCGGCGGCCCCGAGGTGCTCGACGAGCTGCCCGGCGACGCCGGCTCGCTGCTGGGCGAGGCGATCGCGCTGCTGGAGCCGGCCGTCCGCGACCGGGTGATCATCGACCTGGGCCTGGCCCGCGACCTGGGCTACTACACCGGCGCGATCTTCGAGGTCTACGCGCCTGGGCTGGGCCAGCCGCTCGGCGGCGGCGGCCGCTACGACGAGCTGCTGGGCCGCTTCGGGCGCCCGCTGCCCGCCGCCGGATTCGGGCTGTCGGTCGACCGTCTGCACGAGGCGCTGGCGGCATGAGCGCGCTCGGCCTCACGATCGCGGTGCCGCGCGGCGCCCTGATGAGCGGCACGCTCGACCTGCTCGACCAGCTCGGCGTCGACACCTCCGAGGTGCGCGCCAACGACCGCAAGCTGCTGTTCGAGTCCGTCGGGATCGTGACGATGCGCCCGTCCGACGTGCCGACGTACGTCGAGGCGGGGGCCGCCGACATCGGCATCTGCGGCAAGGACGTGCTGATGGAGCAGGCCGGGCGCGACCTCTACGAGCTGCTCGACCTCGGGTTCGGCGGCTGCACGATGGTGCTCGCCTCCCGCGAGGGCGACGACCCGGCCGCCGAGGCGCTGCGGCGCCTGGGCGTCATGCGCGTCGCGACGAAGTACCCGCGGATCGCCGCCCGCTACTTCGAGGACACCGGCCGCCAGGCCGAGATCGTCGAGGTGAAAGGCTCCGTCGAGCTGGCCCCGCTCACCGGCCTGGTCGAGGCGATCGTCGACCTCACCGCGACCGGCACGACGCTGCGCGAGAACGGGCTCGTCATCCGCGAGGAGATCGCGCACTCGACCGCGCGCCTGATCGCCAACCCGGTATCCCACAAGCTGCGCGCCCGCGAGATCGACGCCGTGCTGGAGGCGCTGCGTGCGCGTTGAGCGCTTCGACGCCGCGCCGCCGGCCGAGCTGGCCGCGCGCGTGCGCGCGCTCGTGCCCGCCGGCGAGTCGGTGGCCGAGCCGGTGCGGGCGATCGTCGCGCGCGTGCGCGAGGAGGGCGACGACGCCGTGCTCGCCCTCACCCGCGAGCACGACACCCGCGGCGCCGATCCGCGCCCGCTGCGCGTCGGCGCCCAGGAGCTCGACGCGGCGGCCGCCGCGCTGCGCTCCGACGTGCGCTGCGGCCTCGACGTCGCGATGGCGAACATCGCCGCGGTGGCGGGCGCGTCGCTGGGCGACGACGCCGAGCTGCTGCTGCCCCAGGGCCAGCGCGTGCTCGTGCGTGAGATCCCCGTGCGCCGGGCCGCGATCTACGTGCCCGGCGGGCGCGCCCCCTACCCGTCCACCGTGCTGATGGGCGCCGTCACCGCGCGGGTCGCCGGAGTGGAGGAGATCGTCGTGTGCTCGCCGCCCGGGCCCGACGGGGAGCTGAACCCGGTCGTGCTCGGCGCCTGCGCGCTGTGCCACGTCGACGAGGTGTACCGGATGGGCGGCGCCCAGGCGGTCGCCGCGCTCGCCTACGGAACGCAGACGATCCCGCGCGTGGACGTGATCGTCGGCCCCGGCAACCTGTGGGTGCAGGAGGCGAAGGTGCAGTGCAGCGCCGACGTCGGCATCGACGGCTTCGCCGGCCCGTCCGACGTGCTCGTGCTCGCCGACGCCGGCGTCGACGCCACGCTCGTCGCCCTCGACCTGCTCGCCCAGGCCGAGCACGGCCCCGGCTCGCTGGCCGTCCTCGCCGGCGACGACCCGGCCACGCTCGACGCGATCGCCGAGCGCGCCGTCGCGCTCGCCGGCGAGCGGGCGCACGTCGACTTCGCGCCGCTCGCGGTCGTGGCGGTCCCCGACGCGCCCGCGGCGATCGAGCTGGCCAACGCGTTCGCGCCCGAGCACCTGCAGCTCGTCGGCCCGCGCATGGAGGCGCGCGCGCCCGAGATCCGCTGCGCCGGCACGCTCCTCGTCGGCGCCGCGAGCGGCACCGCGTTCACCGACTACGTCGCCGGCTCCAACCACGTCCTGCCCACCGGCGGCGCCGCCCGCTTCGCCTCCGGCCTGTCGCCGCGCCACTTCCGCCGCCGCATGACCGAGGTGCACGTCGGGCCCGCCGCCGCGCAGCTCGCGCGCGCCGGAGCCCCCGTCGCGCGCGCCGAGGGGTTCGGCGTGCACGCGGAGTCGATGGAAGCCCGCCAGAATGGAGCGCCGTCATGACGACGACCCGCAGCGCCGAGATCGAACGCCGCACCGGCGAGACCGACATCCGCCTGCGCCTGGCCCTGGACGGGTCCGGCGCCGGGGAGCGGCGCACCGGCGTCGGCTTCTTCGACCACATGCTCGACCTCCTGGCCCGCCACGGCCGCCTCGACCTCGACGTCACCGCCGAGGGCGACCTGCAGACCGGCGCGCACCACACGGTCGAGGACACCGGCATCGTGCTCGGGCAGGCGCTGGACCGCGCGCTCGGCGACCGCGCCGGCATCGTGCGCTACGGCCACGCGGTGGTGCCGATGGACGAGGCGCGCGCCGCCTGCGCGATCGACGTGTCCGGCCGCCCGTACCTGCGGTTCACGGCCGAGCTGCCCGCGGGCTCGACCGGCGGCTTCGAGCACGAGCTCGCCGAGGAGTTCTTCCGCGCGATCGTCAACCAGGCGAAGATCACCGTCCACCTGACCGTCGAGGCCGACGGCGGCGTGCACCACGTCATCGAGGCGCTGTTCAAGGCGTTCGCCCGCGCGCTGCGCCAGGCGACCGCGATCGACCCCACCGAGACCGGCATCCCGTCCACCAAGGGCGTCCTGTAGCCATGGCGGCGCCGCGCATCGCGATCGTCGACTACGGCATGGGCAACCGCCGGTCGGTCGAGAAGGCGCTGGAGCACGTCGGCGCGACCGTCTCGATCACGCGCGACCCCGCCGAGCTGCGCGCCGCCGACGGCCTGCTGCTGCCCGGCGTCGGCGCGTTCCCGGCCGCGATGCGCACGCTGCGCGAGCTGGAGCTCGAGGACGTGCTGCTGGAGTGCGCGCGCGGCGGCCTGCCGTTCTTCGGCTCCTGCATGGGCATGCAGCTCCTGTTCGAGTCCAGCGACGAGCACGAGGGCGCCACCGGCCTGGGCCTGCTGCGCGGCCCGGTGCGCCGCCTCGACGCCGGCGACCTCAAGCTCCCGCACATCGGCTGGAGCGAGGTGAGATGGCGCCCACCCGCCCACGAGTCCCCGCTCCTGGACGGCCTGCCCGACCCCTCGACCTTCTACCACGTGCACTCCTACGCGCCGCAGCCGGCCGATCCGGCCGACGTGCTGGGCGTCAGCGACTACGGCGTGGAGTTCGCCTCGGTCGTGGCGCGCGGCAACGTGTTCGGCGCCCAGTTCCATCCCGAGAAGTCCTCCACCCACGGCCTGACGCTGCTGCGCAACTTCGCGCGGCTGTGCGCCCGGGTCGCGGCCTGACACCGACTGCATGCGCCTCTATCCAGCGATCGACATCTCGGACGGCAAGGCCGTCCGCCTCACCAAGGGCGACTTCGACGCCAAGACCGTCTACGAGGACGACCCGCTCGCCGCCGCGCGGGCGTTCGTCGACGACGGCGCCCGCTACCTGCACGTCGTCGACCTCGACGGCGCCCGCGACGGACGTCCCCGCAACCTGCACCACCTCGAGCGCATCACGCGCGAGCTGGGCGTGTCCGTCCAGTACGGCGGCGGGCTGCGCGACATCGGCGCCGTCCGCGACGCGCTGCGCGCCGGCGCCGACCGCGTCATCCTCGGCACCGCCGCGTTCCGCGACGTCGACTTCCTCGACGAGGCCGTCCACGCGAGGGGCGAGCGCGTCGTCGTCAGCGTCGACGTCCGCGGCGGCCGCGTGTCGGCCGCAGGCTGGCAGGAGACGACGCAGATGCCCGCCGACGCCGCCATCCAGCGGCTGCAGGACCGCGGCGTCAAGCAGTTCGTCTACACGAACGTCGACCGCGACGGCATGCTCGGCGGGATCGACCTCGACGAGATCGCGTGGGTGTCGTCGATCGTGCGCGGGCGCTTCATCGTGTCCGGCGGCGTGGCCTCGCTCGACGACCTCGAGGGCCTGATGGCGATGCGCCAGGTCAACATCGCCGGGGTCATCGCCGGCAAGGCGCTCTACGAGCAGCGCTTCACGGTCGCCGAGGCGCTGGCCGTGCTCGACGGCTAACGTCGAACGCTCGAACCCACCCACGTGCGACCTGGGGAGGCACCGCACATGATCAGCAGAGGGACCCGGCGGGCGCTGCTCGCGCTCGCCGCCGTGACCATGGCGCTCGCGCTGGGCGCCTGCGGCGACGACGACGACGGAGGCACCACCGGCACGGCCGCGACGGCGGCGACGAGCGCCGCCGGCGACGCCGAGCAGGCGGGGGGCGGCAAGATCGCGTTCCTGATGCCGGAGAACAAGACGACCCGCTACGAGGAGCAGGACCGGCCGAACTTCACCGCCAAGGTGGAGGAGCTGTGCCCCGACTGCGAGGTCCTCTACCAGAACGCCACGGGCGACCCGGCCAAGCAGCAGCAGCAGGCCGAGGCGGTCATCACCGAGGGCGCGAAGGTCATCGTGATCAGCGCCGTCGACGTGAAGTCCGCGGCCGCGATCGTCAACCGCGCGCGCCAGGCCGACGTGAAGGTCATCGCCTACGGGCGCCTGATCCCGGATGCCGAGATCGACTACTACGTGTCGATCGACCCGTTCCAGGTCGGCCGGCAGCAGGCCGAGACGCAGCTCAAGGCGATGGGCGGCGGCGAGGGCAAGCGCGTCGTGATGATCAACGGCGCGCCGACCGACTCCAACGCCAAGCCGTACAAGGACGGCGCGCTGGAGGTCTACGAGGAGCAGGGGGTCGAGGTCGTCAAGAGCTACGACACCCCCGACTGGAGCCCCGACAAGGCCCAGCAGGAGATGGAGCAGGCGATCACCGCGCTCGGCAAGGACGGCTTCGACGCCGTGTACTCGGCCAACGACGGCATGGCCGGCGGCGCGATCGCCGCGCTGAAGGGCGCGTCGATCGACCCCGAGTCGCGCTACGTGACCGGGCAGGACGCCGAGCTGGCCGCGATCCAGCGGATCCTCGTGGGCGAGCAGCTCATGACGGTCTACCAGCCGCTGATCGAGATCGCCGGCACCGCCGCGGAGCTGGCCGTGCCGCTGGCGCGCGGGCAGGAGCCGGAGGGCATCGCGACCGACACGGTCGACAACGGCGCCAAGGAGGTCCCCTCCAAGCTGCTGGAGACGATCGCGATCACCCGCGACAACATCCTCGACACCGTCATCGCGGACGGCTTCCTGAAGACCGACGACATCTGCACCGGCCCCTACGCGGAGGCCTGCGCGGAGGCCGGGATCGAATGAGCCGCGACGCCCGGGTGCCGTGATCGTCGGGATCGACGCCGGCCAGACCGGCATCCGGGCGGTGCTCCGCGGCGGGGCGGACCGGACGGGTCCGCCCGTCGCGGGCGTGCCGCGCATGGAGGGGGCCGTCGGCTCCGCCGACGTGGCGGCGGCGCTCGTCGCGGCGCTGGAGACCGTCGTCGCCGATGGCCCCGCGGTCGAGGCGATCGGCGTCGGCCTCTCGGGCTACGAGCTGGCGTCGGACGCCGATCTGCTGGCGATCGCCGACGGGCTGCGCGCCCGGGTCGGCGGCGCGCCGCCGGTGGCGATCGCCTCCGACGGCGTGACGTCGCTGCTGGGCGCGCTCGGCGGGGTGCGGCCGGGCGTGGTCGTGGCGGCCGGGACCGGCGTCGTCGTCCTCGGCCACGACGGCGGCGCCGGCTGGGCCAAGGTCGACGGCTGGGGCTCGCTGCTCGGCGACGACGGCAGCGGGTTCGCGGTCGGCCACGCCGGCCTGCGGGCGGCGCTGCGATCGGCCGACGGGCGCGAGGGCGGATCCGAGGCGCTGCGCGCGGCCGCGGCGGCGCGCTGGAGCTCGATCGACGCGGTCCCGACGGGCATCCTGCGCGAGGACCGGCCGGTCTCGCGCGTCGTCGCGAGCTTCGCCCCGGCGGTCGCCGAGGCGGCGCGCGGCGGCGACCCGGTGGCGGCGGCGATCTGGGAGCGGGCCGGCGACGAGCTCGCGGCCAGCGCGGCCGCGGCGTGCGCGCGCCTGTTCGCCGACGCGGAGGCCGTCGACGTCGCCCGCCTGGGGAGCCTGTGGGACTCGCGGCTGCTCGACGCGCCGTTCCGGGCCGGGCTGGCGCGCCGGCGGCCCGCTGCGCGGATCGTGCCGGCGGCCGGCACGTCGCTGGACGGGGCGGTCGAGCTCGCCCGCCCCGGCGGGCCCGCGCCCGTGGAGGGCCTGCTGTGGCGGGGGTGATCGCGGGCCTGCGCGGCCGGCTGGTCGTCTCCTGTCAGGCGCCGCCCGGCAGTCCGCTGCGCCGGCCCGACGTGCTCGCCGCGCTCGCCGCGGCCGCCGAGCAGGGCGGCGCGGGCGCGATCCGCGCCGAGGGCGCCGAGTCGATCGCGGCGATCCGCGCGGCGGTCGGCGTGCCGATCGTGGGGCTGCGCAAGCGCGAGGTCCCCGGGTCGCCGGTGTACATCACGCCGGCGGTCGAGGACGCGGTCGCGATGCGCGACGCGGGCGCCGACGTCGTCGCCGTCGACGCGACCCGGCGGGCGCGCCCGGGCGGCGAGGGACCCGACGCGTTCCTGGCGCGGGTGCGCGAGGCGCTCGGCCCCGGCGCGGAGGTGCTCGCCGACGTCGACGACCTCGCGGCCGGCGTCGCCGCGGCCGAGGCCGGCGCGACCGCGGTCGCCACCACCCTGTCGGGCTACACCGGCGGGGAGGGCGCCGCGGACGGCGGCCCCGACCTGGGGCTCGTCGGCGCGCTCGTCGCGCGGGTCGACGTGCCCGTCGTCGCCGAGGGGCGGTACGCCACGCCGGCCGACGTGGCCGCCGCGTTCGCGGCCGGCGCGTGGGCCGTCGTCGTGGGCACGGCGATCACCGACGCGCTCGCGCTGACCCGGCGGTTCGCGGCCGCCGCTCCCGGCTAGCTCCGGGCTAGCCTTCGGGGGACCATGGACGATCTCCCGCTGCTCGTGGACGGAGACTGGCTGCAGGCCCGTCTCGACGATCCGAACCTGCGACTGCTCGACGCGACGACGCACCTCAAGTTCCCCGGACCCGACGAGGTGATCCTCACGCCGGGCCGCGAGAGCTACGAGCGCGAGCACATCCCGGGCGCGGTGTTCGCCGACCTGCTCGGCGACCTGGCCGACCCCGACGCGCCGCTGCCGATCACGGTGCCGCCGTCGGACCTGTTCGCGGAGCGGATCGGCGCGCTCGGCGTCGGCGAGGGCACCTACGTCGTCGTCTACGACCAGTTCGACGCCTCGCGCGGGCCCGAGTACTACCAGTTCTGGGCGCCGCGGCTGTGGTGGCACCTGCGGCTGGAGGGCTTCGACCGCGTCGCCGTGCTCGACGGCGGCCTGGGGCTGTGGAAGCAGGAGGGCCGCCCGGTCACCGGCGAGCCGTCGCCCGGCTACCCGCCGGCCACGTTCGTCCCGCGGCGCCGGCCCGAGCTGCTCGTCTCCACCGACGAGGTGGCGGCCGCGATCGACGACCCGGACACGGTGACGATCAACGCGCTGTCGCCCGAGGCCTACGAGGCCGCGCGCGTCCCGGGCAGCGACAACGTCTTCTTCGGCTGGCTCGTGGACCCGCAGACGGGCCGCTTCAAGCCGGTCGAGGAGCTGCGCGCCGCCTTCGAGGGCACCGGCGCGCTGGACCCCGGCAAGCGCCCGGTCACCTACTGCGGCGGCGGGATCGCGGCGACGGTCGCGGCGCTCGCGCTCGCACGGCTCGGCCGCGAGGACGTGGCCGTGTACGACGGCTCGATGACCGCCTGGACGGCCGACGGGTCGCGTCCGGTGGAGTCCGGGTCGCGGTAGGCGCGTGCACCTCAAGCGCGTCATCCCGTGCCTGGACGTCGACGGCGGGCGCGTGGTCAAGGGGACGAAGTTCCTGAACCTGCGCGACGCCGGCGACCCGGTCGAGCTGGCCGCCTTCTACGACCGCGAGGGCGCCGACGAGCTCGTCTTCCTCGACATCACCGCCACGCACCACAAGCGCGAGACGGTGGTCGAGCTGGCGCGGCGGACCGCCGACGAGGTGTTCGTGCCGTTCACGATCGGCGGGGGCATCCGCTCCGTGGCGGATGCCCAGGCCGTGCTCGACGCGGGCGCCGACAAGGTCTCGGTGAACTCGGCGGCCGTCGCCCGGCCCGAGCTGATCAGCGAGATGGCGCCGGTGTTCGGCGACCAGTGCGTCGTGCTCGCGATCGACGCCAAGCGCCGCGACGACGGCTCCGGCTGGGAGGTCGTCGTCGCGGGCGGGCGCACGCGCACGGGCCGCGACGCGATCGCCTGGGCGCGCGAGGGCGTCGAGCGGGGCGCCGGGGAGATCCTGCTCACGTCGATGGACCGCGACGGGACCAACGACGGCTACGACCTCGAGCTGATCCGGGCGGTGAGCGCGGTCGTCAAGGTCCCGGTGATCGCCTCCGGCGGCGCCGGGGAGCTGTCCCACCTGGCCGACGCGCTGAACGCCGGCGCCGACGCCGCCCTGGCCGCCTCGATCTTCCACTTCGGGAAGTACTCGATCGCCGAGGCCAAGCGCGCCCTGGCCGAGGCCGGCATCGCGGTGCGCCCGCCCGCCGAGACGACCGCCGCGTAGGATCGCCGGCCATGCGCGTCCTGGAGCGCGTCGCCGACGTCCCCGGCCTGCGCGCCCTGCTCGCGCTGGCCGAGCGCCGGCCCGAGCCGCTGTGGCTCGTGGGCGGCGCGGTCCGCGACGCCCTGCTGGAGCGCGAGCCGCGCGACCTCGACGTCGTCGTGGAGGGCGACGCGCTGGCGGTCGCGCACGCGCTGGGGGAGGTGGTGGCCGAGCACGAGCGCTTCGGCACCGCCGAGGTGCGCGTCGACGAGGCGAAGGTCAACCTCGCCGCCGCCCGCACCGAGACGTATCCGCGGCCGGGGGCGCTGCCCGAGGTGCGCCTCGGCGCGACGATCGAGGAGGACCTGCGCCGGCGCGACTTCACGATCAACGCGATCGCGGTATCGCTGACGGACGGGCGCGAGGTGGCGTTCCCGGGCGCGCGCGAGGACGTCGCGCGGCGGTGGCTGCGGGTCCTCCACGACGCGTCGTTCGTCGACGACCCGACGCGGATCTACCGGATGGTGCGCTACGCGCGGCGCCTGGGACTGGAGATCGAGCCCGACACGGCGCGGCTCGCGCGCGCCGCGGTCGAGGGCGGGGCCCTGTACACGCTGACGCGCGACCGGATCGCGGCCGAGCTGCGGGTGATGCTGGCCGAGCCCGACCCGGCCGGCACGATCGCCGCCGCCCACGAGTGGGTCGGGCGCGCGGCGCCCGCGGTCGACCCCGAGGTCGCGCGGGCCGCGCTGGCGCTGCTCGACGGGGAGGGGCGCCCGGAGATCGTCCTGGTCGCGAGCGGGTGCCTGGGCGACGAGCGCGCCGCCGCGCGCGACATCCAGTGGTTCGACGAGTCGCGCCCCGCGCGCCGGCGGGCCCGCGAGGCCGCCCGCGCGCCCGAGCTGGCCGCCGCGCTGAAGGCCGCCGAGCGGCCGTCGCAGATCGCCGAGGCGGCCGCCGGGCGCCCGGTCGAGGCGGTCGCGCTGGCGGGCGCGCTGGGGGCGGACGAGCCGGCGCGGCGGTGGCTGCGCGAGCTGCGCCACGTGCGCCTGGAGATCGACGGGCGCGACGTGATGGCCGCGGGCGTGCCGCAGGGACCGCAGGTGCGGGCGGCGCTGCGGCGGGCGCTGGCGGCGCGGCTGGACGGCACGATCGCGCCGGGGCGCGAGGCCGAGCTGGCGGCCGCACTCGACAGGTAGGCTCACGACCGCCATGTCGCGCAACGCGCTGCAGTGGGACGGGTCGCCCGGGCACTACGAGGTCTGGTACCTGACGTTCACCGACCCGGCGTCCGGCGTCGGCGTGTGGATCCGCCTGACGATGCTGGCGCCGCTGACCGGGGACGCGACCTGCTCGCTGTGGTTCGTCGCGACCGACCCCGCCGGCGAGGTGCTCGCGCGCAAGGCGACCCACCCGATCGGCGAGCTGCACGCCGAGGCCGACCCGTTCCGGGTGACGATCGCCGGCGCCCACCTCGACGACCGCGGCACCGCCGGGCGCTGCGACGACGTCGCCTGGGACCTGCACTGGGCGCCGGGCCGCCCCTACGACCACGTCCACCCGCTGCTGCGCCGCGCGCGGGTCGCGCGGACCGTGCTGACGCTGCCGCACGGCGACGTGGCCGTGCACGGCACGGTCGACCTGCCGGGCGGGCGGCGCCTGGAGGTCGACGGCGCGCGCGGCGGCCAGGCGCACCTGTTCGGCAGCAAGCACGCGTCGTCGTGGGCGTGGGTGCACGCCGGCGATCTCGTCGACCGCGACGGCGCGCCGGCGCCCGACACGTTCGTCGACGGGGTGTCGGTGTTCGCGCCCCGGTTCGGGCGCGACCGGGGGCCGTCGACGCCGGTCGTCGGCCGGTTCCTCGGCGAGGACTTCGCGTCGACGTCGCCGGCGCGGGTGTTCGCCAACCGCTCCCACTTCGGGCTGGTGGGCTGGGACCTCGAGGCGATCGACGGGGCGCGGCGGATCGTCGCCCACGTCGCCGCCGACCGCGACCTGCTCGCCGGCGTCACCTACCACGACCCCGACGGCGAGCCGGCGTACTGCTACAACAGCGAGGTGGCGTCGATCCACCTGTCCGTCTTCGACCGCGTGCGCCGGCCGCGCCCCGGCTGGATCCTGCGCCAGGCGCTGACCGGCGACGGCCGCGCCCACTTCGAGTACGCCCAGCGCGAGCCGGTCCCGGGCCTGGCGCTGCTGGTCTGAGCATGGGCGTCTTCGGCTGGGACGGCGAGCATCTCGCCGCGGAGCTGCCGCACGGCGCCCGCGCGCTGTTCACCACGCGCCGCGGCGGCGTCAGCCGCGGCCCGTTCGCGTCGCTGGACCTCGGCCGCACCGACCCGGCGCTGGAGCGCGACGACCCGGAGGCGGTCGCCGAGAACCGCCGGCGGGCGGCCGACGCGGCCGGGGGACGGGCGCTGCGGATCGCGCGCCAGGTGCACGCGACGGGGATCGCGACCGACGAGGACCCGGCGGGAGAGGCCGACGGCCAGGTCACGCGCGCCGACGACGTGGCCGCGACCGTGCTCGTGGCCGACTGCCTGCCGGTCGCGATCGCCGCGCCGGGCGGCGTGGCGATGGTGCACGCGGGCTGGCGCGGGCTGGCGGCCGGGATCCTGGGGCGGGGCGTGGCCGCGCTCGGCGACGGACCCAAGGCGGCGGCGATCGGGCCGGGGATCGGCGTGTGCTGCTACGAGGTCGGCGACGAGGTGCGCGCCGCGTTCTCCGAGCATCCGGGCGCGCGTCGCGGGCGGCATCTGGACCTGAAGCTGGCCGCGCGGCGGCAGCTGCGGGCCGCGGGCGTCGAGGAGATCGCCGACTGCGACCTGTGCACGGCGTGCGACCCGGAGCGGTTCTTCTCCCACCGGCGCGACGGCGACGACACCGGACGACAGGCGGGGATCGCGTGGCGCGTCCGCTGATCACGGGGCTGGAGGTCGACGTCGTGCGCGAGAACCTGCGCGCGATCCAGGAGGAGGTCGGCCCCGGCGTCGAGGTGCTGGCCGCGACGAAGTACGTCGCGCGCGAGGAGATGGGGGTGCTCGTCGAGGCGGGCGTGCGCGTGTTCGGCGAGAACCGCGCCCAGGATCTCGCGGTCAAGCACGCGGATCACCCCGACCTGACGTGGGACTTCATCGGCCAGCTCCAGAGCCGCAAGGTCAAGCAGGTGCTGCCGCTGGTGCGCTACGTCCACTCGGTCGCCACCGACTCGGCGCTCGAGCAGCTCGCGCGCCACGGCACGCCGGACACGCAGGTGCTCGTGCAGGTGAACATCGCGCGCGAGCCCGGCAAGGCGGGCGTCGATCCGGACGAGCTGCCCGCGTTCCTGGAGCGCGCGGCGGGCGGGCCGTTCTCCGTGGTGGGGCTGATGACGATGCCGCCGCTGGCGCAGCGGCCCGAGGACAACGCCCGCTGGTTCGCCGCGCTGCGCGAGCTGGCGGAGCGCCACGGGCTGCGCGAGCTGTCGATGGGGACGTCGCAGGACTATGCCGTCGCCGCACGAGAGGGTGCAACGATCGTGCGCATAGGCGCGCGCCTCTACACTCGGCAGTAGCAGGGAATTCGCCTGCGACCCCGAAAGGCAGGACCCGATGGCCTTCCGAGACTCCTGGCACAGCGCGCTCGTCTACTTCGGCCTGGCCGAGGAGCGCGATCCTGCGCGTGATTATGACGACGAGCCGGACCCGCGCGAGCCCGAGGTCGAGATGGAGGACCGCTACCGGGAGCGCCCGAACGTGCGCCGCCTGTCGGGCCGTCGCCGCCGCGACGACTTCGACGACATCTTCGCCGACGACGAGCCCGCCGGGCGCCCGACGACGGTGCTGCGGCCCGTCGGGGGCAGCGGCACGCGCGCGAACGGCCGCTCCAACGACGTCCGCGTCCACCTCGTGGTGCCGAAGTCATTCAACGACGCCCAGCAGGTGGCCGACAAGTTCAAGGACTCGATCCCGGTCATCCTGAACCTGCAGGGCGTCGACGTCGACCTGTCCAAGCGGCTGATCGACTTCGCCAGCGGGCTCACGTACGCGCTCGACGGCGGCATGCAGCGGATCGCCGACAAGGTGTTCATGCTGACGCCGCGCAACGTCGAGATCTCCGCGGAGGAGCGCGCCCGGCTCATCGAGAAGGGCTTCTTCAACCAGAGCTGACCCCG
The DNA here is from genome assembly GCA_035565675.1 of Capillimicrobium sp. Lineage (GTDB taxonomy): Bacteria > Actinomycetota > Thermoleophilia > Solirubrobacterales > Solirubrobacteraceae > Capillimicrobium. Next base: position 48,654 of record DATMSA010000019.1, on the reverse strand, counting down.
CCGTTGTCAGATCGGGCTCGCTATGCGATCGCGAGCCGACAACGGACGGCAGCGAAGGGCGCGTGGGTGGTGAGGCGCTGCGGTCCGCGCGCCGAATCGGGCCGCCCCGGTCGACGTGTGGCACCTGGCGTCCGGATAGCGGCTGCCATGTGCCACACGTGGGGTGGCGGGGAGCGGCGACGGACGGCGGGGTGGGGAGCGGCGACGGACGGCGCGGAGGCGCTCAGGCGGTCTGCGTGGCGCCCTGCGCGCGACCGCCCACGCTGGCCGACGCCAGCGCGGCCCCGATCAGCGGCAGCGCCGCGACGCACGCGAGCGCGCCCTGGAGGCCCAGCGGGTCGCTGAGGCCGGCGACGGCGGCGGAGCCGATCGCGCCGCCGAGCAGGAAGCCGAGGGTGTAGAGGCCCGTCGCGAGGCCGCGGACGTCGGGGTCGACGGCGAGCGGGACCTCGGCGAGCATCGCGACCTGGCCGACCGACAGTCCCACGAGCACCAGGCACAGGGCCAGCGACGTCAGCGCGGGCCCGCCGTCGGCGATCGCGCCGAGCAGCACGCCGGCGACCGCGAGCACGCACGACCAGACGGCCATCCGGAACGCGTCGACGCGGCCGAGCATCCGTCCGGCCGCCCGGGCGCTGAGCGCCGACACGACCGCGGCCGGCGCGAGCACCAGCCCGATGTGGGTCATGCTCCAGTCGTGGCCCTGCAGCATCAGGAGCGGGGCCGCGAAGAGCGTCGCGACATAGGCGCCCAGCAGGCTTCCGATCGCGACCGTGCCGCGCCGGTAGGAGGCCGAGCGCAGCACCCGCGCCGGCAGGAAGCCGTCCGGCACCGTCCGCACGCGCAGCGCCAGCACGCCGCCGGTCGCCGCCGCGACGACCGCCAGCGCGGCCACGAGATGCGCGGGCAGGTCGACGCTCGGCGTCTGCAGCAGCAGCACGAGGACCGACGCCAGCAGGGTCACGAGCGCGGCGCCGACCACGTCGACGCGCGTCGCCGCCCCCGGCGGCGGGGCGGCCGGCGCCAGCCGCACCGACGGCACCGCCGGGATCAGCGCGAGCGCGGGGAGCGCGGCCACGACGCGCCACGAGCCCACGTCGGTGAGCACGCCGCCGATCAGCGTGCCCGCCCCGGAGATGATCCCCAGGCACGAGGCCATCACGCCGACGGCGCGCGCCCGGTCCATCCCGTCGAAGCGGGCGCCGATCGTGCCGAACGCGCCGACCCACAGCGCCGCCGCGCCGATCCCCTGCAGCGCCCGCCCGGCGATCAGCGGCGTGAAGCCGCCGGCGGACGCGGCCAGCAGCGCCCCGGTCGCCACGACCAGGGCCCCGCCCACCACGATCGCCCGCTGGCCGCTGCGGTCGCCGACCCGCCCGAGGATCGCCACGAACATCGCCTGCGCCAACAGGAACGCCGCGATCACCCAGGCGGCCTGCGGCGCCGACAACGAGAGATCGGCCGACAGCGACGGCAGCGCGATCGCGATCGTCGAGATCCCGAGGGCGCCCGGGACGATGAGCGCCCCCATCAGCAGCCCGACGCCCGTCGGGCTTCCGCCCGGCGGCCCGGGCGAGACGTCGTGAGACAGACGAGACATGACCGACGCAGACGGTAGGACGTGGCCGGACGTGAGCGCGTCGCGACCGCACGCCGTCGCCAGCGCGTCACCTAGACTCATGCGCCGCATGATCGGGATCGTGGGAGCCGGGAACATGGCGGGCGCGCTCGCGCGCGGATGGGGCGAGCCCGTGCTCGCCACCGACGCCGGCTCCGGCCGCGCCCAGGCGCTCGTCGACGAGATCGGCGGCGAGTCGCTGGGCACCGACAACGCCGAGCTGTTCCGCCGCGCCGACACGATCCTGCTCGGCCACAAGCCCTACCAGCTCGAGCAGGTCGCCGCCGGTGTCGACGCGACCGGCAAGACCGTGATCTCGGTGCTCGGCGCCACGACCGTCGCGCAGCTCCAGCGGGCCTACCCGAACGCCAGGGTCGTCCGCGCGATGCCCAACACGCCGGTCGCGATCCGGCGCGGCGTCACCTGCATCGCCGAGGGCGGCGAGGACGCCGTCCCGCTGTTCGAGCGCGTCGGTCGCGTCTTCGTGCTGCCCGAGGAGCAGATGGAGGTCGCCACCGCCACGATGGGCGTCACGCCCGCCTACGTCGCGGTCATCGCCGAGGCGTCGATCGACGCCGCCGTGCGCAGCGGCCTCAAGGCGCCGCTGGCCACCGAGATGTTCCTCGCCGCGCTCGCCGGCAGCGCCGAGCTGCTGCAGGCCCGCGACGGCGACACGCTCGCCGTGCGGCGCGAGGTCACCTCGCCCGGCGGCTCGACGGCGCGCGGGCTCGCCGCGCTCGATCGCCACGGCCTGCGCACGGCGTTCGACGAGGCGATGCGGGCGGTGATGCAGCGGTGAGCCCGGTCTTCGCCGCCGTCACCCGCGACGACATCGCCGACTACGTCGCGGCGCTGTTCAACGTCTACACGCTGCTGATCTTCGCGTACATCATCCTGTCGCTGATCTACGCGTTCGGGCGGCTGCCGTACTACCGGTGGCTGACCGTGATCTTCGAGTTCCTGCGCGACATCTCCGAGCCGGTGCTCGCGCCGATCCGCAAGGTCATGCCGCGCTTCGGGCCGTTCGACTTCAGCCCGATCGTCGCGCTGATCCTGATCCGGATCGTCGGCGCGATCGTGGTCGGGCTGATCCGCGGGTGACGAGGCGGGCCGCATGGACCCGGGCGCTCCTGGTCGCCGCGGCGGTCCTGGCGCTCGACCAGGCGTCCAAGGCGATCGTGCGCGCCACGATCGACCGCGGCGAGCAGGTCGAGGTGCTGCCGTTCCTGGACCTCGTGAACACGCGCAACGACGGGATCGCGTTCGGGGCGCTCGGCGGCTCCTGGGTCGTGACGATCCTCGTGGTGGCCGCCCTGGTGGGCATCGTGCTCGTGTTCAACGCGCACGCGACGCGGCGGATGGCCTGGCTCACCACGGGCCTGCTGCTCGGCGGCGCGCTGGGCAACGTCATCGACCGGATCGTCGAGGGCAGCGTCACCGACTTCGTCAAGCTGCCGCACTGGCCGCAGTTCAACGTCGCCGACATCGCGATCACGTTCGGCGTGCTGTCGCTGTTCTTCGTGCTCGATGAACGTGCGGATCGATGAGACGCAGGCGGGGCAGCGCCTGGACCACGTGCTCGCCGGCCCGCTCGGGTCGCGGTCGCGCGCGCAGCGGCTGATCGACGCCGGCCTCGTCACCGTCGACGGCGCCGTGCGGCCCAAGCGCCACGTCGTCGCCGCCGGCGAGCTCGTCGAGGTGCGCGAGCCCGAGGACGCGCCCGCCGCCGGCCACGACGCCGCCGACGTCGAGCTCGACGTCGCCTACGAGGACGACGCGCTGCTCGTCGTCGACAAGCCCGCGGGCCTCGTCGTGCACCCCGCCGCCGGCCACTGGACCGGCACGCTCGCCCAGGCCCTCGAGGCCCGCGGCATCCGCGCCGAGCGCGGCGGCATCGTCCACCGCCTCGACCGCGACACGAGCGGGCTGCTGCTCGCCGCCAAGGACGACGCGACGCTGCGCGCGCTCCAGCAGGAGCTGCGCGAGCGGCGCGTCGAGCGCGAGTACCTGGCGCTCGTCGCCGGCCGCCCGCCCGCGCGCACCGGCACGATCGACGCGCCCATCGGGCGCGACCGCCGCGACCGCACCCGCCACTCGACCGACACCGACGCCCCACGCGACGCGGTCACCCACTTCGAGATCGTCGAGGCGCTCCCGCACACGACGCTGCTGCGCGTGCGCCTGGAGACCGGCCGCACCCACCAGATCCGCGTCCACCTGGAGGCGATCGGCCACCCGGTGGTCGGGGACCCCGTCTACGGGCCGCGCCCGCCGGCGCCCGCGCCGGCCCTGGCCCGCCAGTTCCTGCACGCCGCCCGGCTGGCCTTCGACCACCCGGTCAGCGGGCGGCGGATCGAGGTCGCCTCAGAGCTGCCGGCGGACCTGCGGACGGCCCTGGAGGCGGCGCGGGCCACCACGCCCGGTCGCCCAGGCGCAGGGTGATCGCCGGCACCAGCAGCGCCCGCACCACGAACGTGTCCAGCAGCACCCCGAACGCGATCGTGCCGCCCACCTGGACGAGCTGCTCGAGCGGCACGACGACGAGCGTCGCGAACGTGCCCGCCAGGATCACGCCCGCGCCGCTGACCACCGACCCGGTCGCCACCAGCGCCCGCAGCACGCCCTCCCGGGTGCCGTGCGCCGCCGCCTCCTCGCGGACGCGGTGCATCAGGAAGATCGTGTAGTCGATCCCCAGCGCGACGAGGAAGATGAACGCCATCAGGCCGAGGTCGAACGCGAGCCCGTCCTGCCCGAGCACGACGGTGAACACGACGGTCGCCACCCCCAGCGAGGCGGCGAGCGTCCCGACCACCGAGGCGACGAGGTAGAGCGGCGCGACCAGCGCGCGCAGCAGCAGCGCCAGCAGGCCGAGCATCACGAGCAGCACCAGCGGCACGATCACGCGCGTGTCGCGGGCGTTGGCGCGCTCGACGTCGAGGTTCTCGGCCGTGATCCCGCCGACCGCGGCGTCCGGCGCCAGCGCGGCCAGCACCGACCGGATGTCCTCGACGACCTCCATCGCCTCCTCGCCGAACGGGTCGAGGTCGAGGATCACGCCCAGCAGCGCGAGGTCCTGTGCGGGGGAGAGCCCGGCGGGCACCGCGGTCGCCACCTCGTCGAGGCGGTTGAGGAGCGGGACCGCGCGCGGGGCGGCGTCGGCGTCGAGCAGCACGGTCAGCGGCGCGCTCAGCCCCGGCGGGAAGTGGGCGTCGAGGATCTCGGTGCCGCGCGCGGACTCCATCGAGCCGCCGACGCCCTGCCCGAAGCCGATCGTGCCCGTCGAGACGAGGTTGCCGGCCGAGGCGACGGCCAGCGCGGCCACGATGCCGACGATCAGCGTCCCCGAGCGGCGCCGCACGAGCCCGGCCACCCGCGGCCACACTCCGGCCGGCGCCGGGGCGCCGAGGTCGCGCGCCGGCCAGAACGCGCGCGGCCCGACGAGCGCCAGCATCGCCGGCAGCAGCGTGAACGCGGCCAGCAGCATCACCGCGACGCCGAGCGCCAGCAGCGGGCCCAGCCACTTCGTCGACTCGAGATCGGCGACGAGCAGCACGAGCATGGCCGCGATCACCGTGCCGCCGGCGGCGGCGAGCGCGGGCGCCACGCCGGCCACCGCCCGTCGCAGCGCCCGGCCGGGCGGCGCCCCGGTCGCCAGCTCGTCGCGGTAGCGGTGCACGAGCAGCAGCGAGTAGTCGGTGCCGACCCCGAAGATCAGCACAAGCAGCAGCATCGTGCCCTCGCTGTTGGCGACGATGACGTCGCCCTCCAGCAGCAGGTAGGCGATCCCGGCCGTGACGAGGTAGGCGCAGGCGACCGAGATCAGCGGCATCACGGCCAGGAGCGGCGCGCGGTAGACGGCGAGCAGCAGCAGGAGCACGAGCCCGGTGGTGACGTACAGCAGCGTGCGCCCGGCGTCGTCGGCCTCCTCCTCGAGGTCGACGGCGATCCCGGCCGGGCCGGCGACGTACGCCTCCAGCCCCGGCGGCAGCGGGGCGGCCGCCAGCGCCGCCCGGATGCGGTGCACGCCGCCGGTGACCGATCCGGGCACGTCGGCGTTCAGGCCGACCGGCACGATCGCCGCCAGGCCGTCGCGGCTCACGAGCCCGACCCGGCCCAGCAGGTCGTCGCGCCCGCTCTCCAGCAGCGGGTCCAGCGCCGGGGTGGCGCCGCGCAGGCGCAGCGCGTCGATGCGCCCGCCGACCGCGCCGATCGCCCGCCGGTCGGCGCGGGTGAGCCGCTCGTCGCCGCCGTCGCGGGCGAACACGATCAGCGCGGGGAGGTCGTTGCCGCCCTGGAAGCCGCGTCCGAGCGCCTTCACCGTCTCGGTCGACTGCGAGTGGCGCGGGAGGTAGCTGGCCTCGTTGGCGGCGGTCAGCGCCGGCAGCCGCTCGTGCCCGAGGTATCCGGCGGCCGCCGCGACCACCCACAGGAGCACGATCACCAGGGCGCGGCGCCGCATCGTGGCCACTACACTACGCCGACGAACGGTCGCCCGAGGCCCGTCCCTGCCCATGTGCCTGAACGTGGGTGAGGCCGACGGCGGCGAAGCACAGAAGACCAAGGGAGTTGCTCATGGCCGAGCCGATCGGCATCCGCGAGCTCCTGGAGGCCGGCGTCCACTTCGGCCACCAGACCCGTCGCTGGAACCCGAAGATGCGCCGCTTCATCTACGGCGAGCGCGACGGGATCTACATCATCGACCTGCTGAAGACGCAGGCGCTCCTCGAGCAGGCCCGCGAGTTCGCGGGCCGCGTCGCCAACCGCGGCGGCGTCGTCCTCTTCGTCGGCACCAAGAAGCAGGCGCGCGACGCGATCAAGGAGACGGCCGAGGCGGCCGGCATGCCGTACGTCAACCAGCGCTGGCTGGGCGGCCTGCTCACGAACTTCCAGACGATCTCGCAGCGCATCCGGCGCCTGCACGACCTCGAGCGCTACGAGCGCGAGGGGCAGCTCGCGCTGCTGCCGACGCGCGAGCGCCTGTCGGCCGAGGCGGACCTGGCCAAGCTGCGCGCCAACCTCGGCGGCGTCAAGCACATGCAGCGCACGCCCGACGCGATGTTCGTCGTCGACCTCAAGACCGAGGCGATCGCGGTGAAGGAGGCCCAGCGCCTGCGGATCCCGATCATCGGCCTCGTCGACACGAACGTCGACCCCGACGGCATCGACTACGTCATCCCCGGCAACGACGACGCGATCAAGTCCTGCGCGCTGATCACCAAGGCGATCGGCGACGTCGTCGCCCAGGGCCACCAGGTGTTCCGGGCCGAGGAGGAGCGCGCCCGCAAGGAGGCCGAGGAGAAGGCCCGCAAGGAGGCCGAGGAGCGCGCCCGGCGCGAGGCCGAGGAGCAGGCCCGCCGCGAGGCCGAGCAGGCCGCGCAGCGCGCCGCCGAGGAGCAGGCGCGCCAGGAGGCGGCCGCGGCCGGCGGCGGCGAGACCCAGCACCGCCAGCAGCCCGACCCGCACGTCACGCAGGAGGCCGACCGCGAGAAGGCCCAGACGGCGCGCAAGGCCGGCGGCCCGCGCAAGGCGCAGGACCCCAAGCCCGCGCCGCAGGCGGAGGCCGGCGAGCCGATCACCAACGCGGACGTCGCCGAGGCCGAGGCCGAGGCCGAGGCTGCGGCCGCCGCCGCGCCGGCCGAGACGCCCGCCGACGCGCCCGCGCCCGAGGCGGGCGCCGCCAACGGCGGCCCGGTGGCCGAGGAGCCGGCGGCGCCGAGCGAGCCGGCCGAGACGCCGAAGGCCGACGACAGCGTCGGCGTCGCGCAGCCCGAGAACGAGAACGCCAACGAGGAATCCAACACGTGACCGACATCACCATCAGCGCGAAGGACGTCAAGGCCCTGCGCGACCGCACCGGCGCGGGGATGATGGACTGCAAGAAGGCCCTCACCGAGGCCGGCGGCGACGTCGACAAGGCGATCGAGATCCTGCGCGTCAAGCAGGGCAAGCGGATCGAGGACCGCGGCGAGCGCCAGGCCACCGAGGGCACGATCCAGACCTACATCCACTCCAACGGCAAGGTCGGCGTGCTCGTCGAGGTCGACACCGAGACCGACTTCGTCGCGCGCAACGACGACCTCGTCGCGTTCGCCAAGGACGTGGCGCTCCACATCGCCGCCGCCGCCCCCGAGTGGGTCAGCGAGGACGAGGTCGACGAGGAGCGCAAGCAGGCCGAGCTGCGGATCTTCGAGCAGGAGGCCTCCGACAAGCCCGAGAACGTCCGCGCCAAGATCGCCGAGGGCAAGCTCCGCAAGTGGTACGAGAGCGTCGTGCTGCTGAACCAGGAGCACGTCAACACCGACAAGTACGAGGGCAAGACGATCGGCGAGCTGCTCGACGAGATGCGCGCCAAGACCGGCGAGAACATCCAGATCCGGCGCTTCGCGCGCTTCGCCGTCGGCCAGTAGGCAGTGGACGAGCCGCCCGCGTTTCGCCGGATCCTGCTGAAGCTGTCGGGCGAGGCCCTGATGGGCTCGCTCGACTACGGCACGGATCCGCAGCGTCTGACGGCGATCGCCGGCCAGGTCGCGCGCGTCCACGCGCGCGGCGTCGAGCTCGCGATCGTCGTGGGCGCGGGCAACATCTACCGCGGGATGGTGGGCGCGGCCGCCGGCATGGACCGGGCGACCGCGGACTACATGGGGATGCTCGCGACCGTCCTGAACGCGCTCGCGCTCCAGGACGCGCTCGAGAAGCAGGGCGTCCACACCCGCGTGCAGTCGGCCATCGACATCCAGGAGGTGGCCGAGCCGTACATCCGCCGCCGCGCGATGCGCCACCTGGAGAAGCACCGCGTGGTGATCTTCGCGGCCGGCACCGGCAACCCGTTCTTCACGACCGACACCGCGGCGGCGCTGCGGGCGATCGAGGTGCACGCCGAGGCGATCCTGATGGCCAAGAACGGCGTGGAGGGCGTCTACACGTCGGATCCGCGCACGGACCCCGACGCGGAGTTCATCGCGCAGATCACGCACATGGAGGCGGTCAGCCGCCAGCTTCGCGTGATGGACGCGACCGCGCTGACGCTGTGCGCCGAGAACGGGCTGCCCATCTACGTGTTCAACATGGACGACGAGCGCAACATCGACCGGATAGTGTCCGGCGAGCGCGTGGGGACTCTGGTGACGACATGAGCGAGCTGATCGACGAACTCCTGGCCGACGCCTCCGAGCGCATGGCCAAGTCGGTGGAGGCCACCCAGGTCGACTTCGGGTCGGTGCGCACCGGGCGCGCCAACCCGTCGCTGCTGGACCGCGTGGTCGTCGACTACTACGGCGCCCAGACGCCGCTGAAGCAGCTTGCGACGATCAGCGCGCCCGAGGCGCGGCTGCTGACCGTGCAGCCCTTCGACAAGAGCTCGATCAAGGCGATCGAGAAGGCGATCAACGAGTCGGACATCGGCCTGAACCCGTCCAACGACGGCAACGTCGTGCGGCTGGTGCTGCCGGAGCTGACCGAGGAGCGCCGCCGCGACCTCGTGAAGGTCGTGCGCAACATCGCCGAGGAGGGCCGCATCAAGATCCGCAACGTGCGTCGCGACGTCATGCACGACCTGCGGGAGCTGCGCGACGAGGGCGACGTCGGGGCCGACGACGAGCATCGCGCCGAGGCGGAGCTGCAGAAGCTCACCGACCAGCGGATCGGTGAGCTGGACGCGATGCTGAAGGCCAAGGAAGAAGAGATCCTCGAAGTCTGATGTCGACGGCGCCGGCCCGGGCGCGGTACGTCGCCATCATCACGGACGGCAACGGCCGCTGGGCCACCCGTCGCGGCCTGCCCGTCCTGGAGGGCCACCGGGCGGGCGCCGACGTCGTCAAGGCGCGCCTGCGCGACGCGGTCGAGCTCGGCATCGAGGAGCTGACCGTGTACTCGTTCTCGACCGAGAACTGGTCGCGCTCGGACGAGGAGGTGTCGGGCCTGATGGCGATGTTCGCCCAGCGCATCGACGCCGAGACGCCCGAGCTGCACGACGAGGGCGTGCGGATGCGCTTCGTCGGGCGCCGAACCGGCGTCGACCCCGAGCTGATCGAGCGCATGGAGTGGGCCGAGGCGCTGACGGCCGGCAACGACCGCATCACGCTGTTCGTCGCGTTCAACTACGGCGGGCGCGCCGAGATCGTCGACGCCGCCCGGCGCTTCCGCGACGGCGACGAGGAGGACTTCGCGCGGCTGCTGTACGCGCCGGAGATGCACGACCCGGACCTGCTGATCCGCACGAGCGGGGAGCAGCGGATCAGCAACTTCCTGCTCTGGCAGTGCGCCTACAGCGAGTTCGTGTTCCGCGACGAGCTGTGGCCCGACTTCGACCGTGCGGCCTTCGAGGCGTCGCTCGAGGAGTTCGCCGCCCGCCGCCGACGCTTCGGCGGTCGCTGATGGGCGGCGACGCGCCCGGGCCCCGCCGCGGCGGACGCCGGCTGCCGTCGCAGCGGCGCGCGGCGCGCGCGGCCCGGCGCAACACCGGGTCCGAGCTGCTGGCGCGCGTGCTCGTCGCGGTCCCGGCGATCGCGTTTGCGCTGTTCATCGTCAACCGCGGCGGCTGGATCTTCACGATCGCGCTGATCGCGCTGGGCATCGCCTGCCTCGGCGAGCTGTTCACGATGCTGCGCCACGGCCATCCGGTGCGGCTGGGCGGGTTCCTGGGCCTGGCCGGGATGCTCGTGGCCGCCCAGGTCGGCGGGCCCGAGGACGTGCTGCTGGCGATGGCCGCGGCGGTGCCGGTGATCTTCCTGCTGGGGCTGACCCAGCCGAAGATGGGGGCGCCGGGCCTGAGCGTCACGTCGCTGGGGCTGATCTGGATCGGCCTGCCGCTCGCCCACGCGGTGCTGCTGCGGGAGCTGCCCCACGGCGACGCGATCATCATCGACGTGCTCGTCGGCACGTTCGTCGGCGACACGGGCGCCTACCTCGGCGGCCGGGCGTTCGGGCGCCGGCCGCTGGCGCCGCGGATCTCGCCCAACAAGACCGTCGAGGGCTGGCTGATCGGCGTCGTCGCCGCCGTCGCCGGCGTCTGGTTCGCGGGCCTGTACCAGGACTGGCTGTCGGGCCCGCAGGCGCTGCTGCTGGGTCTGGCGGTCGCGCTCGTCGCCCCGCTCGGCGATCTCTTCGAGTCCTACGTCAAGCGAGACGCCGGCGTGAAGGACTCCGGGCGGCTGTTCGGCGCCCACGGCGGCGCGCTGGACCGCCTCGACGCGGTGCTGTTCGCGGCCGTGGCCGGCTACTACGTGTGGAGCGCGATGGCGTAGGCGGGGTCCGGCGCGTTAGGTTCCGCGTGCGCATGGACGCCGAGCGCGACCTCCTCGAGCGGGCGCGAGAGCTGCATCGCATCGACCGGGCGGTGGCCGACCTGCGGGCCGGCCGCGGGACCGTGCTGTGCGCGACCGGCCCGGCGGGGATCGGGAAGACCGCGCTCGTGGAGGCGTGCGCGGCGCGCGCGGCGGCCGCCGGGGCGCGGGTCGCGATCGCCCGCTGCAGCCCGCTGGAGCGCGAGCACGCCTTCGGGGTGGCGCGCCAGCTCCTGGAGCCGCTCCTGGCGGCCGCGGCGCCGGGCCCGGACCCGTTCGCGGGAGAGGCCGCGCCCGCCCGGGTCGTCCTCGACCCGGGCGCCGAGGGCCCGCCGCCCGCCGCCCACGCGCTGGAGCGCGGCCTCTCGCGGATGGCCCGCAACCTCGCCGGCGACGGCCCGCTCGCGCTGGTGGTCGACGACGTGCAGTGGTGCGACGAGCCGTCGCTGCGCTGGCTGGCGTTCCTGGCGCGGCGGATCGACGGCGGGCCGCTGCTGCTGGCCGTCGCCCTGCGCTCCACGGGCGAGCCGGCGCGCTCGCCCGCGCTCGACGACCTGCTGCGCGTCGGCGACGCGCTCGTGCCGCCGCCGCTGAGCGCCGCCGCGACCGGCCGCCTGCTGGAGGGCGTGCTGGGCGCGCCCGCGCCCGCGGCGCTCGCCGCCGCCTGCCACGCCGCCACCGGCGGCACGCCGTACCTCCTGATCGCGCTGGCGGGCGCGCTGCGCCAGGGCGGGGTGGCGCCCGACCGCGCGGTGGCCGAGGTGCGACGCGTGGGCGGGCGCGCGGTCGCCCACCACGTGCGGGCGCGCCTGGACGCCACCCCGGCGGCGGTGCGGCGGCTGGCCGAGGCGATCGCCGTCACCGGCGGCGTGGCGGACCTCGCGCTCCTGGCCGAGCTGGCCGCGCTGGAGCGGGCCGACGCCGAGGACGCGCTCGCGGTGCTCGTCGCGGTCGACATCGCGGCCGCGGGCGAGCCGGTCCGCTGCGTCCACCCGCTCGTCGAGGCCGCGGTCGTGGAGGCGATGCCCGCCGCGCGCCGCGAGGCGCTGCACGCGCGCGCGGCCGCGGCGCTCGCCGGGCGCGGCGACGTCGAGCGGGCCGCCACCCACCTGCTCGAGGTCGCCCCCGCCGGCCGGCCCGAGCGGGCGCGCGCGCTGCGGGCCGCCGCCGGGCGCGCGACGGCGCGCGGGGCGCCGGACGTCGCCGTGGCGCTCCTGCGCCGCGCCCTGGCCGAGCCGCCCGCCGCCGAGGACCTCGGCGGCGTCCTGCTCGCGCTCGGCGCCGCCGAGAACGCCACGGGCGCGTACGCCGACGCCCTTGGCCATCTGGAGCAGGCGGCGGCGCGGGCGGTCACGCCGCAGGACACGGCGGCCGCGGGCGTCGAGCTGAGCTTCGCGCTCGCCTCCAACGCCCGCTTCGCCGACGCCGTCGCGGCCGCCGACGCCGCCCGCGCGGCGCTCGACGGCGCCGATCCCGCGCTCGGCGAGACGCTGGAGTGCGTCGCGCTGCTGTTCGCCTTCTACGTGCCGGCGCTGGCGGGCGACCGGGCCCGGCGCATCCGCGAGCTCGGCGACCGCCCGTCGCTCAGCGCGCCGGGCCGCCGCTTCCAGACCGCGCACCTGGCGCTCCAGCGGCTGTACGACGGCGCGCCCGAGGCCGACGTGACCGCCGCGGCGGAGGCGGCGCTCGCGGACGGCCCCGGGTTCGCGGGGACCCGCCAGGACGTCGACGCGAGCGTCGTCGCGGCGCTGGCGCTGGCGCGCACCGCCCGCTGGCGGACCGCGCTGGCCGCGGTCGACCGCGGCGCCGCCTGGGCGGCCGCGCGGGCCGAGCTGACGCTCCAGTCCACGACCCTGAACCTGCGCGCGATGGTGGCGCTGCCGCACGGGCTGCTGGCGCGCGCCGAGGCCGACGCGCGCGCCGTGCTCGACCTCGACATCTCGCCGGGCTTCGGGCAGCCGGTGGCGGTGGCGATGCTCGTCGAGGCCCTGCTGGAGCGCGGCGGGGCCGACGAGGCGCGCGCCGTGCTCGCCCGCCACGGCCTCGACGGCGAGCTGCCCGACTCCTCGGGCTACGACCTCGTCCTGCACGCGCGCGGGCGGCTGGCGGCCGAAGGCGGCGACCCCGCCGCGGCGATCCCCGACCTGCTGGAGTGCGGGCGCCGCCAGATGGCCAGCGGCGACACCGCGTCCGGGCGGATCCCGTGGCGGGCCGAGGCGGCGCTCGCGCTCGCCGCGGCCGGCGATCTCGACCGGGCCCGGGCGCTCGCGCGCGAGGACGTCGCGATCGCCCGGCGCACCCGGTCGCCGCTGGGACTGGGCGTCGCGCTGCGCGCGCTCGCGGCGGCGAGCGCGGGGGAGGAGCGCGTCGCGCTGCTGGAGGAGGCGGTGGCGGCGCTGGCCCGGGCCGAGTCGCCGGTCGTGCGCGCGCGGGCGCTCACCGAGCTGGGGGCGGCCCTGCGCGACCGCGGCGACGCCGCCCGCGCGCGCCGGGTGCTGCGGACCGCGCTGGCCGCCGCCGAGGCGTCGGGGGCCGAGGCCGTGGCCGACCGGGCGCGCGACGAGCTGGTGCGCAGCGGCGCGCGCCCGCGGCGGGCGGCCGCGCACGGGGCCGCCGCGCTCACGCCGCGCCAGCGCCGCGTCGCCGAGCTCGCCGCCCGCGGGCTGGCCAACCGGGCGATCGCCCAGGAGCTGGTCGTCACCGAGAAGACCGTCGAGTACCACCTGTCGGCGATCTACCGGCGGCTCGGCATCCGCTCGCGCACGCAGCTGCGCCGCGCGCTCTCGGACGGGGCTCAGCAGCCGTCGCCGTAGGGGATGAACCCGGGCGTCGTCGGCGTGCTGCCGTTCATCTGCGCGGTCGCGACCAGGTACTCGGGCGGGATGCCGAGCCCCGGGGTCGTGCCGGCCGGCGGGTTGGAGGCGTCGATGAGGCCCTGGATCGAGCCGCTCGGCGGGTACAGGTGGCCCGGGCCGGCGATCCACTGGTACTGCGGGACGACGCCGTTGAGCCCGGTGCCGGGCACGTCGTCGGTCGGCGCGTTGATCGAGAAGATCGGGTCGTTGGCCTTCTGCGCGTCGGAGGAGTAGGTGTGGATGCACTCGTACACGCCCACGGCGCCGGGGAGCAGCGAGAGCCACACGTACTGCTGCATCGCGAACTGGAGCTGGTTCTGGACCGCCTCCTGCTGCGCTCCGGACAGGTCCCAGGCGCCGCCCGCGGCGGTCGCCTGGCCCGCGGCGGCCAGGCGGCCCTGGTCGCTGACGAGCAGGTCCTGGATGGTGTCGAGCTGCTGGGCCATCGCGCTGAAGTTCTTGCCGAGCACCGTCGCGAAGCTGCTCGCCTTGACCTCGAAGGGGCCCGCGTCGAACGCGGGGATGTCGCCGCCGTCCGCGCTCGCCGTGGCCCCGCCGGCGACCTCGAGGCTCCCCTCGATCAGGTCGGCGACGACGCCGAGCACCATGGCGCCCTCGGGGAAGGCGCCGTCGAGGAGCGCCTCGCCCAGGCCCGAGACGATGCTGGTCGCGCCGTCGGCGATCGCCAGCGCATCCAGCGCCTGGATCTCCTGGGCGGCCAGGTTGGTGTACTGCGCGACGATCTCCCCGGAGACGCTCGCGAACGTGATCGTCCCGTTCTCGGCGAGCTGCGTGTAGATCGTGGCCCAGGGGCCGGACCTGCCGAAGAGGCCGGCGACGTTCCCGACGGCGATGAACTCCTGCACGAGCTGGGACGCCAGCGCGTCGTACGCCGCCTCGGTGCAGTTCTCCATGGTCGCCGCGCACAGCTGGCCGTTCATCGGCTGGTCGTCGCGGTTCTTCCCGCTCTGGATCATCGCGGCCAGGCTGTTCCAGGTCGACTGGCTCTCGTTGTCGGTCCAGTACGCGGCGCGCAGCCCGTAGACGGGGTCCATCTGCCCGCTGAAGTCGAGGTTGTCGAAGAGGTACTGCATGGCCGCCGCCGTGGCCGTCCCCATCTCGGCGAGCGTCGGGAACGGCTGCGCCGGCTGCGCGAGCAGCGCCGTGAGGCCCGCGTCGAACTGCTGCGGCGACACGTCGAGCTCGGGGGAGCCGGTCGCCGCGGGCACGAGCAGGCCCTGGCGGTTGCGGCGCAGCGTCCCGACGATGCGGTTGGACGAGACCTTGTCGGACTGGGACGCGCCGGGGATCGCGTTGACGACGGCGGTCGCGAGCTCGGCGCCCTGGTTGGGGCCGAGCTCGTCGAGCCCGGCGACCCCGACCAGCGTGTACGGGCCGACCGGCGTCGTCGAGAGCCCGGCGTTGAAGTTCGCGTCCCCGCTGAGCAGCTCGGTGCCGGCGGGCGGGGTGCCCGCGGGACCGAGCACGGCGTACGGGTTGCCGCCGAACGTCTCGAGCGCCATCGCGACCATCGCCCAGAGGTCGTTGGGCTGGAAGCCGCCCATGGACCCGTTGATCCAGTCCTGGCCGGGCGGGTTGTCGCCGGCCGATCCGGTCCAGAGCTGCATCTCGGCCGGCTGGCCGATCGTGGTCAGCACGATGAACCCCGGCGTCGGGTCGGCGGCGATCTGCTGCAGCTGCGAGCTGAGGGCCGCGGGCGGGGCGGAGAACGGGCCCAGCGACGCGAGCTTCTCCCACACGCCCGGCTGGCCGACGAACGGGTTGGCGACCGACTGCGCCGCGTAGGTGAAGTTCCCGCGGAACTGCAGCGTGTCGGCGTCGAGCCACAGGAGCTGGTAGCCCCAGCTTCCGGCGGGGATCGCCCCCGGATCGGAGGCATACGTCTGGCCGGCGACCGTGATCGCGTTCGTGGTCGCGCTGCCGTCGGGCTGGGTGTCGAACGTCAGGTACGTCGGCGCCCACGCGAACGTGTACTGGCCGTCGCTGCCCAGGCGGAAGAACCCGTGCATCTCGCCGGGGCAGACCGGGGAGCCGCCCGCGCACGTCTGTCCGGACTGCGTGAGGCCCATGAGCTGGTGGGCCTGGCCGGGATCGAGGTCGGTCGCGCCGATCACCGACCACAGCCCGCTCGAGAGGGTCTGAAGCAGGCCGCCCTGGCCGAGGCCGAGCTCGAAGGTCGCGCCGATCATCTCCAGGGCGGCCGCGAGCTCGCCCACCGCGATCACGTCCGTACAACACGCGCGACCGGTCCCGCCGGCGATCACCACGTCGTCGCTCGGGATGCTCTTCACGACGTCCTGGAGCTGGGCGACGCCTTCGACGGTGCCGAAGAACGACTGGTTGTAGGTGCCGTTGGGGAAGTTGACGGCGTCGGGTTGCAGCGTCGTCCCGTCGAGGATCAGCAGCTGGATCTGCTGGCCCTGCGGCGCGTTCATGGGGTACTGCGTGT
The DNA here is from genome assembly GCA_035565675.1 of Capillimicrobium sp. Taxonomy (GTDB): domain Bacteria; phylum Actinomycetota; class Thermoleophilia; order Solirubrobacterales; family Solirubrobacteraceae; genus Capillimicrobium. Next base: position 32,430 of record DATMSA010000019.1, on the reverse strand, counting down.
CGCCGACCGTGATCACCGGGCTGTTGTCGTCGGTGGTGGTCGAGACGGGGATCTGCGGCAGCCCGGCCGGCTGGGCGGCCAGGTCGAGCGTGTCCTTGCCGGGCTCGAGCTCGAGCGCGGGAACGACGCACCCGGAGTCGGCGGGCGGGGTGGGGCCGCCGCCCTGGACGGGCGGGGTGGGACCGCCGGGATCGCCGGCCTCCGAGGGCGGGATCGGGCCGCCGGGCGCGCCGGCCTGGTCGGGCGGGGTCGGGCCGAGCGGGGTGGTCGACGGCGGGCAGCCGGGCGTGATCGGCTGGGTCGGGACGATCGGCGGCGGGTCGACGGTCGTCGCGGGCGGCGGGACCACCGGCGGCGGGTCGATCGTGGTCGCGGGCGGGTCGAGCGTGGTGGCCGGCGGGTCGGTCGGCGTCGCGGGCGCCTGGGACGCGCGCGCCGTGGCGCGCGGCCGCGGGTGCTCGCGCGCGTGGAGCTGGATGCGGTAGTGGCCGGGGACGTCGGGCACGAGGCGCGGGCGCGCGCTGCGGGCGCCGATCAGCCGCGCCCGCGAGCCGGCCGGGCGGGCGACGATCCGCCAGCGCATGCTGACGCGGTCGCCGCGGCGGGCGGGGCGGGCCTGGCCCGCCAGGCGCACCGCGTCGCCGACGCGGGCGACGCGGTCGGGTCCGGCGCCGACGAGCGGGGCGGTCCGGCGCACCCGGAACGTGCGCACGTCGCGCTGGTAGGTCCCGCGCTTCGGGTCGTACGCGGTGACGACGAGGCGGTTGGGACCGAAGCGCAGGCCGTCGTTGCGGGCCAGGCGCGCGGTCCAGCGCCGGCCGCGCCGCTCGGCGAACGCGCCGAAGGCGTCGCGGCCGTTGAGGCGCACCCGCAGCCGCGTCCCGTCGCCCAGCAGCCGCAGCGAGACCGGGACCGGCGCGGCGCGCACGGGCCCGCGCGGCGCGCGCACGCGCAGCAGCCCGGCGCGCGGCCGGGCGACCGTGAACGTGCGGGCGACCGTCGTCTCGCGCCCGGACGGCAGCCGGCCGCGCACGAACACGGTGTTCGGCCCCGGCGTCAGGTCGGGCCCGACGCGCAGGCGCAGCGTGCGGTGATGGCGCCCGGCGGGGCGCAGGCGAGCGGTCACGTCGCGCCCGCGCGCGCCGGCCGCCAGGACCTTGCCGACCCGCACGCCGTCGCCGGCGTGGACGCGCACGTCGACCGACGACCCCGTGATCAGCGCGTCGTCCGCGGGCGCGACGATCCGCAGCCCGCCGGCGGCGGTCGCCGGACCGGCGAGCGCCACGGCGGCGCCGAGCCCGATCGCGCCGGCCGCGACCGTGCGCCGCAGCCACCGTCCGTGCACTCCAGCCTCCATGCGGGGCGCAATGGTTCAACGCTCCGGGAGCGGCGGCAACCCCAGAATCATCCCCAGGGCCGGGGCCGGGCGGCCCGGTCCCCGGTCGTCAGCCGGCGATCGCCTCGGCGAGCACCTCGGCCGCGCGCTCGCAGTCCGCGCGCGTCACGTCGAGGTGGGTGACCGCGCGGACCGTCCGGGGCGCGAACGCCATCACGAGGACGCCGGCCTCCGCCGCCCGCGCGACGACCGTGTCGGCGTCGGGCGCGCCGGGCGCCAGGCGCAGCACGACGATGTTCGTCTCCACCGCCTCCGGGTCGAGGACGACGCCGTCGACGGCGGCCAGCCGGCGGGCGATCAGCTTCGCGTTGGCGTGATCCTCGGCGAGGCGGTCGACGTGGTGGTCGAGCGCGTACAGGCCGGCGGCCGCCACGATCCCGGCCTGGCGCATCGCGCCGCCGAGCATCCGCCGCCAGCGCAGGAGCGCCGCCACGTCGGCGCGCGAGCCGGCCAGCACCGAGCCGACCGGGCAGCCCAGCCCCTTCGACAGGGCGATCGAGACGAGGTCGAACGGCGCCGCCAGGTCCGCGGGGTCGTCGCCGCGGGCGACCGCCGCGTTCAGCAGCCGCGCCCCGTCCAGGTAGCCGGCGACCCCGCGCTCGCGTGCGACGGCGCCCACCGCCGCGAGCTCCTCGCGATCCCACACGAGACCGCCCATGCGGTTGTGCGTGTCCTCGACCTCGACGAGCGTCGTCGGCGGCTGCAGCAGGTGCCCGCGCGGCCGGATCGCCGCGGCCAGCTCGTCGGCGGTGAACCGCCCGTCGGCGCCGATCTCGGTGAACTGGACGCCCGACAGCGCCGCCGCCGCGCCGGTCTCGTGCCACACCGCGTGCACCTCGCGGCCGACGATCACGTCGTCGCCGTGCCGGCAGTACCGCTTCAGCGCGAGCTGGTTGGCCATGTGCCCGGAGGGCACGAACAGCCCCGCCTCCTTGCCCAGCAGCGCGGCCACCCGCTCCTGCAGCGCCGCGACCGTCGGGTCCTCGCCGAACTGGTCGTCGCCGACCGGGGCGGCCGCCATCGCCGCGCGCATCGCCTCGCCCGGGCGGGTCACGGTGTCGGAGCGCAGGTCGACGATCGCGCCATCCTACGGCCGGACGCCTACCCTGGGCTGACATGCCCCGCCGTCTGCTCATCCTCGGATCGACCGGCTCCATCGGCACCCAGGCGCTCGACGTCGTCCAGCGCTCGGGCGGCGAGCTGGAGGTCGTCGGGCTGTCCGCGGAGCGCTCCTGGGAGGCGCTCGTCGAGCAGGCGCGCACGCTCGGCGTGCGCCGCATCGCGCTCGCCGACCCCGACGCGGGGGCGCGCGCGGCCGAGGCGTGGACGGACGGCGACGTGCTCGTCGGGCCCCAGGGGCTCGTCGAGCTGGTCGTCTCCTCCGGCGCCGACCTCGTCCTCAACGCGCTCGTCGGCTCCGCGGGCCTGGGCCCGACCGTCGCCACGCTCGGCGAGGGGATCGACCTGGCGCTGGCCAACAAGGAGTCGCTCGTCGTCGGCGGCGAGCTGGTCACCGCGCTGTCGGAGGCCACCGGCGCGCGGCTGATCCCCGTCGACTCCGAGCACACCGCCCTGCACCAGCTCATGGCGGGGCTGCCGGTCGGCGCGGTCGAGCGGCTCGTCATCACCGCCTCCGGCGGCCCGTTCCGCGGCCGCACCCGCGCCCAGCTCGCCGAGGTCACCGTCGAGGAGGCGCTGCAGCACCCGACCTGGTCGATGGGCGGCAAGATCACGATCGACTCGGCGACGCTGATGAACAAGGGCCTGGAGGTCATGGAGGCCCACCACCTGTTCGGGACGCCGTACGAGCGCATCGACGTCGTCGTGCACCCGCAGTCGATCGTGCACGGCCTCGTCGACCTCGTCGACGGCGCCAGCCTCGCGCACCTCGGCCACCCGGACATGCGGATCCCGATCGCCTACGCGCTGCACCATCCCGAGAGCGCGCCGCTGCCGTCGCGGCGGCTGCGCCTGGAGGAGGTCGGCCAGCTCACGTTCGAGCCGGTCGACGTCGACGCGTTCCCGTGCCTGCGCCTGGCCCGCGAGGCGGCGGTCGCCGGCGGCACCGCGCCGTGCGTGCTCAACGCCGCCAACGAGATCGCCGTGCACGCGTTCCTCGCCGGCCGCCTGCCGTTCCTGGGCATCCCCGCGGTGATCGAGGAGACGCTCGACCAGCTCGGCGCCGAGCCCGTCCGCGCGTTCGAGTCGCTCTACGAGGCCGACCGCGCCGCGCGCCGCGCCGCCTCGGCGCTGGTGGAGGCGCGCGTCTGATGTCGTGGGTCCTGGCGTTCGTCGGCTTCGCGCTGCTGATCATCCTCCACGAGTTCGGCCACTTCGCCGCCGCCAAGGCCGTCGGCATGCGCGTGGAGAAGTTCTCGCTGTTCTTCGGGCCGATGCTGGCCAAGTTCCAGCGCGGCGAGACGACCTACGGGATCGGCCCGATCCCGCTGGGCGGCTACGTGAAGATCACCGGCATGAACCCGGCGGAGGAGCTGCCGCCGGAGGTCGCCCGCCGCGCCTACTACCGCCAGCCGGTGTGGAAGCGGATCGTCGTCATCGCCGCCGGCCCGGCGGTCAACTTCCTCATCGCGTTCCTGCTGATCTGGGGCCTGTTCGTCTTCAAGGGCCAGGGCGACCCCGACCCGATGCAGGCGCGCGCGGTCCAGGCCGTCGAGGCGAACACGCCCGCCCAGGGACAGCTCCGACCCGACGACCGGATCGTCTCGATCGACGGCGTCACCGACCCGCAGCGCTTCTCGGTGGCGATCGGCCGCCACCGCTGCGACGGACCGCAGACCGACGGCTGCGTGGCCGCCACGCCCGCCACCGTCGTGGTCGAGCGCGACGGGCGCGAGCAGACGCTGCGCATCCGCCCGTTCTACGACGGCGAGCTCGAGCGCAACCGGATCGGCTTCTCCTACGGCTATCCGGACGACTACGACATGCCGTACGTGAAGCTTCCCGCCGGGGAGGCCGCGGTCCAGAGCGTCGAGGGCATGTGGAACGTCACGCGCCTCACGGTCGAGACGATCGGCAAGCTCTTCTACGACTCGCAGGCGCGCGAGGAGGTCTCCGGGGTCGTCGGCTCCTACGAGGCGACGCGGCAGGCGTTCAGCTTCGACACCACCCGCGCGATCGAGATCCTCGCGCTGATCTCGCTGTCGCTGGCGGTCATCAACCTGTTCCCGTTCCTGCCGCTCGACGGCGGGCACATCTTCTGGGCGATCGCGGAGAAGGTCCGCGGCCGGCCGATCCCGTTCTCGGTGATGGAGCGCGCCGGGTTCGTCGGCTTCGCGCTCGTCGCGATGCTGTTCGTGCTCGGGCTGACGAACGACATCGGCCGATTGACGGGCGAGGGCTTCGACATCCGTTAGCCTCCCGTCGAGAGGAGCCAGCCCGCCCGTCGGGCCTGGGAGGAGGAGCAATGGAGCAGACGACCGCGTTCCCGCGGCCGCGCGCGCTGGACGCCGCGACCGTCGCGGAGGCGTTTCGGATCACGGCCGACGAGCGCCCGGACGCCGTCGCGCTGCGCACCCAGGGCGGCGCCAGCGAGTGGACGTGGCGGGAGCTGCGCGAGCGCGTCGACGCGCTCGCCGCGGGGCTGGCGCGCCTGGGCGTGCGCCGCGGCGACACCGTCGCGCTGCTGCTGACCAACCGCCCCGAGTTCCACGTGGCCGACCTCGCCGCGATGACGCTCGGCGCCACGCCGTTCTCGATCTACACGACCTCGGCGCCCGAGCAGATCCGCTTCGTCGTCGACGACGCCGCGGCGCGGGTGCTCGTCGCCGAGTCGGCCCTGCTGCCCAACGCGCTCGCCGCCCGCGCCGACCTGCCCGGCCTGGAGCACGTCGTCGTCGTCGACGGCGACGCGCCGCCCGAGGGCTGCACGCCGCTGGCCGACGTCCTGGCCCACGCCGACCCCGAGTTCGACCCGGACGCCTCGGTCGCGCTGATCGAGCCCGAGGACGTCGTCACGCTGATCTACACGTCCGGCACGACCGGGCCGCCGAAGGGCGTCCAGCTCTGCCACCGCAACGTGATGAGCGCGGTCGCGACGGTGACCGAGCTGATCCCGATGCCCAGCGACGGCCGCGTCATCTCGTGGCTGCCGGCCGCGCACGTGGCCGAGCGGGTCGCCCACCACTACCTGCCGATCGCGTTCGGGCTGCAGGTCACCTGCTGCCACGACCCGCGCCAGATCGTCGCCTACCTGCCCGAGGTGCGCCCGTCGTGGTTCTTCGCGGTGCCGCGGATCTGGGAGAAGCTGAAGGCCGGGCTGGGGGCGATGATCGCGGCCAAGCCCGACGACGAGCGCGCCGCCGTCCAGGGCGCGCTGGAGGCCTCGCTCCGACGCGTGCGCCTGCAGCAGGCGGGCGAGCCGGTCCCGCCCGAGCTGGAGGAGGCGTGGGCGCGCGCCGACGCGGCGATCTTCGCGCCGCTGCGCGCCCAGCTCGGCTTCGACCGGGCCGAGGCCGTGAACGTCGGCGCCGCGCCGACCCCCGTCGAGGTGCTGGAGTTCTTCCACGCGATCGGGATCCCGGTCGCCGAGCTGTGGGGGATGTCGGAGACGACCGGCGCCGGCTGCGTGAACCCGCCCGGGCGGATCAAGATCGGCACGGTCGGCCCGCCCGAGCCCGGGGTGGAGGTGAAGCTCGCCGAGGACGGGGAGCTGCTCGTCCGCAGCCCGGTCGTGATGCTCGGCTACCGCAACCGGCCCGACCAGACCAGCGACGCGATCGACGCGGACGGCTGGCTGCACACCGGCGACATCGCGCAGATCGACGAGGACGGCTACGTGCGGATCGTCGACCGCAAGAAGGAGATCATCATCAACGCGGCCGGCAAGAACATGTCGCCGGCCAACATCGAGGCGACGCTGAAGGCGTCGTCGCCGCTGATCGGGCAGGCCGCCGTCATCGGCGACCGGCGGCCGTTCAACACGGCGCTGATCGTCCTCGACGCCGACTTCGCGCCGGCGTGGGCCGCGCAGCGCGGGATCGAGGCCGGCGACCTGGCGGAGCTGGCCGAGCAGCACGACGTCGTGGACGCCGTCGCGCAGGCCGTCGAGAAGGCCAACGCGAAGCTGTCGCGCATCGAGCAGATCAAGCGCTTCCACGTGGTGCGCGGCGACTGGCTGCCCGGCGGCCCGGAGCTGACGCCGACGATGAAGCTGCGCCGCCGCCCGATCCTCGAGCGCTACGCCGACGAGATCGACGCGATGTACGCGGACTGACCCCCGTCCGGGCGGGTAACCGCCCGCAATGCCGAGGCGTGACACCCCGCTGCGCCGGGCGATCTCGCGCAACATGCTCCTCGTGTTCGTCGTCGGGGACGTCCTCGGCGCGGGCATCTACGCGCTCGTCGGCGAGGTCGGCGCCGAGACCGGCGGGGCGATCTGGACGGCGTTCGCGGTCGCGCTCGCGCTGGCCGTGTTCACCGCGTTCGCCTACGCCGAGCTGGTCACGAAGTACCCGCAGGCGGCCGGCGCGGCCCTGTACGTCAACCGCGCCTTCAAGCGGCCGTTCCTGACGTTCCTGGTCGCGTTCGCGGTGATGGCGTCGGGCGTCGCGTCGGCGGCGACGCTGGCGACCGCGTTCAGCGGCGACTACCTGCGCGAGTTCGTCGACGTGCCGGCCACCGTCGCCGCGCTCGCGTTCCTGGCGCTCGTGACCGCGATCAACGTGCGCGGGATCTCGGAGTCCGTGAAGGTCAACGTGGCGCTCACGACGATCGAGGTCGCGGGCCTGCTGGCGATCTGCGTCATCGCGGTGGGCGCGCTGGCCGGCGGGGACGGCGACCCGGGCCGGGCGTTCGAGTTCCGCGAGGGCGAGTCGGTGCCGCTGGCGATCCTCGCCGGCGCGGCGCTGGCGTTCTACGCGCTCATCGGCTTCGAGGACTCCGTCAACGTGGCCGAGGAGACGCGCGACCCGCGCTCGTATCCGCGTGCGCTGTTCGGCGCGCTGGCGATCGCCGGCATCATCTACCTGGCGGTCACCGTGCTCGCCTCGATGGTGGTGCCGACGAGCCGCCTGGCCGAGTCCAGCGGGCCGCTGCTGGAGGTCGCCGAGGTGGGGCCGCTGGCGATCCCGCCCAAGACCTTCGCCGCCGTGGCGTTGTTCGCGATCGCCAACGGCGCGCTGATCAACCTCATCATGGCCTCGCGCCTGACGTACGGGATGGCGCGGGAGGGGATCGTCCCGAAGGTGTTCGGCCGCGTGCTGCCCGAGCGCCGCACGCCGCTCGTCGCGATCGCCTTCACCGCCGGCCTGTGCGCGGCGCTGATCGTCATCGGCGACCTGGCGACCCTGGCCGACACGACCGTGACGCTGCTGCTCGGCGTCTTCATCCTCGTCAACGTGGCCGTGCTCGTGCTGCGCCGCGAGCCCGTCGACCACGACCACTTCCGCGCTCCGACGGCGCTGCCGGTGATCGGCGCGCTTGTCTGCGCGGGCCTGCTGACCCAGCAGGAGGCCCGCACGTTCGCGTTCGCGGCCGCGCTGCTGGCACTCGGTGTCGTCCTCCACGCGGCGTCGCGGGCGCTGGCCGTGTCACCGCGCTGACCGAGGGGTCAACTCGTGTTCAAAACGTCCGATTGACACGGGGCGTGGGACGCCACTCACGCATCGTCGCCGTCGCGCTCGGCCTGCTCGCCGTCGTCGGCGGGCTCCTGGCCGGCGCCGCCGTCGCGGGCTCGGACACGCGCCCGAACACGAGCCGCTTCGCGGTCGACTCGCCGGCGCTGCGCACCGCCCAGGACATCGCCCGCGCGTACTGGGGCGTCGACCCGTGCGGCGGCGAGATCCAGCTCTCCTGGAAGCGCCAGTCGCGCGAGGTGAACGCGATCTCCACGTGGTCGACGCGCAGCGGCGACCCGTACGGCGACCCGGCCAACAACGGCGACTGCACGATCCAGCTCAACCCGCGCGCCCGGTTCGACTGGCCCAAGCTGTGCACGGTCGTCGTGCACGAGTACGGCCACCTCGCCGGCAACGACCACGACGAGCGCACCGGCCGGCTCATGTCGGCCTACTACACGACGCCGCTGCGCGCCTGCACCACCGGCGTCACGAAGCGCGCACTGCGATCCAGGACTTCGTGAGCGGCCCCAGCCGCTCGGCGACGATCGCCGAGCCGGGGAACAGCGCCGCCAGCTCGCGCCGGCGCAGGAGCGCGATCTCCTCCCACGAGCCCGCCGCGCCCAGGCGCCAGTAGCGCCGGCGCAGGCCGACCGGGAGCCAGTGCGCGAACGGCAGCAGCGCGTGGGGCTCGACCGGGAACGAGAACGCCGGCGTCTGCACCCACCAGCCGCGCGCGACCCGGCGCAGCTCGGCCGCGTACGCGGGCCGGTCGGCGGGAGCGAGGTGCTCGACGACGCTGGAGGAGTAGGCGAGGTCGAACTCGCCGTCGGCGAACGGCAGCCGCCGCGTCGCGTCCGCGCGCACGAACGGCCCCGGGTAGCCGGGCCGGTCGACGACGTCCACGCCGGTGACGTCCAGGTCGGGCGCCAGGCCGCGCAGGCCCAGCGCGCCGCAGCCGACGTCGACGATGCGGGTCTCGGCGGTCGCGCCGGTGAGCGCCAGGAACCGCCGGTGGCGGGCGGCGCGGGCGCGCTGCGCGACGGGCTCGGCGAGGCGGGCCAGCGGGCCGCGGGCGGTGGAGTAGACGTTCACGGGCGCCCCAAGCCTATGTTCATAGACTGAGGGGCCAGATGGCTTCCGAGCGACAGATCCACGTCGGGTCCGTGCCCGTGGGCGGCGGCGCGCCCGTCGCGGTCCAGACGATGACGAAGACCGAGACCGCCAACCTGCAGGCGACGATGGCCCAGATCCACCGCGTCGCCGAGGCGGGGGCCGACATCGTCCGCTGCGCGGTGCCGCGCGAGCAGGACGTCGAGGCGCTCAAGACCATCGTCCGCGAGTCGCCGATCCCGGTGATCGCCGACATCCACTTCAACCACACGCTGGCGATCAAGGCGCTCGACGCCGGCGCCCACTGCGTGCGGATCAACCCGGGCAACATCGGCGGGCCCGACAAGGTCGCCGAGGTCATCGCCAAGGCCAAGGAGAAGGGCACGCCGATCCGCGTCGGCGTCAACTCCGGGTCGCTGCCCAAGCACCTGCGCGAGCTCGAGTACACGAACCCGGTCGAGGCGCTCGTCACGGCCGCGGTCGAGACCGTCGAGCTGATGGAGCGCCTGGACTTCACGGACTTCAAGGTGTCGATGAAGTCGACGTCGGTGCCGAACACGATCGCCTCCAACCGGCTGCTGTCGGAGCGCATCCCGTACCCGCTGCACCTCGGCGTCACCGAGGCGGGCACGAAGTGGTCGGGCTCGCTGAAGAGCGCGGTCGGCCTCGGCACGCTGCTGGCCGACGGGATCGGCGACACGATCCGCATCTCGCTGTCGACCTTCCACGCCGAGGAGGAGGTCAAGGTCGGCTGGGAGATCCTCAAGGCGCTGAAGCTGCGCGAGAAGGGCCCGGTGCTCATCGCCTGCCCGACGTGCGGGCGCCTGCAGTTCGACATGGACTCCGTCGTCGCCGAGGTCGAGCGGCGCCTGGAGGTCTACGAGGACCCGATCGAGGTCTCGATCCTCGGCTGCGCGGTCAACGGGATCGGCGAGGCCCGCCACGCCGACTTCGGCATCACCGGCGCCAAGGACATGGGGATGATCTACTCGAAGGGCGAGCCGCTGAAGAAGGTGCCGACCGAGCGCCTGGTCGACGAGCTGTTCGCCGAGATCGACCGCTACTACGCCGCGGGCAAGCAGGTCGTCCGCGACGAGCGCGCCGCCGCCGAGGCCGCCGCCTGGCTGGCCGAGGAGGAGGACGCCACGGCGATGACGCCGGAGCGCCTCGCCGCGCTCGAGGCCGAGAAGGCGCGCGAGGAGGCCGACGCCGCCGAGGCGGCCGACGCGCCGACCCCGATCGACGAGGCGATCTCGCCGGTCGCCGGCCGCCGCTTCACCCGCGCCTGATCGCCCGCCGCGACCCGACGCCGTAGGCTGTCGGGCTCGATGCACCGACAGTCGCAGCTCTTCCTTCCCACCGAGCGCCAGCCGCCCGCCGACGCCGAGGCGGTGTCCCACAAGCTGATGGTCCGCGCCGGCCTGATCCGCCAGATCGGCAGCGGCATCTGGTCGTGGCTGCCCGCCGGCTGGCGGGTGCATCAGAAGGCGGCGCAGATCGTCCGCGAGGAGATGGACCGCATCGGGGCCCAGGAGGTCATGATGCCGGTGCTCGTCCCGGCCGAGCTGTGGAAGCGCACCGGCCGCTACGGCAGCGAGGAGCTGTTCAAGCTCCAGGACCGCAAGGGCGCCGACCTCGTGCTGTCGATGACCAACGAGGAGACGGTGACCACGCACGCCGCCCAGGTGGTGCGCAGCTACCGCGACCTGCCGTTCTCGCTGTACCACATCCAGGTCAAGGAGCGCGACGAGCCGCGGCCGCGCGCCGGCGTCCTGCGCACGCGCGAGTTCATCATGAAGGACTCGTACTCGTTCGACCGCGACCAGGCCGGGATGGAGGTCAGCTACGAGGCGCACGCCCGCGCCTACGACCGCATCTTCGACCGCTGCGGCCTGGAGTGGTACGCGGTCGAGTCCGACGTAGGGATGATGGGCGGCGTCGGCGCGCACGAGTACATGGCGCCGTCGCCGGCGGGCGAGAACGACATCGCGCTCGCGCCCGGGTACGCCGCCAACGTCGAGGTGGCGACCGCCGAGCCGCAGCCGGTCCCGCCGCTGCCCGACCACATCGCCGGCGAGCTGCACACGCCGGGCGCCAGCACGATCGAGGCGCTCGCCGAGGCGCTCGACGTCCACCCGGGCGCGCTGCTGAAGGCGTTCCCGGTGGTCACCGAGCAGCGCGGCCTGATCCTCGTGATGGTGCGCGGCGACCACCGCGTCAACGACATCAAGCTGCAGAACGCGCTGCGCGAGCCGTTCCGGCCCGCCCACGACGACGAGCTGGCCGAGCACGGCCTCGTCGGCGGCTACATGGGACCCAACGACCGCGTCGAGCTGATCCTCGACGCCGCGGTCGCGCCCGGCCGCTACGTCGTCGGCGCCAACAAGCCCGACCACCACGTCGTCATCGACGTGCCCGCCGGCGACCGCCTCGACGTCCGCACGGTCGTCGAGGGCGACACGGTCAACGGCCACCCGATCCGCATCGAGCCGGCGATCGAGGTCGGCAACATCTTCAAGCTCGGCACGCGCTACTCGGTGCCGCTGAACGCGACGTACCTCGACGAGAACGGCACCGAGCAGCACATCTGGATGGGCTGCTACGGCATCGGCCCGGCGCGCATCGCCGCCGCGGCGATCGAGCAGTACGCCGACGAGCACGGGATCTCGTGGCCGCGCGCGCTGGCGCCGTGGGACGTGCACGTCGTCGCGCTGGGCAAGGAGGCCGAGCTGGAGGCGGCCGAGGCCCTGGCCGCCGAGGTCGAGGCCGAGGGGCTGTCGGTCCTGCTCGACGACCGCCCGCTGCGTCCCGGCGAGAAGTTCGCCGACGCCGAGCTGCTGGGCTGCCCGCTGCGGCTCACGGTCGGCAAGCGGGCGCTGGAGTCCGGGCGGGCCGAGGCGCAGATCCGCCGCGGGCGCGTCGACCACGAGGGCGGCGTGCCGCTGCGCGGGGGCGGCCCCGCGGTGGCGGAGCTGTGGGCAAGCCTCCCCTGACCTTTCGCCGCCTGAGCGGCCTCGACCGCTCCGGCCCGCCGCCGCCGCAGACGCTGCCGGGACAGCCGCTGCGCCCGTGGACGATCCCCAACGCGATCGTCTACGTCCGCGCCGCGCTGATCCCCGTCTTCCTGATCCTCGCGTTCACGTCCGACGCGGGCACCGACGCGCTGCCCGCGATCCTGTTCCTGGCGATCACGCTCGGCGACTACGCCGACGGCATCGCCGCGCGCGTGACCGGCCAGTACAGCCGGCTGGGCGCGTTGCTGGACCCCGTCGTCGACCGGCTCATCATCCTCGCCGGCGTGGTCGTGTGCTGGCACTTCGAGCTGCTGCCGCGCTGGGGGCTGTACGTGCTCGCCGGGCGCGAGGCGCTCATGCTGCTGGCCGGGCCGCCGCTCGTGCGGCGCGGCGTGGAGATCCGCATCAACTGGCCGGGGCGCTGGTCGGTGTGGCCGCTGATGGGCGCCGTGTTCCTGGCGCTGTGCGGGGTGGAGGACGTCGCGAAGTGGCTGCTGTACGTGGGTTTGGCGCTGTCGATCTGGGCAACCGTGCTCTATGGCGTCTCCGCCGTCCGGCAGCTGCGCCAACCCTCAAGGTCAGCTTGACCCTCTGGGGGAATGGGCTATGCTCCCGCCCTTCGACCTCCCCGCTTTGGTAGGAGTCACCTCATGGACACCTTCCCCGACCTCGGTTCGCTCTCCGATCAGGAACTCAAGGACCTCATCCAGCAGTTGACCGAGGAGGAGGTCGACATCTCGTACAAGCGGCGGATCCTGCACGGCAAGATCGACATCCTCCGCGCCGAGCTGGTCAACCGCCTGCGCAAGAAGCACGAGGGAGGGGAAGAGGTCATCACGGGCGACGACGTCCGGCGCCTGACCGACATCCTCGCGGGCCGCACGGGCGACGAGCCCGGGGTCTGACGGGCCGCACCGCCGGCCGGAAGGGATCGCCGATGGCGCTGCACTGCCCAGAATGCGGCTTCGTCAACGCGGACGGGGCCAACTACTGCCAGAAGTGCGGTGCGTTCCTGGGCGCCGCCGAGCCCGCGCGCGGCGGCGACCCGGTCACCGCCACGTACCGGGTCGGCGACACCGGCGAGCTGATCCCCGTCGACCTCGAGTCGGCCGCCGAGCACGGCTCCGTCCTCGTGATCCGCTCCGGCGGCGGGCGCGTCGGCGAGTCGTTCCCGCTGGACCGCGACCGCATGACGATCGGCCGGCGGCCGGACTCCGACGTCTTCCTCGACGACGTCACGGTCTCGCGCGACCACGCGCTGCTGGTGCGCCGCGGCGGCGACCTGTACCTCGACGACCTCGGCTCGCTGAACGGCTCCTACGTGAACCGCCGGCGGATCGAGTCGCACCGTCTCGAGGACGGCGACGAGCTGCAGATCGGCAAGTACAAGCTGACCTTCCTCCAGCGGTGACCCTCGTGGAAGGCCCGGAGATGGAGGACCTGCCCGTGGCCGGCGACGAGCCGGGGGGCCGGTCCGAGCGCCAGCGCGAGAAGGCGATGACGATCGGGGCGGTCACCAAGGCGCTCGAGCAGGAGTTCCCCGACATCTCGATCTCCAAGATCCGCTACCTCGAGGACCAGAAGCTGCTGTCGCCGCGGCGCACGCCCGGCGGCTACCGGCTCTACACGCCGTCCGACGTGCAGCGCCTGCGCACGATCCTGCGCCTCCAGCGCGACGAGTTCCTGCCGCTGCGGGTCATCCGCCAGGAGCTGGCCGCCGGGCGCGCCGCCGACACGCCGGTCCCCGCGGCCGGGCCCGACGGCGGGCGCCGCGCCACGCGCCGCGCGTCGGTCAGCGTCAGCGAGCGCGGGCCCCTGTACTCGCTCGACGACGTCGTCGAGGAGACCCGCGCCGACCCCGCGCTCGTGCGCGAGCTCGAGGACTACGGCGTGATCAAGGGCGAGACCCGCGCCGGCGTGACCTACTACGACGAGACCGAGCGCGAGATCGTGCGGGCGGTGACCGAGCTGGCCCGCTACGGGGTCGGCGGGCGCAACCTGCGCGTCTTCCGCACCTCCGCCGACCGCGAGGCCGCGCTGCTGCAGCAGATCCTCGCCCCGGCGCTGCGCTCGCGCAATCCGCAGCGCCGCAAGGAGGCGATCGAGGCGCTCGAGAACCTCGCCGCCGTGACCAGCCACCTCAAGCACCTGCTGCTCGTGCGCGACCTGCGCACGCTCGTGAAGTGAGCCCCGACATGTCCCCGGCCGAGCTGCGCGGGCTGATCCGCGACGTGCCCGACTTCCCCAAGCCCGGCGTCGGCTTCCGCGACATCACGCCGCTGCTGGCCTCGCCCGAGGGCTTCCGCGCCGCCGTGCGCGGCCTCGCCGACCTCTCGCGGCCCTACGCGCCCTTCCACGTGCTCGCCGCCGAGGCGCGCGGCTTCCTGTTCGGGCCCGCCCTGGCGTCCGAGCTGGGCGCCGGCTTCGTGCTGGCCCGCAAGCCCGGCAAGCTCCCGCGCGAGACGCTCAGCGTCGCCTACGAGCTCGAGTACGGGATCGACCGGCTCGAGGTGCACACCGACGCGATCGGCCCCGGCCACCGGGTCCTGATCCACGACGACCTGCTCGCCACGGGCGGCACGGCCCGCGCGCTGTGCGAGCTCGTCGAGAAGGCCGGCGGCGAGGTCGTCGCCTGCACGTTCCTGATCGAGCTGGCGTTCCTGCCCGGCCGCGAGCGCCTGACCGGCTACGACGTGCTCTCGCTGCTGCGCGACGAGACCGAGTAGCGGTGACGACCGCGCGCGTGCGCCGCCGCCTGCCCGCCCCGCCCGGCGAGGTGTGGCGGCTCGTCGGCGACCCGCACCAGCTCCCGCGCTGGTGGCCGCGGGCCGTGCGCGTCGAGGGCGTCAGCGGCCGCGGGTTCACGCTCGTGCTGCGCAGCCGCCACGGCCGCGAGGTGCGCGCCGACCAGCGGGTGCTCGCGTCCGACCGCCCGCGCCGGCGCGCGTGGGCGCTGGAGGTGGCCGGCACGCCGTTCGAGCGGGTCTTCGCCGCGCACGAGGTCGAGGTGCGGCTGGCCGCGGAGGACGACGGGACGCGGATCGAGCTCGAGCAGCGGATGGGGCTGCGCGGGGCGTCTCGCCTGGGGGCGCCGCTGGCGTGGCGCTCGGCCCGCCGGCAGCTCCGCGCCGCGCTCGACGCGGTCGCCGAGGAGCTCGAGGCGGGGCGCTAGGAGCCCAGCGACCCGCGCAGCACGACCTCGGTCGGCTTGCGGGGCTCGTTGCGGGTCTCGAGCGACAGCTCGATGCGGCGGTAGTCGTCGGCGTCCTCGGGCAGCTCGGCGGACCCGCCGAAGCGCCCGTTGTCGCCGACGGCGGTGGTGGAGAAGCCGAGCAGGTAGGCCTTGCCGCCCGGCCCGCCGGTCAGCCACAGCGCATAGCGGTCGTTGTCGCCGTTGGGCTCCAGGCCCTCGGCGGTGACGCTCACGCCGCGGGTGGAGCCGTCGGTGATGATCTGGGCGACGCCGAGCGCGTCGCCGCCGCCCGGGGCGCGCATGTTGACCTGCGCCTCGACGGTCAGCTCGCCGGTCGTCGGGGTGGTCTGCCCGGTCGTCTGCGTCGCGGTCGCCTGCGTCTGGGTCGCCGTCGAGGGACCGTCGTCGTCGCCGCCGCCCAGCAGGATCACCGCGACGACGACGATCACGACGACGAGGCCGCCGATGAGCAGCGCGCCGCCCAGGCGCGAGGGGCGCTCGCCACCGTCGTCGCCGTCGGTGGGCGCGAAGCCGGGCAGCGGGGCGGGCTCGCGCTCGGGCTCCGGGTCGGCCTCGGGCTCCGGCTCGGGCTCCCGCGCGGGCTCGGGCTCCGGCGCGGGCTCCTCCTCGGCCACCGGCTCGGCGTCGGGCGTCGCCTCGGGCTCCTCGGGCGCCTCGGCGACCTCGGCGGCGGGCAGCTCGCCGCGCGGCTCCAGGCCCTCGGCCCGCAGCCGCTCGCCGATCGCCTCCGCCCACTCCAGCGCGGCCGGCGACTCGGTGAGGAGGTCGCGCGTCGCGGCGCGGCCCTCGTCGTCGAGCTGGCCCAGCAGCCAGTCGGTCAGCACGCCGCGGTCGCCCTCGTCCACCTCCGGGCCGAGCGCGGCGATCGCGCCGATCGCGCGCTGGCGCACGGCCTCCGGGTCGATCCGCAGCAGGGCGGCCAGCTCCGCGTAGCTCTTGCCCTGCTTGAGCAGGAGCTGGAGGACGGCGCGCTGGTCGGGGGTCAGATCGTCGAGGGGGCTCACGGGCGGGGCAAGGCTAGTACACGCACCCCCGCTATCGTGCCGCCCGCATGATGCCGGAACCGGTGGTCGCATGGGAGAAGGGCTTCGACGCCCTGTACGGGCTCGACATCGTCGAGATCACCGACGAGCGCGTCCGCGCGACCGTCGCGGTCCGCGACGCGGTCAAGCAGCCGATGGGCCTCGTCCACGGCGGCGTGTACGCGTCGATGGCCGAGTCGCTGGCCTCGTTCGGCACCGCCGCCGGCGTCATGGGCGACGGGATGGTCCCCCAGGGCCTGTCGAACGCGACGAACTTCCTGCGCCCGATCACCGGCGGGACGATCCACGCCGACGGCGTGCGGCGCCACCGCGGCCGCACCACGTGGATCTGGGACATCGAGTTCACCGACGACGAGGGCCGCCTGTGCGCGGTCACGCGGATGACGATCGCCGTCCGCGAGCCCCGCGCCTGACGAACTAGCCGCCGTAGCGGTTGGTGATCGGCATGCGCCGGTCGCGGCCGAACGCGCGCGTCGTGATCTTGATCCCCGGCGGGGCCTGGCGGCGCTTGTACTCGGCCAGGTCGACGAGCCGGATCACGCGGTCGACGTCCTCGGCGGGCAGGCCGCGCGCGACGAGCACCTCGCGGCCCAGGTCCTGCTCGACGTAGCCCTCGAGGATGCGGTCCAGCACCGCGTAGGGCGGCAGCGAGTCCTCGTCGCGCTGGTCGGGGCGCAGCTCCGCGGACGGGGCGCGGTCGATGATCGAGCGCGGCAGGCCGCGGTGCTCGGAGAGGCGGTAGACCAGCGTCTTCGGGCAGTCCTTGATGACCGCGAAGCCGCCGGCCATGTCGCCGTACAGCGTCGAGTAGCCGACCGACATCTCGGACTTGTTGCCGGTCGTCAGCACCAGCCAGCCGAACTTGTTGCTGAGCGCCATGAGGATGTTGCCGCGGATGCGCGCCTGCAGGTTCTCCTCGGTGATGTCCGGCTCGCGGCCCGCGAACGTCTCCGCCAGCAGGCGCTCGTAGGCGGCCATCGGCTCGGCGATCGAGTACTCCAGGCAGTCGATCCCCAGCTCGCGCGCCAGGTCGCGGGCGTCGGACTGCGTGCCCGACGACGAGTACGGCGACGGCATGACGACGGCCGTCACCTGCTCGGCGCCGAGCGCGTCGACGGCGATCGCGGCCACGAGCGCGGAGTCGATGCCGCCCGACAGGCCGAGCACGACGTGGCGGAAGCCGTTCTTGGCGACGTAGTCGCGCAGGCCGAGCACGAGCGCCGCGTACACCTCGGCCTCCAGCGGGGCCAGCAGCTCGGCGACGCGCCGCTCGGGCGCCGGGCCCGTGCGCGGCGGCGGCTCCTCCAGCCGGGCGAGCGTCTGGACCGGAGCCGCGCCGCCCGCGCGGCGCACGCCGGGCCGGTGGGAGGTGTCGCGCAGGCGCGCCTGGGCGCCGGCGCCGAGGTCGACGTCGACGACGAGCATCTCCTCCTCGAACTGCGCGGCGCGGGCCAGCACCTCGCCGGTGTGGTCGCACACGAACGACTGGCCGTCGAAGACGAGCTCGTCCTGGCCGCCGACCATCGCGCAGAACGCGAACACGGCGAGCGAGTCGCGGGCGCGCTGGGCGACCATGCGCTCGCGCTCGTGGCCCTTGCCGAGGTGGTAGGGCGAGGCGGTGAGGTTCACGATGAGCGTCGCCCCGGCGGCCGACTCGTCGCTGGCCGGCGGGCCCGGCTCCCAGATGTCCTCGCAGATCGTCAGGCCGATGCGCAGGTCGCCGAGATCCACGATCCCGCCGCCGACGCCGACCTGGAAGTAGCGCTGCTCGTCGAAGACGCCGTAGTTGGGCAACAGCACCTTGCGGTAGATCGCCTGCAGCCCGCCGCGGTACAGCACGGCGGCGGCGTTGAAGACGTCCTCGGCGCGCTCCGGGAAGCCGACGATCACGACGTGGTCGTCGACGTCGGCGGCGAGCCGGTCGACCACCGCGCGGGCGTCGCGCAGGAAGTGCTCCTTGAGCAGCAGGTCCTCGGGCGGGTAGCCGGTGACGGCCAGCTCCGGGAACAGCGAGAGCTGCGCGCCGGCCTCGCGGGCGGCGGCGATCCCGTCGCGGATCTTGCGCTCGTTGCCGGCGAGGTCGCCGACGGTGGGGTTGATCTGGTGCAGCGCCAGACGCAGGGTGCGGTCGGTCATCCGCCGCACATCATGGCGTGGTCTGGCTGCTCACCGCGGGCGGGCGCTCGAGCGTGGCGTCGTCGCGCGACTGCAGGGCGAGCAGGATCCCGACCGCGCCCGCGAACGCGATCACGATCGCCAGGAGGACCGAGGCGGCGCGCTTCACCGGCCGGCCGGCGCCTTCTCGAAGCGGCCGTTGGCGGTGCGCGAGGCCCGGCGGCGCGGCCGTGGGCGGCGGACGCCGGCGGCCCGGGCGAGGTCGTCGATCGACGCCTCGAGCATGGCGGCGAGGTCCGACAGGTCGGGCAGCGCGTCGAGGTCGCCGAGCAGGCCGAACCCGAGGCGGCCGTCGTAGCTCATCACGGCGATGCCGACCGCCAGGCGCTCGGCGAGCGGCACGACCGGGTACAGCCCGACGAGCCTGCGCCCGAGCAGGTACAGCGGGAACTGGGGACCGGGGACGTTGGTGACGACGACGTTGAAGAACCGCTGGCGCGCCTGCAGCCGGGCGGCCTGGCTCATGATCGTCGGCGGCGCGAAGTTCGTCAGCTCGGTGAGCGTCTGGGCGCCGACCGCCTCGTGGTTGGCCTTCACGTGGGCCATGGCCTCGTGCACGCGGTCGAACACCGCGACCGGGTCGGTCTCGCCGACCGGCAGCGGCGCCCACACGGCCGCGACGCGGTTGCCGAGCGCGCCGGCCTCGTCCCCGCCGCGCACCGAGACCGGCACGAGCGCGCGCAGCTCCAGCCCCTGGGTGCGGTGGCCGTTGGCGCGCATGTGGCGGCCGAGCGCGCCGGCGACGACGGTGAGCACGACGTCGTTGACGGTGCCGCCGAGCGTGTCCTTGATCGCCTTGAACGTGGCGAGGTCGGCGTCGACCCACTCGTAGCGCCGATGCGGGCCGATCGGCACGTTGTACGGGCTGGCCGGCGCCGGCTCCAGGCCGATGCTGGCGAACGCGCCGACCTCGGTGAGGCGCTCGAACGCGACCTTCGCGGCCCGGCGCGGCGCGCGCAGGGCCGCGCGCACGCCGCGGGCGATCTCACCCGGGACGGTCGTGCGCTCCAGCAGCGCCTCGGCCAGGAGCTGGGCGGAGGTCGGCGCCGGGCGCGGCACCCACGGGGTCGCCGGCCCCGGCGGCTCGGCCGGCTCGGGCGAGGCGTCGAACAGCACCGTGGTGATGTCGACCCCGGAGACGCCGTCGACGAGCGCGTGGTGCGTCTTGCCGATCAGCGCGAAGCGGTCGCCCGACAGGCCCTCGACCAGGTACAGCTCCCACAGCGGCTTGTCGCGGTCCAGCGGCTGGGAGAACAGGCGCCCGGCCAGCCGCTTGAGCGCCGCGTCGTCGCCCGGGTGGGGGAGGCCGGCGTGGCGCACGTGGTAGCGCACGTTGAAGTGCGGATCGTCGACCCAGACCGGCCGGCCCTGGCCGAGCGGGACCTCCGCGAGGCGCTGGCGGTAGCGGGGGACGAGGTCCAGCCGCGAGACGATGTGCTCGACCAGCTCGACGTAGCCGGGCGCGGCGCCCTCGAAGACGAGGACCTCGGCCACGTGCATGGGCGTCCGGCCACCGCGCTCGAGGTGCAGGAACGAGGCATCCAGCCCGCTGAGGCGGTCGGGGTTGGTCACGCGGTCGATTGTCATGGGCGGCCCCCGCGTTGGCAAGCCGTAGCCTGTGGACGCGTGCCGGTGCCCGGAGCCCCCTACGACGACCTGCTGGCGGACCAGCTCGCCGCCGTGCGCCGCCTGCTCCCCGACGACACGGCGTGGATCGACGCGCACACGCACACCGGCTGGAACGACCCCGACGGGGTGACGGGCACCGTCGACGAGCTGCTGGAGGGCCTGGACCGCGCCGGCGTCGGGCGCGCGATCGTGTTCACGACGGCCGAGCCCGACGGCTACCCGCCCGCCAACGACCGCGTCCTGGCCGAGGCCGCCGCGTCCGGCGGCCGGCTCGTCGCGCTCGCGCGGATCGACCCCAACGCCGGCGATCCGCTGCCCGAGGCGCGGCGCTGCCTGGAGGCGGGCGCGCGCGGCTTCAAGCTGCACCCGCGCTCGGACGCGTTCGTGCTCTCGCACCCGTCGGTGGCGGCGCTCGTCGCGTTCGCCGAGGAGCGGCGGGTGCCGGTGCTCGTGCACGCGGGGCGGGGAATCCCGGCGCTGGGCGAGGACCTGGTCACGCTGGCGCGCCGCCATCCCGGCGCGTCGCTGATCCTCGCGCACGCCGGGATCAGCGACCTGAGCCTGGTCGCCCCGGCCGCCAACGAGCTCACCAACCTGTACTTCGACACGTCCTGGTGGCAGGTGTCCGACCTGCTCGCGCTGTACGAGGTCGTCGACCCGTCGCGGATCCTGTTCGCCAGCGACATGCCGTACGGCTCGGGCCGCTACGCGGCGCTGGCGTTCCTGCGCTGCGCGCTGGAGGTCGGGCTCGGGCTGGACGCGATCGCCGCGATCGCGTCGGGCAACGCGGAGCGGGTGCTGGCCGGCGAGCCGCCGATCGACCTCGGCGGGCCGCCCGGGCGGGGCGCGCTGGCGACGCGCTGGCTGGCCGGCGAGCGCGTGCTCGCGCACGCCGCGGTCGCCGCGTACACGGGCTTTCGCGGCGGTGACCCGAGCGAGGCGATCGCGCTCGCGCGGCTGGCCTGCCAGATCCCGACGGGCGGGACCGGCGTCGGCCACGAGCAGGAGCTGCTGGCGACGATCGACGAGCTGCTGGCCCGCGGGCAGGAGCAGCTCGCGCGCCATCCCGACGATCGCTTCGCGGTGTCGATGGCGCCGCTGGCCGCGCAGCTGCTGGCCGGGACGCCCCGCGCGGGCGTGCGAGCGGCCGAGCTGCTCGCGATGCGGACCGTGTGACGTGGGCCACACTCGCGGTTGAACGGCGTTTGGCGCGGATACGCTGTTCCAACCTGAATCGACCGTTCCCACAGCCAGCCGAGTCGCCGCGGACCGTTGCGGCGAGCGGGGGAACCACCCGCCGGGCCCGACCCGGCACGGGGCGAATCGCGGGCTGATGCCCGTGTAGCGCGCGCCGCGACGCGGCGCCCGCGAGCCCGACAGCTCACCTCGTAGGCCGGCGCCGATCCCAAGGAGATCCTCCTGTGAGGCCGCAGACCTCTCTGCGCGCCGTGCCCGCCGCTCTGGCGGCCGCCGGCGTGCTGTCGACCACCCTGTCCACGCACGCCGCCGTCGCCGCCCCCGTGGCGGCCGCCGTGCCCGCCCAGCCCGCTGCACTGTCGGTGAAGGACCGAAGTCTTCGCCTCGGTCAGGCCGCTGTCGTGCGCGGCCGCCTGGCCTCCGGCGCCGAGGGCGTGCCGGTGCGCGTCGAGCAGCTCGTCCGCGGGGCGGACGGCTGGGCGCCCGTCGCCGAGGCCGCGACCGGCCCCGACGGCCGCTTCCGCGTGCGGGTGAAGCTGCAGCGCTCCGGCGTGCTGCGCGCCGTCCCGGTCGGCGTGGCGACCGCCGCGTCGGCCGACCCGGCCGCCGCCGCCGGTCCGCGCGTGCGCGTCGCCGCCCGTGTGCAGACCAAGGCCGTGCGCCGCCACGTGACGGCCGGGCGCACCGTGCGCGTCGCCGGCACCCTGAAGCCGGCCGCCAAGGGCCGGACCGTGTCCCTGCAGCTCCGCGGCGCGAAGGGCTGGCGCACCGTCGACCGCGACCGCACCGACGGCGCCGGCCGCTTCCGCCTCGTCGAGCGCCTGAACGAGTCCCGCACCGTCCCGGCGCGCCTGCGCTTCGGCGGCGACGCGACGAACGCGGCCGCGACGCGCTCGCTGGGCCGCCTGAACGCCTACCGCTCCGCCTCGGCCTCCTGGTACGGGCCCGGCCTGTACGGCAACCCGCTGGGCTGCGGCGGCACGCTGACCCCCGGCACCGTCGGCGTCGCCCACAAGACGCTGCCGTGCGGCACCAAGCTCACGCTGCGCCACCGCGGCAACGTCGTGCGCACCCGCGTGATCGACCGCGGCCCGTTCGTCGCCGGCCGCGAGTTCGACCTGACCGCCGCGACGAAGGCCAAGCTCGGGTTCGGCTCGACCGGGACGGTCCAGGTCGCCCACTGAGCCGGGCACGGCGCAGCGCCGGCCGCCACGAACGCGCGTTCGCCCGTGCCGTCGGGTGCGGGGCGTACCGTTCCGGTCCGTGGCCACGATCGCGCATCTGGACATGGACGCGTTCTACGTGTCGGTCGAGCTGCTGCGCCGCCCCGAGCTGCGGGGCAGGCCCGTCGTCGTGTCGGGCACCGGCCCGCGGGCGGTCATCACGACCGCCAGCTACGAGGCGCGCAAGTTCGGCGTCGGCTCGGCGATCCCCGCCGCGCGGGCGCGGCGGCTGTGCCCGCAGGCGATCTTCATCCCGCCCGACTTCGAGGCCTACCGCGCCGTCTCCAAGCAGGTGATGGGCGTGCTGCGCGAGCACATCGAGCGCGTCGAGGTCGTCGGGCTCGACGAGGCCTACCTCGACCTCAGCGACCTGCAGCGCCCGCGCGCGGCGATGCGGCGCGTCGTCGCCGACATCCGCGAGCGCACCGGGCTGACCGCGTCGGTCGGGATCGGGCCCAACAAGCTCGTCGCGAAGGTCTGCTCCGACGCCGAGAAGCCCTCGGGGTTCCTCGCGCTCAGCCGCGAGCAGGCGTGCGAGCGCTTCGCCGGCGCGCCGCCCGGGCTCGTGCCGGGCATCGGGCCCAAGACCGTCGAGCGGCTCACCGCGATGGGCATCACCACGCTCGGCCAGCTCGCGCGCGCCGACGAGGCGCTGCTGCAGGAGCGCTTCGGCCCCAACCACGGCCGCGACCTGCTCGCCCGCGCCCGCTTCCACGGCTCCGAGCAGCTCACCCTCGAGCGCGTCGCCGTCAGCGAGTCGCGCGAGACGACGTTCCCGCAGGACGTCGCCGACCCGGTGGAGCAGGAGCGCGCGCTCGTGTCGCTCGCCGAGCGGCTGTGCGCGGGCCTGAAGCGGCCGGGGCGGACGATCGCGATCAAGGTCCGCCTCGACGACTGGACCACGGTCACGCGCGCGCGGACGCTCGCCGAGCCCACGCTCGACCCGCTGACCGTCTCCGGCGTCGCGCTCGACCTCCTGCGCGCGTACGCGCCGCCGCGGCCCGTGCGGCTGCTCGGCGTGCGGGTCGCCGGCTTCGACGTGCCGGCGCCGGAGGTCGACGCCGGCCAGCTCGCGCTGCCGGTCTAGTAGAGGGCGGCCGCGAGCCGCCGGCGCGCGTCGCGCGCGAACGGGTGCTCGACGCCGAGCTCGTCGAGGATCGCCACGACGACCGCGCGGATCTCGTCCTTCGCGCTGACGCCGCCGTCCTCGGCGGTCGCGCTCGCGGAGGGGAGCGCCTCGATCAGCAGGTCGGCGGCCCGCTCGAGCTCGCCGCCGTCGAGCGCCGCGAAGGCCGCCGACAGGTCCGGCTCGCCCGCGTCCTCCAGGCGCAGGCGGGCGCGCAGCCCCTCGGCCTGGAAGTCGCCGGGCACGTTCTCCACGAGCGCCAGCGCCTCGTCGCGCTCGCCGCGGGCGAGCAGCATCCGCGCCAGCGGCACGGCGGCGTCGGCGCGGCCCGGCTGCAGCTCCAGCGCGCGGCGCAGCGACGCCTCGTCGCCCGCGGCGACCAGGCGGTCGGCCTCGGACGGCACCAGCGCGTCGAAGAAGCGCTCCACGTTGGCCGGCGGCTGGGCCCCGACGAACTCGGCCACGACGCGGCCGTCCTTGAACGCCTTGACGGCCGGGATGCCCTGGATCTGGAAGGCGGCGGCGAGCTGCTGGTTGGCGTCGGTGTCGAGCTTGGCCAGCACGACCTCGCCCTCGCGCGCGTTGGCGGCCTTCTCGAGCACCGGCCCGAGCTGGCGGCAGGGCCCGCACCACTCGGCCCAGAAGTCGACGACGACCGGCACCTCGTGGGAGCGGTCGATGACCTGCTGCTGGAAGTCCGCTTCCGTGACGTCGATGACCGTCATAGGACCTCATACGGTAGGACACCGGACCATGGACCTCGCCTACGACGACGACGGCGCCGGGACCCCGGTCGTCCTCCTGCACGGCCTCACCGCGACGCGCCGCTACGTGGTGATGGGCTCCAAGAGCCTGGAGCGCTCCGGCCACCGCGTCGTCGCCTACGACGCCCGCGGCCACGGCGACTCGCCGCCCGGCGACCGCTACGACTATCCGACGCTCGCGGCGGACCTGCGCGACCTCATGGACCGCCTCGAGATCGAGCGCGCGGTCCTGGCCGGCGCGTCGATGGGCGCCCACACGCTGCTGCGCTTCGCGCTCGACCACCCGCAGCGCGCGCTCGGCCTCGTCGTGATCACGCCCGCGTTCGACCCCGAGGCCTCGCCGGGGCTGGAGCGCTGGGACCGCCTCAGCGAGGGCCTGCGCTCCGGCGGCGTCGAGGGCTTCCTGGCCGCCTACGGGCGCCCGCCCGTCCCCGACGCCTGGCAGGAGACCGTCCAGACCGTGCTGCGCCAGCGGATCGGCCGCCACCGCCATCCCGAGGCGGTCGCCGACGCGCTCGCGCAGGTGCCGCGCTCGCGCCCGTTCGAGGCGTGGAGCGACCTGCACGCGCTCGACCGGGTGGGCGGGGACATCGTCGTGGTGGCGGACCGCGACGAGGTCGATCCCGAGCACCCGCTGGCGGTCGGCGAGCGCTACGCGGCCGAGATCCCCGGGGCGCGGCTCCTCGTCGAGGAGCCCGGCAGGTCGCCGATCGCCTGGCAGGGCGGCCAGCTCTCGCGCGTGATCGCCGAGATCGCCGCGGCGTAGCCTGGAGGGCGTGCGACCGATCCACCTCGTCCGCTGGGGCATCCCGCTGGCGCTCGCCGCGGCCGGCGCGGTGCTCCTGCTGGCCACCGACACGGAGGGCGTGGGGGAGGCGTTCATCGGCGCCGGCATCTGCGTGGTGATCGCCAACGTGATGCTGCGCGTGGCGTTCAGCGACGCCCGCGACCGCGACCGCGAGGAGCGCGCCCGGCGCTACTTCGACGAGCACGGCCACTGGCCCGGCGAGGGCCCCCGCTGACCGGATAGGGTCCGCCGCCATGCCGGGCCTCGAGACCATCGTCGCCGGCGTCGGCGCCAGCGACAGCGCGCGCCGCGCGGTCGCGACCGCGCGGGCGCTCGCCGACGCGTTCGGCGCGCGGCTGGTGCTCGCGCACGCCTACCCGTACGACCTGCTGCCGCTCGAGGGCGTCGTCGTCGAGGTCGAGGTCAGCGAGCGGATGCACGACGACGCCAAGGCGCTCGTCCGCGCCGTCCGCGACGAGCTCGCGCCCGGCGCCGACATCCGGGTGCTGCCCGACACGTCGCCGGCGCGGGCGCTGCACGAGGTCTGCGAGGACGAGGGCGCCGGCCTGCTCGTCCTCGGCGCCGCGGGCGAGATCGGCACCGCCGCGCTGCACCACGCGCCGTGCCCGGTGCTCATCGGCGCGACGCCGCCGCCGTGGTCGACGGTCGGCGTGGGCGTCGACGGGTCGCCCGAGTCGCGCCACGCCCGCGCGTTCGCGGAGCGGCTGGCCCGCGCGACCGGCGCCCGGCTCGTGCCGCTGACCGTGGCCGGCGATCGCGACGACCGCGGCCACGCCCCCGACGGGGCCGAGGTGCTCGTCGGGCGGCCCGCCGAGGCACTCGCGCGGCGCAGCGCCGACCTCGACGTCCTCGTCGTCGGGTCGCGCGGCTGGGGGCCGGTGCGCCGCCTGCTGCTCGGCTCCACGTCGGAGCGGCTCGTGCGCGAGGCGGCCGGGCCGGTCCTCGTCGTCCCGCGCGGCTAGGCCGGCCGCTCGTCGGGCAGCAGCCGCAGCGCCAGCACCGACACCACGAGCGCGATCAGCAGCCGCCAGTGGGTGCCCTCGATCGGGTAGGCGAGGAAGACCTCGTCGGCGACGATGAACGCCGCCCACAGCCCCAGCGCCACCGTGGCCGCGAGCATGACCGGCACGCGGCCGGCGAGAGCCAGCCAGAAGAGCACGGCGGCCGACGCCTCCCAGCCGATGACGCCGCCGAACAGGATCGCGTCGATCGCCGTGGGGGTGTCGTAGACGCCGGTCGTCTCGCGGACCAGCTCCCAGTTGCCCGACGCGAACGCGAAGCCGTCGCCCAGCACGTCGAGCGCCCTGAGGGCGTCCGCCGTGTTGGTGAGACAGACGAGTGACAGGTAGGTTGCCCAGGCGCCGAGAAGGATCGCGCGGAAGGCCCGGGTGGTGCCCAGAACGGACATGGCGCCACCGGGGTTCGTCAATCGGCGCCCGCGCCCTGCCGATATCCCCCACAGGTCATGGATCTCGACATCGTCAACGCAAACCACCGCGCCGGCCTCGTCCTCCTGGGCGGGTTCCTGGCCTCCTTCGTGTTCATCCGCTTCTCGACGCGGATGATGCGCAACCCCAAGTACCCCTGGTGGCCGGGGTCCATCAAGACCGAGGGCGTCCACATCCACCATCTCGTCTTCGGGATCGTGCTGATGATCGTCGTGGGGTTCGTGCAGTTCACGTTCGAGCCCGGCACCCCATGGCTGGAGATCCTCGCCGCGCTGTTCGGGATCGGGGTGGGGCTGACCGTCGACGAGTTCGCGCTGTGGCTGTACCTCGACGACGTCTACTGGCACGAGGAGGGGCGCGCCTCGGTCGACGCCGGCGTCCTGTGCGCGCTGCTCGGCGGGCTCGTGATCCTCGGGTTCGTGCCGTCGTACGACAGCAACCCGGTGCTCATCGTGATCCTCGTGCTCGAGCAGCTCTTCTGGGCGTCGATCATCATCGCCAAGGGCAAGGTCCGCCTGGCGGTGATCGGGCTGTTCGTCCCGATCGTCGGGCAGGTCTCGGCGATCCGCCTCGCCCGGCCCAACTCGTGGTGGGCGCGGCGCTTCTACAAGCCCGAGACGAAGCGGGGCGCGCGCAAGCTCGCCAAGGCGACCGCCCGGGCCGCGAAGTGGGACGCACGCCGCGAGCGGTGGCTGGACTTCATCGGCGGTCGGCCGCACCTCGCGCGCGAGACCGGCGGCGGGGACGGCTCCTAGACGCCCCGGAGAAGAGGAACTCCGCGGACCCGGGGAGGTCCCGGGCCCGCGGAGCGGAGGAGAGTCGACGGTGAGGTACCCCTGTGCCCCGCGATGTCAAACGTCGGCGTCTTGCAGGGGTCTTGACGCGGACCTGCCGCCGCGGGCTACTCGAACTCGCGCAGGTAGCGCTCGAACTTGCGCAGGTGGCCCTCCTCGTCGCGGAGGATCTCGATCACCATGTCCTGCGTGGCCCAGTCGACGCCGTCGCAGGCCTCGATGATGCGGTTGTAGTGCGCGATCGCGCCGCTCTCGGCCTCGATCACGCCGCGGATGACGGTCACGACGTCGGTCGCGTCGGCGGGGGGCTGCAGGAAGCTCTGCGAGGAGGTGAACTCGGCCGAGCCGGGCGGCGTCCCGTACAGCTCCTTGATGCGGCGCGCGAAGGCGCGCGCGTGCCCGAGCTCCTCGTCGACGTCCTCGTCCAGCGCCTCGGCGACCTCCTCGGCACGGATGCCGTCGAGGTTGGAGGCGTTGGCGAGATAGCTCATCACCGTCTCCATCTCCATCCAGTACGCCTGGGTGAGGAGCTCGACGATCTCCTCGCGCTTTGCGGCATTGGCCTCCGCGAGGATCCCGGCGCCGGCGTTCTTGGTCGTGGCCATTGGCTGCTCCTTCGGACGGTCGGATGGTCGTTGCTGTCCGAGGACTATAACAACTCGCTCAAAATAACGTCCGAGTCAAAGATCGCCGGCGGCGCGCACGCGAGGACGCCGCGCGGGCGCGGCGTCCGGAGGTGGTCGGCGGGTGGGCGCGGCTCAGGCGCGCGACGGGCTGGCGACCGGGGCGTCGTCGATCTGGCGCTGGGCGCACCAGGTCACGAAGCGGCCCTCGGGCGTCTGAAGCCAGTCCTCGAGCGCGCGCTCGAAGCGCTGCCAGCGGCGCGCGCGGGCGCCGAGCTGCGGAAAGTCGGTTCGCTCTGCTTCGGGGACGTGCTCCATCGGTTGCACATGTTAGGGCACCCGAAGCAGGGTTGCCGAATCGCAGCCGCGGCGCCCGGCTCGCCGGGGCGTTCCTACAGCGCCTGGATGAGCCCGATCGCGCGGCGGGCGGCCTCGTTGGCGCGCCGCAGCGTCTTGTTGGCGCGCGCGATGATCCGGTTCGTGCGCGACACCGAGCTGCGGTTGGCCGACTTCATCGCCAGGTCGATCCGGGCGGTCGCCTTCGCCTCCAGGTCGAGCGCCTGCATCAGCGCCCGGCGGGCCTCCTCGCCCTGCGGCGTCGACGGCTGCTGACCCATCAGCAGCGCCTGGAAGGTCCGCACGGCGCGCCCGACGGCGCGGACCTTGGCGCGGCCGGCCTTCGTGGCGCGGTCGCGGCGGTTGAAGTTCTGGATCGCCTTCGACGCGGCCCGCTCCTTCTTGGCGAGGGCGTCGAACGCGGCCGGGATCGCCGCCTTCATCGCGGCGTCGTCGGCGACGGCGGCGCCGGGGACGGTCAGCAGGACCCCGCAGGCGACCACGGCGGCGACGGTGGAACGGAACGGCTTGTGCATCGAATCGACTCCCTGATGGACGGCATCTCCCGGCGCGGAGTATGCCCATCACCCACGGGATCTAGCCGTCGAGTCGATCCGCGAGCGTCGCGAGGTCGGGCAGGACGAGCGCGGGCGCCGCGGTCGTGCCGGCGGTCGTGCCCTCGCCGCGGCGGTCGATCCACACGCTCGTGAGCCCGAGCGCGCGGGCCGGCTCGTGGTCGTGGTAGAGGCTCTGGGCGACGTGCAGGATGCGCTCCTGCGGGACGCCGGCGCGGGCGAACGCCGCCTCGAACATCCGGTGGTCGGGCTTGTAGGCGCCGACCTGCTGGGCGGTGACGATCGCGTCGAAGCGCAGCCCGAGCTGGTCCTGGCTGCCGGCGAACAGGTCGTCGTCGCAGTTGGTGACGGCGATGAGCCGGTAGCGCCGCTGCAGCCGCGCGAGCGCCGCGGCCGAGTCGGGGAACGGCGGCCACGCGCCGACCGAGCCGCCGGCCGCATCGGCCTCCTCGTCGGAGATCGGCGACGCGCCCAGCTCCTGGCCGATGCGCTGCAGCGCCCCGCCCACGACCTCCCGGTAGCGGCGGTGCGGGCCGTGCTCGAGGTCGCGCTCGAAGCGGGCGTAGAGGTCGAGCAGCTCCGCGTCGGAGACGTCGCGGGCGCCGTGCGCGGCCAGGACCGGCCGGTAGGCCCCCAGCAGGCCGGTGTCCCAGTCGATGATCGTCCCGTAGCAGTCGAACGTCAGGACGTCGTAGGCGGTGGGGTCGAGCGCGCTCATCGGGCTCGCACCCTACGTCACGGGACGATCGCCTGGGCGGCGACGAAGCAGCTGTTCTGGGTGGGGTCGGGGTCGTTGACCTTCCAGCGCGAGCTCACGAGCATCGTCGCGCCGCTGGGGAGGGCGACCGCGAGCATGCCGTTGTTGGGCAGGTCGGCCGAGACGGGCCCGATCTCCTGGCTGCGGGCGGTGTCGGTCGACGCCTCGCGCAGGGTGACCGTCGCGCCCTGGTCGGTGTCGATCGTCAGCGCCCGCACCCCGTTGGGCGCGGCCTGGCAGGTGAGCGAGACGGTGCCGAGCCCGGGCACCGCGAAGGCGGCGGCGTCGTGGCCGGCGGCAGCGTCCGATCCGCGCCAGGCGATCGAGGCCGAGCGCGCGAGCGGCGTCAGGGCGCTGGCCGTCGACTGCGTCACGAACGTCGCCTCGACGTGGCACGACTCGGCGCCCTCGCGGCTGAAGTCCCAGGTCCAGGTGAGCCGCAGGGTCGTGGGCGCGGCCAGGTCGGTGGGGGCGGGCGCGCCGAACGGCCCGCGGTCGGAGATGATCCCGTCGAACTGGCCGGTCGAGTGCTTCTCGGGCGGCCAGAACTTGTTGAGGCCCTCGCGGAAGTCGCGGCCGCTCGTGGCCGTGCGGACGGCCTCGCGGATCGCCTTCTCGCGGTTCTCCGACCAGTCCTTGTAGGTCCAGTTCATCATCGAGACCTCGCGGCCGAGGTCGTCGGGGTAGAAGCGGATCCACTGGGCGTCGGGGCGGCAGACGATCTCGCCGTAGCCGATGCCGGGGGCGACGAAGCCGGCGACGTCGCGGCCCTCCCAGGCGCCGCCGGACCAGTCGACGGTCGCGTGCTGCTGGATCAGCCCCGTCGTGGGGGCGGTCGGGGGCGGCGGCGCGGCGTCGCTGGCGCCGGGCGCGAACGCGAGCGGCTGCGTCGTGACCGCGGCGGTGCCGCCGGCGCGGCCGCTGACGCGCAGCGTGTAGGCGCCGGCCGCCAGCGGGCCGGCGAGGGGGAGCTCGACGGTGCGCTGGCCGGTGAACGACCCGGGGGCGGTGGCCTGCGCGACCGTGGCGCCGCTGCCGTCGAGGAGGCTCACGCGCACGTCGGACACCGGCTGGTGGTCGACCGTGCGCAGCAGGAGCCGCACGGCGCCGGCGTTGTCGGAGGTCAGGGTGCTGATGGGAGCGGCGCGCAGCGGCAGCGACGGCCGGTGCATGCGCCAGGTGCGGGCGGTCGCGGTGCGGGTGCGGCAGCCGGCGCGGCGGCCGGTGGCCACGAGGCGGTAGCGGCCCCGCCCGATCGCGCGGTCGCCGGACAGGCGCAGCGCGACGGCGACGTGGCCGGCGGCGAGCCGGCCCGCGAGCGTGCCGGTGGCATAGGTCCGCCCGCCGCGCACGAGGCGCACGCGGACGTCGGAGATCGTCGCCGCGCGCCTGGCGCGCACGATCGCGAGCGGGTCGTCGCGCAGGACGGTGGGGTCCGACGACGGCAGCGAGACGGCAAGGGGGAGGGGCGCGCACGACGACGCGGCGGCGGCCGGGGCGGGAGCGGCCAGCACGGCGGCCAGGAGCGCGGCGGCCGCGAGCGGGAGGAGGCGGAGGACGGTCATCGTCGGTGCTGCTGGTGGTATCGGCAGATCCGTGCCGGCGCCCGAGGGGACGGCGCGCTCACCGTACCGGGGCGCGTGGCGGCGGCCCAAGAACTGAATGGCGATTCATGCCCGCTGAGCGGGCGTGAATCGCCATTCAGTTCTTCGAGCGGCCCTCGCGCGCATGCGCTGATATGGGCGTCGGTTTGTCAAGCGGGCGTGGTCAGGCGCGTCCGCTTGGCGGCCGTGGCTGTGGTTGTGTGGGTCGGGTGCTCGAGGGGTCGCCGCCGCTGCGCGACGACGGATCTGGCTGATATTCGCGGGCTGGCTACCGCTGGACCGTTGTGCGTCGCGGGCCGGCTGTCTGAGATCGAGCTCGCCCCGCGGACGGGGTGCTCCCAGCGCAGTCGCCGGTCCTGGTGTGCGACGGGGCGGCGGCCCCTCGACCGCCCGACCGGGTTGTCGGTGCGGCTCAGGTGTGGGTGATCTCCCAGCAGAAGTGCGACAGTTCGCGGGCGACGGCGATCGCGGTGACGGTCGAGCGCTTGCCGCGCTGCTGGTGCAGCTCGCGCCAGCGCTGGTGCAGGCGCCGCTGGGCGCGCCAGGCGCAGTCGACGGTCGCGGGGGCGGCGGCGTCCTGGCGGCGGCGCAGGCTGCCGTTCAGCCGTGGCGGCTTGCGATAGTGCCAGGCGGCTTCGACGAGGAGCCGGCGGGCGTGTGGTGAGCCGGCCTTGGTGATCGAGCCGATGCGGCGCTTGTCGCCTGTGGTGTGCTCGCCGGGAACGAGACCGACGAACGCCGAGACATGGCGCGGGCGGTCAAAGCGCCGCAGCCCCCGGGTTTCGGCAACCAGCCCCATGGCCGAGAGGGTGTCGATGCCGCGCAGGCAGCGCAGCCGGGCGACTTCGTCGGCCAGGCTCCAGGTCAGGGCGGTCTGCTCGATGTGCTCGTCCAGGCGGTCGCGGCGCGCGAGGAGGGTGTCGTGCGCGTGCAGATAGTCGGCGAACGTCGCCTCGGACGGCAGGTCGTCAAAGACGAGCGAGGCCAGCCAGTCACGGTGCACGGCCGTCCAGGCG
>DATMSA010000018.1:0-34054 GCA_035565675.1 Capillimicrobium sp. | reverse complement strand
CGCGGGCGTGAAGTTGCGCACTTGGCGCGGTAAACTCGACATTCGAGAACGAGGCGACCACTGGGCCAGAGCGCGCGGAGGCGCCGCAACTCGTTCTGAGTGCCTCAAAATGGTACCAGATCCCAGCTGGTACGCCAAGTGCTGCGCGTATTCGGCGCCGGACGTCGGTGGGCACTCCGCCATCTGCCCCACGGACAGCCGTCGTAATCGGCCGCTCTCGTCAGTCGCGCAGGACCTTCGCGCCCTCGCACCACAGCTCCGCGGCCTCGCCCGCGAGGACGTCCGCGCCGCCGCCCACACCCGCCGGCAGCGTCCGCCCGGCCGCGACGACCAGGTTTCCGGCGCGTCGGCCGCGCAGCACGGCGCGATCGGCGATGAGCGTCGGCGTGCCGAACACCGCCGCGATCGTGGCGAGCTGGCGGCGCGCGCGGCGCAGCGGCGCCTCGTCGATGAGGTTCGCGACGTAGACGCCGCCCGGCCGCAGGACCCGGCGCACGTCGGTCAGCGCCTCGACGGTGCACAGGTGGTCGGGCACGTACGGGCCGACGAACACGTCGGAGGCGACCGCGTCGAAGGAGCGCGGGCGCAGCCCCGCGACGCCGGAGCGGGCGTCGGCCACCCGCACCGTCAGGCCCGGCACGTCGTCGAGGGCGAGCTCGGCCCGCGCGACCGCCACGACCTCCTCGTCGACCTCGAGCACGAGCGAGCGCACCGCGCCCAGCGACGCGGCCAGGCGCCGGGGCAGCGTGCAGCCGCCCCCGCCCAGATGCAGCACGTCGGCCGGCCGGCACGCCTCCAGCACGGCGGCCATCCGACGCACGTACGGGATCTCGAGCGCCAGCGGGTCGGCCAGGTCGACCACCGACGCCTCCAGCCCGTCGACGAGCAGCGTGCGCCGCGTCCCGTCCGCCAGGACGCGCGCCCTCATCCGGCGATCTCGCCCAGCAGGCCGCGCGCGATCACGAGCCGCTGGATCTCCGACGTCCCCTCGTAGATCTCGGTGACCTTCGCGTCGCGGTAGTAGCGCTCGGCCGGGAACTCGCGCGTGTAGCCGTAGCCGCCGAGCACCTGGATCGCCTCGCCGGTCCAGTGGCGGGCGACGCGGGAGGCGAACAGCTTGGCCTGGGCGCCCTCGACCGTGTGCGGGCGCCCGACGTCCTTGAGCCGCGCGGCCCGCCACACGAGCGCGCGCGCCGCCTCGATCTCGGTCTGCATCTCGGCGAGCTTGTGGGCGACGGCCTGGAACGCGCCGATCGGACGGCCGAACGCGTGGCGCTCCTGCGCGTACCCGGCGGCCAGGTCCAGCGCGGCCTGGGCGATGCCGACCGCCTGGGCGGCGATCCCGATGCGCCCGCCGTCGAGCGTCGACAGCGCGATCCGCATGCCGGCGCCGGGCGGGCCGAGCCGCTCGACCGGGCTGGCGTCGAAGCGCAGGTCGGCCGTGGAGGAGGAGTGCAGGCCCAGCTTCTCCTCCTCGCGCACCGCCGCGAACGTGCGCGCCGCGAACGCGGAGATCCGCTCGCCGTCGCGGGCGAACACGTTGACGTGGCGGGCGTAGGAGCCGTTGGTGATCCACTGCTTGGTGCCGGTCAGCGTGCCGGTCGCCTCGTCGTAGCGGGTGCGCATCGCGGCGGCGTCGGACCCCGAGTCGGCCTCGGTCAGCGCGAACGCGGCCAGCTCGTGGCCCTGGGCCAGCGGCGGGACGATCCGCTGGCGCTGCTCCTCGGTGCCGTGCGCGAGCACGGGCAGCGTCCCCGCCCCGGTGTGCACGGCGACCGTGACGCCCACGCCGGCGTCGGCGCGCGACAGCTCCTCGAGCACGAGCGCGTAGGCGAGGTGGTCGGCGCCCGCGCCGCCGTACTCGACGGGGACGCACACGCCCATCAGCCCCAGCTCGCCGAGCTGGCGGAAGATCGCCAGCGGGAACGTGTGCTCGCGATCCCACTCCGCGGCCCGCGGCGCGATCTCCTCGTCGGCGAAGCGCCGCGCGAGGTCGCGGATCTCGCGCTGCTCGTCGGTCAGCTCCGCGAGGCTCACCGCCGCACCGCCTGGCGCGCCGCCGCGCCGAGCGCGGCCGCGGCGCCGAGCGCCGCGGCGATCTTCAGCCGCCGGCCGAGCGTCTCGAAGCGCATGACCTCCCAGCCCTCCTCGGCGGCGACCCGCGCGAGCTCGCTGTCGGGGTTGACGACCACCGGGTGGCCCACGGCGCGCAGCATCGGCAGATCGGACGCCGAGTCGCTGTAGGCCCACGACGCGGCCAGGTCGATCCCCTCGCGCGCGGCCAGCTCGCGCATGCGCACCGGCTTGCCCTCGCCGTAGTTGAACGGCCCGACGAGCCGGCCGGTCAGCACGCCGTCGGCGTCGACCTCGAGCTGGGTCCCGATCCCGCCGTCGAAGCCGAGCACGTTCGCCAGCAGCTCGGCCGTCTCCTGGGTCGTGGCCGTGCAGATGTAGACGCGCCGGCCGGCGTCCTGGTGCTCCCACGCGGTGTGCAGCATCCGCGGGTACAGGCGCGGGAGGACGCCGGCCAGCACCGCGGGCGCCATCCGCGCGAACTCCACCGGCCGGTGCCCGGCGATGATCGCGCTGACGCGCTCCTGCACGCGCTGCGTGCTCTCGTCGGTGGAGCCCTGGAGGCGGAACTGCAGGTTCGCCCACGCGTCCAGGTAGAGCTGGCGGCGGGGGATCAGGCCCGCGCGGGTGGCCGCGCGAGCCCAGTGCAGGCCGGACGAGCCGGCCATGAGCGTGCGATCGAGGTCGAAGAAGGCGGCGGCGTTCACACCCGCACGATGATGGCGTCGCCCTGGCCGCCGCCCGAGCAGATCGCCGCGCAGCCGAGCCCGCCGCCGCGGCGGCGCAGCTCCAGGATCATCGAGCCGATGATCCGGGCGCCCGACGCGCCGATCGGATGGCCGAGCGCGACGGCCCCGCCGTTGACGTTCACGCGGTCCTCGTCGATGCCGAGCACCCGGATCGAGTTCAGCGTCACCGACGCGAACGCCTCGTTGATCTCCCAGACGTCGATGTCCTGCGCCGACAGGCCCGCCTTGGCGAGCGCCTTCTGCGCGGCGCTGGCCGGGGTGCGCGCCAGGTAGGCGTACTCGTCGGCCGTCTGCGCGTGGGCGACGATCTCGGCGAGCGCCTCCTTGCCGTTGGCCTTCGCCCACTCCTCCGAGGCGAGCACGAGCGCGCCGGCGCCGTCGTTGACGCCCGGGGAGTTGCCGGCCGTGTGCGTGCCCTCCTTGGACGCCAGGCCGGGCAGCTTGGCCAGCACCTCCAGCGACGTGTCGCGCCGCGGCGCCTCGTCGACCTCGACGACCGTCTCGCTCTTGCGGCTCTTGACCGTGATCGGGGCGATCTCCTCGGGCAGGCGGCCCTCGTCGGTGGCCGCGATCGCCCGCTCGTGGGAGCGCAGCGCCCAGCGGTCGAGGTCGGGACGGGTCATCTCCAGCTCGTCGCCGACCTCGGTCGCCTCGACGAACATCTGCTTGCCGGTGAACGGGTTGGTGAGCCCGTCGTGGACCATCGCGTCCAGCGCCTTCACGTCGCCCATGCGGAAGCCGAAGCGGGCGCCGGGCAGCAGGTACGGGGCCTGCGACATCGACTCCATGCCGCCGCCGACGCCGACCTCGACGTCGCCGGCGCGGATCGCCTGGTCCAGGAGCACGGTCGCCCGCAGGCCGGACGCGCAGACCTTGTTGATGGTCTCCGACGAGACCTCCTTGGGGATGCCGGCCTGGATCTGCGCCTGGCGGGACGGGATCTGCCCCACGCCCGCCTGCAGCACCTGGCCCATGATCACGTGATCGACCTGCTCGGGCTCCACGCCGGCGCGGTCGAGCGCGGCCGAGATCGCGTGGCCGCCGAGCTCGGTGGCCGGGAGCGAGGACAGCGCGCCCCCCATCTTGCCGATGGGCGTTCGCGCGGCGCTGAGGACGACGGTCTTGGGCATCGGGAACGACCTCTCCTTGCAAATGGCGAAGGTCGCGAATCCTAGACTCGGCCGCGCGATGCGCGTCACCACCACCCAGGCCCCCGTCGACACGGCGGCCGACACGGTCGCGATCGGCGTCTTCGAGGGCAAGGACGTCGCGCACGACCTCGACGGGTCCCCGCTGCAGGCCCTGCTGGACGGCGGCGAGGCCCGCCGCGCGTTCAAGCACCTCGCCCTCACGCACGCGGCCGGCAAGCGCTGGCTGGTCGTCGGGCTGGGCGACCGCGACGCGTTCGACGCCGAGCGCGCCCGCGCCGCCGCGGCCACCGTCGTCGGCCGCCTGTCCGAGCTGGGGACGCGGGTGCTGTGCTGGGAGCTGCCCCACCGCCTCGACGACGCCCGGATCGCCGGCTTCGTCGACGGCACGCTGCTGGCCGCCCACCGCTTCGACCGCTACCGCGCCGCGCCGCCGGAGGACGAGCCGCAGGCGCGCCTGGAGGAGCTGATCGTCTCCGACCACCACGACGTGAGCGCGGCCGTCGACCGCGCCGCGCTGGTCGCCGAGGCCCAGAACCGCACCCGCGACCTCGTCGCCACCCCGGCCAACGACCTGACCCCGGCGACGCTCGCGCAGCGCGCCCGGGAGCTGGCCGGCGAGCACGCGGCGCTGTCGGTCGACGTGCTCGGGCGCGACGGGATCGTCGAGGCGGGCATGGGCGCGTTCGCGGCGGTCGCCCAGGGCAGCGATGCGGAGCCGGCGCTGATCACGCTGCGCTACGAGCCGGCGCCCGGCGACGGCTACGACCTCGGGCTGGTCGGCAAGGCGGTGACGTTCGACAGCGGCGGGCTGTCGATCAAGCCGGCGGCGTCGATGGCCACGATGAAGCTCGACATGGCCGGCGGCGGCGCCGTCCTCGAGGCGATCGGCGCGATCGCCGCGCTGGCCCTGCCGGTGCGGGTGATCGCCGTGGTCGGCGCCACCGAGAACATGCTCAGCGGCCGCGCGATGCGACCCGGCGACGTCGTGCGCGCCCGGGCCGGGACGACGATCGAGGTCGTCAACACCGACGCCGAGGGCCGCCTCGTCCTCGCCGACTGCCTCACCCACGCCCGCGAGCTCGGCGCCCGGCGCCTCGTCGACCTGGCGACGCTCACCGGCGCGATCGTGTCCGCGCTCGGCCACCACCGCGCCGGCCTGTTCGCCGACGACGACGCATGGGCGGCCACCGTCGAGCGCACGGCCGCCGCGACCGGGGAGCTCGTGTGGCGGCTGCCGCTGGACCCCGAGTACGGCGACCTGATCAAGAGCCCGGTCGCCGACCTCGTCAACGCCGGCGAGCGCGGGCTGGCCGGGTCGATCACCGCCGCCGAGTTCCTGCGCCGCTTCACCGGCGACGTCCCGTGGGCGCACCTGGACATCGCCGGCACCGCCTGGGACGCCGGCCGCCCCTACGCGGCCAAGGGCGCCAGCGGCTGGGGCGTGCGGCTGCTCGTCGCCCTGGCGCAGGCCCTCGCCGACGAGTAGGTTCCTGCCCATGGCAGAGGACTCCGCCCGCCGCTCGGTGGGCACCTACGACTCCTATCGCGACGCCCAGCGCGCGGTCGACCTGCTGTCCGACAAGGGCTTCCCGGTGGAGCGCGTGGCGATCGTCGGCCGCGGGCTGCGCTTCGAGGAGCAGGTCCTCGGGCGCGAGACCGTCAGCTCGGCGGCCGTGCGCGGCGCCGGCGGCGGCGCGACGATCGGCGGCCTGTTCGGCCTGTTCCTGTGGGCGATCTCGGCCAACGAGGTCGCGGCCGGCTGGATCATCCTGTACGGCCTCGTGTTCGGCGCGATCTTCGGCGCGCTGATCGGCGCGATCTTCCAGGCCGCGTCGGGCGGGCAGCGCGACTTCCGCTCGTCGAGCCGCATGACCGCCGACCACTACGACGTGATGGTCGACCTCGAGGTCGCCGAGGAGGCCGAGCGCCTGCTCGACGGCGGCGCGGCCGCCCCGGCCGGCTGAGCCGGACCGCGCCGCTCCCCCCGGACGTGTGGCACATGGCATCCGCTATGCGGACGCCATGTGCCACACGTGGCATCTAGCCTGCGCGCGGTGCGCCGCGCGCTCGGACTGTGGCTGCTGCTGCTCGCCGTCTACACGGCCGCCCTGGGGATCGACGCGTCGCCGGGCGAGCGCTGGTCGGCCCGCGAGGGCCACGAGCTGCTGACCGCGGAGTCGATCGTCTCCGACGGCGACGTCGACCTGCGCGACGAGTACGCCACCGCGGCCTGGCGCGCGTTCGGCGGGCCGCCGCTGCAGCCGACCGCGGGGCTCGTCGACGGGCGCCTGCTGGAGCCGCAGGGGATCGGCTTCCCGCTGCTGATCGCCCCCGCCTACGCGCTGGGCGGGGCGACGCTCGTGGCGCTGTGGCTGGCGGCGCTGACCGCGCTGGGGTTCGTCTTCGCGGCCGCGATCGCGCGGCGGGTGGTGCCCGAGCCGTGGGCGACGCGGGCGGCGCTCGTCGCCGGGCTGTCGCCGCCGGTGGTGGCCGCGGCGACGCGCGTGTCGCCGGAGATGGTCGCGGGCACGGTGCTGGCGGCGGCGACGCTGGCGGCGCTGAAGGTCCGCGAGCAGCCGCGCCCGCGCTGGACGCTCTCGTGCGCGGCGGCGATCGCGGTGCTGCCGTGGCTGGCGGTCTCCCTCGTCCCGCTCGCGGCCGGGTGCGCGGCGGCGCTGGCCCGCTGGCTGCGCCGGCGCCGGCGCGGGTTCGCCGCGTTCACGGCGATGGAGGTCGTGCTGTTCTCGGCCGTCCTGTTCGTGACGCTCACCGACCGGCTGTACGGCGGGCTGACGCCGTACGCGTCGTCGCTGGCGCCGGGCGGCGGGATCGGGACCGACTCGCTGGCCGGCGTGCTCGAGCGCTGGCCGCGGCTGGTCGGGTGGTGGCTGGACCGCGACGCCGGGATGCTGCGGTGGGCGCCCTTCGCGGCGCTCGGCTTCGTCGGCCTGTGGCTGCTGTGGCGCTCGCGGCGCGACCGCCTGGCCGTGCTCGTCCCCGACCAGGTGCACGTCGAGGTCGTCGCCGGCTTCCTGGGCGCGCTGTGCGCGACGCAGCTCGTCGTGGCGACGTTCCTGGCGCCGGAGCTGAACGGCGACTGGGCGCCCGCGCGCCTGCTGCTGCCGGTCGTGCCGGTGGGCGCCGGGCTGGCCGGCTGGGGCCTGCGCCACGCGCCGCGCGCGGGCGCGGCGCTCGCCGCGGTCACGCTCGCGGGGACCGCGTGGCTGCTCGTCGCCGGGCGCCTGGACGGCGGCGGGCTGCAGCCGCCGGCGGGCCCGATGCCGTGGGGCGGCGTCGAGGACGTCCTGCCCCGGTTCACGGTCCCGATCGGCAGCGGCGAGGCGATCCTGCTGGCCGCCGTCGGGGTCGCGGTGGCCGCGCTGGCGGCGCGCGAGTGGCGCGCCTGGCACGTCATGCGCGACGGAGCCGCCCTGCGCGACTCCCTACGCTGAATCGCGGTCGCGTGCTGTCCGCCATCGACGACATCGCCCACGACGCCCTCGTCAGCGCCGGCTACGCCGGGCTGATCGCGGTGATGATCGTGGAGAACCTGTTTCCGCCGATCCCGTCGGAGCTGGTGCTGCCGCTGGCCGGATACGAGGTGTCCCGCGGCGAGCTGACGTTCGTCGCCACGATCGCCGCCGCGACGCTCGGATCGCTGATCGGCGCGCTGCTGCTGTACGCGGTCGGCCGCTGGGGCGGGCGCCCGGCGATCCTGCGCTGGGGCCGCTTCCTGCGCGTCGGCCCGGCCGAGCTGCACCGCGCCGAGCACTGGTTCGACCGCTGGGGCGACTGGGTCGTGCTCGGCGCCCGCATGGTCCCCGGCGCCCGCTCGGTCGTCTCGATCCCCGCCGGCACGATGCGCATGGGCACCGTCCGCTTCGTCCTGCTGACGACGCTGGGCTCGGCGATCTGGAACACGCTGCTCATCGGGCTCGGCTACGAGCTCGGCGCCAACTGGGACGAGATCTCCGGCTGGGTCGGCGGCGCCTCGAAGGTCGTCCTCGTCGCCGCCGTCCTCGGCG
This sequence comes from Capillimicrobium sp., assembly GCA_035565675.1. Classification (GTDB taxonomy): domain Bacteria; phylum Actinomycetota; class Thermoleophilia; order Solirubrobacterales; family Solirubrobacteraceae; genus Capillimicrobium. The sequence goes on along the minus strand of DATMSA010000018.1, from coordinate 26,056 downwards.
TGGCCGGACTGCTGCTCGCGCGCCGCGTCCGCCGGGCGCGGCGCGAGAGCGCCTAGGCGCCGTCAGGCGTCCGCGCCGGCCTTCTCCAGAAGCGCCGCCGCGGCGCTCGCCGGGTCCAGGCGGCGGGCGACGACCTCGTCGAGGAGGCGCGCGAACTCCGCGTCGTCCTCGAGGCCCTCCTCCAGGCGGCGGCGCATGCGGGCCGCGGCGAGGCCGAGCACCTCGTTGCGCAGGTTGCGGCGCCGGCGCTCGCTGAGCGTGCCCTCGGCCTCGATGAACGCGCGGTGCTCGTCGAGCCGCGTGATGAGCTCGTCGATGCCCTCGCCGCGCGAGGCCTCGGTGGTGACGATTGGGACGCGCCAGCCGCGCTGGGGCGCGAGGGACAGCACGCCGCGGACCTCGCGCACCATCGTCTCGGTGAGCGGGTGGTCGCGCTTGTTGACGACGATCACGTCGGGGATCTCCATGACGCCGGCCTTCAGCGCCTGGATCGAGTCGCCCGACCCCGGCATGAGCGCGAGCACGACCGTGTCGGCGTGGTCGATGACGTCGACCTCGGCCTGCCCGACGCCGACGGTCTCCAGGAAGACGTCGTCCTTGCCCGACGCGTCCATGAGCAGCGCCGCCTGCAGCGCGGCCTCGCTGAGCCCGCCCAGCGCGCCGCGGTTGGCCATCGAGCGGATGAACACGCCCGGGTCGAGGAAGTGCTCGGTGAGGCGGATGCGGTCGCCGAGGACGGCGCCGTGCGTGAACGGCGACGACGGGTCGATCGACAGCACGCCGACCGTCCGCCCGGCCGCGCGGCGCGCCTTCGTGAGCGCGCCGATCAGCGTCGACTTGCCGACGCCCGGCGGCCCGGTGAGGCCGAAGACGGCCGCGCGCCCCGTCCGCGGGTAGACCTCGCGGACGATCGCATAGCCCTCGGGGTCCTCGTTCTCGACGAGCGTGATCGCGCGCGCCAGGGCGCGGCGGTCGCCGTCGAGGAGGCGCTGGGCGAGGGAGGCGTCGGCCGGCATCGAGGGCGGCATGATGGCATCCCGCGCGGCGCGGCCCCGGACGCGGCGGCCGATCGGCATTACCCTGCATCGCGCAGATGGAGCCCGTGCTGTCCCCGGTCGAGCCCGCGGCGGCCGCCCCGGTCGTGCGCGGCGAGCCGCCGCCCCGACACGGCGGTCCGCTGACGCTCCTGCGGTTCCTGCGGCGCAACCGCATGCTGACGGTCGGCTACGCGCGCCTGCTGGCCCGCCTGGCCTGGCTGAAGGTGCGCCACCGCGGCCGGCTGCGAACCGACGGGATCGCGTTCGTGTGCCCGGGCGTGACGTTCGAGATCGGCCGCGACGCGCGCGTCCACCTGGGCCGGTGGTCGTGGATCGGCCACGGCACGAAGATCCGCGCCCACGAGGGCGAGGTGCGCATCGGGGCCAAGACCGTGCTCGGCCAGGAGTGCACGATCTCGTCGTTCCAGCACGTGTCGATCGGCCGCGAGTGCATCCTGGCCGACCGCGTGATGCTCATCGACTTCGACCACGGGGTCGTCGAGGTCGAGCGCCCGATCCGCGAGCAGGGCATCTACAAGCGCGACGTCCGCGTCGGCCACAACGTGTGGGTCGGCTACGGCGCCTGCATCCTGCGCGGCGCGACGGTGGGCGACAACGCGATCGTGGGCACCAGCACGGTCGTCACCAAGGACGTGGCGGCCAACGCCGTCGTCGGCGGGGTGCCGGCGCGGGTGCTGCGCATGCGCCCCGCGCCGCGGACGCTGCGCTGGGAGTAGCGCCGGCGCCGCTCAGCCGGTCTTCGTCCCGATCACGAGCAGGTACTCGAACGGGACCGACAGCCCGCGCGGGCCGGGGCGCCCGCGCTCGGCGAACAGGCCGCGCAGCGCCGTCCGCAGCGCGTCGGCCTCGCCGGGCTCGCCCAGCGCCGCGCGCAGCCCGGCGACGTGGTCGAGCATGAACCGGGCCGCGTCGTCGGCGTCGGCGAAACGCCAGCGCATCAGGCGCCGGCGCACCGACAGCCGCACGCCGCGCGGGTCGAACAGCTCGCGCATGCCGTCGGCGCTCGCCCAGGCGGCCGGCGCGAGCCGGTCGGGGTCGGCGCCCGGGACGAACCGCGCGATCGTCGCGCCGATCGCCGCGCTCGTCGAGCCGGCGGGCCAGGTCGTCAGCCCGATGCGCCCGCCGGGCGTGCAGACGCGCGCCAGCTCGCCGGCCACGACCGCCGGGCGCGGGGCGAAGATCACGCCGAACGTCGAGGTGACGACGTCGAAGCGGTCCTCCTCGAACTCGAGCGACTCGGCGTCGCCCTCGATCAGCTCGACCGCGTCGAGGCCCTCGGCGTCGGCGGCCCGGCGGCCGATCGCCAGCAGCTCGGGCGTCACGTCGACGCCGACGACGTGCGCGGCCCCGGCGCGGGCGGCCCCGAGCGCGACGGTGCCCGTGCCGGTGGCGACGTCGAGCACGTCGAGGCCGTCGAGCGGCCCGAGCGCTCGCAGCAGCGCGGCGGCCGCCGGGCGCAGGCGCGCCGCGACGGCCGGGTGGCCGTCGCCGGCCCAGTCGTCGCGCACCGCCTCCTGGTCGGACACGGTGCGCGATCCTATGCCTACGTCGCCGCGCAGACGGGCCAGGCCGAGGGACCCTGGCGGCGCATCAGCAGCGCGGCGCGGCGGTCCTGCTCCTCCTCGGGCGCGGCGGCCGGGTCGCCGGTGCCGCCCATCGCGCGCCAGGTCGCGCGGCTGAACTGGTACTTGCCGCGGTAGCGGCCGTCGGCCGACACGGCGGTCGGGTCGCCGCCCGACTCGCACTCGGCGATGCGCTCCAGCAGCGCCGCATCGGTGCTGGTGCGCGCCGGCGGCGTCGACGTCGAGGTGGTGCGGGCCGCGCTGGCGCGCGAGCCGCCGATCCCGAGGGCGGCCAGCGTCTGCGGGCCGGCGATCCCGTCGACGGTCAGCCCGTTGGCGCGCTGGAAGCGCTTGACGGCGGCCGTCGTCTGCGGACCGTAGATGCCGTCGACGGCGATGCCGAGGGCCTGCTGGACGGCGCGCACGGTGTCGGTGCTGACGGCGGGCGCGCCGCGCTCGCCGGTGGGCGCCGGCGCCGCGACGGCTCCGGCGGCGAAGACCGTCAGGCTGGCCAGCAGGACGGCGGCGCCGCCGCGGCCTCGCAGGCGGCGCCGGCGCGCGCGCAGGGCGGCGGCGCGGCGCTCGCGGGATCGGCGCAGCGACGCGCGGAACGGATCGCGCGCGCCCGCCGGCAGCGGGTCTTCGTCGGTCTGGGTGATCGGCACGTCGAGCTCCCTGTGGTCTCGGCGCCTACGGGGTTAGCTGTCGGGCTCGCGCTGGACCTGCGCTACGCCGCGCTCTCGGCGGCGATTCGCCCCAGGGACCGGTCCGGTCCCGTTGGGTCCCCCGCTCCGCGGCCGCCGGGCGGCCACGGACTCGGCTGGTTATGGATACGACGAGCGAGACAGGCTATCGCGTCGGGCCGGACGGAAGCGGTCCGGCGGGCGCCTACGGGGCCAGCAGCGGGGCGCGGGTCGCGTGGGGCGCCAGGTTGCGCACGCGGTCGTCCCCGCCGGGCCCCGCGGCGAGCGCCTCGCGCAGCGCCCGCTCGTGGCCGGCGGCGCGCTCGCGCGGGTACGGGCCGGCCTGCCGCCGCGACACCTGGAAGGCCCAGTCGCTGGCCTGCAGCGCGAGCAGCTCGCGCACGGCGCGCAGCGACGCCCGCGGGCCGGCGGCGACGACGTCGAGCTCGGCCCGGCGCGCCGCGACGGCGAGGTCGGCGACCTGCGGCCCGCTCCACGTCCACAGGTCCCGGGGCGTGCCCCAGGTGGTGACCGGCAGGTCGGGCGGGGCCGGGCGCGGCGGGTGGCGCTCCAGCGCCTCGTCGAGCGGCGCGAGCGCCAGGCCCTGGCGGTCGGCCTCGTCGATCACGGCGGCCAGCCACGTCACGCCCTCGTGCCACCAGTGGCCCAGCAGCTCGGTGTCGAGCGCGCACACGCACAGCCCGCCGCCGGCGACCCGCGCGCGGACCCGGGCGACGAAGTCGGCGGCGTCGGCGCGGGCCTGGGCGGCGCCGCGCTCGGGGTCGTAGACCGTGCCGTCGTTGGCCCAGGGCTTGTGGTGGTAGCGCGTCAGCGCGTGGCTGTCGCGGTAGGCGCCGGCGGCCGGATAGCCGCCGTCGGACCACACGAGCTCGACGATCCGCCGGTCGATCGGGACGAGCAGCGGGCCGGCGGGGCTGCGCAGCGGGACGAGGGGGTCGTCGGGGCCGAGCACGTCGGTGAGGTCGACGCAGGTCGCGTGCACGCCGGCCTCCTCCAGCAGCGCGTCGAGCCACGGCGCGTACGCGCACTCGGGCAGCCAGAACCCGCCGGCCCAGGCGTCGCCGAAGCGCGCGCGGTGCGCGTCGATGCCGGCCTGGAGCTGCAGCCGCACGCCGGCCGGCGTGGCCAGCAGCGGCAGGACGGCGTGCGTGGCCGAGGACGTCCAGGCGGCGTGGCGGCCCAGCGGCGCGAGCAGGTCTCCGCCGCGCGCGGCGAGCGCATCGGCGGCGGCGACGTAGTCGCCCGCGGCGCGGCGCAGCTCGGCGGCCACCGCGGCGTCCTGCGCGTCGTCGGCGTCGAGCGCGTGGGAGCGCTGTCGCAGGTCGCGGCAGAACGCGTCGAAGCGCGCGGCGGCGCCCGGAGCCTCGAGCTGGTCGCACAGGACCGGCGTGAGCGAGAGCGTCACCGGCGCGCCCGCGTCGAGCAGGTCGGCCAGCGGCAGGTAGCAGGTGGCCATCGCCTCCCACAGCCACTCCTCGCCGGACGGCCAGGTCCCGTAGCCCTCGACGTAGGGCATGTGGGTGTGCAGAACGAGCGCGAGCTCGCCTGGCCGGCGCGTCATGGGCGCAGGACGGCCAGGAAGTCGAGCGCGCGCTCGAGCGGGCCCTCGCGCAGCGCGAAGTCGCGCACGGAGATCGCCGGCGTGAAGCGGTCGTAGAACGGCTTGGTGATCCCCAGCCGCGCGTGGATCGCGTCCCAGCCGGCGTGGCGGATCGCCAGCTCGTGGACGCGCAGCTTGCCGGCGTGGAACAGGCCCAGCAGCTCCACCGACGAGAAGTGCGCCTCGCACAGCGCCCGGAACTCCTCGGGCCGGTACTCCTTGACGTGCCACGGGTTGCCGGAGCGCTCGGCGCCCTCCGGCGCCAGCGTCAGCACGTTCGGCGTCGTCACGTAGACCACCCCGCCGGGGCCGACGAGCGCCTTGAAGCGCTCGAGCACCTCGTCGGGGTTCTGCACGTGCTCGATCGTCTGCAGGAAGACGACGGCGTCGCACGGCTCGTCGAACGTCTCCACCAGCGTGCGCACGAAGCGCAGGTTCGGCCGCACGTAGCGCAGCCGCGCGTGCTCGTGGGCCTCGGGGTTGGCGTCGACGCCGACCACCTGCGCCGCGCCGGCGGCGGCGAGCACGTCGGACCCGTAGCCCTCGCCGCAGGCCATGTCGACGACCCGCAGGCCGGCGACGCGCCGCGCGATCCACTCGTAGACGACGAGATGGCGCCGGTACCAGTAGTTCTCCTCGGGCACGTCGGGCAGCGTGCGCTCGCCGGTCAGCTCCAGCGGCGGGACGCCCGGCGGCTGGTCGCGCTGCACGTAACGGGCGGCCTCGGACACGGCGCGGAACGGTAGCGCCCCGCCCGCTTCCCTATCCTCACCGGCCGCATGGCCGCCCAGCCGCTCTCCGCCGACGTCATCCGCGACGCGAACACGCGCTACCACGACGACGCGGCCGCCCACTACGACGCCAAGTGGGGCATCGACTACGGCGACATCGGCCAGACGCAGGTCGTCGGCAAGCTCGCCAAGGCGCTCGGCGGCGAGGTCGGGCGCTTCGGCCGATCGCTGGAGATCGGCGCCGGCACCGGCTACTTCAGCCTGAACCTGCTGCAGGCGGGCGTCGTCGAGCGGGCCGTCGCGACCGACATCTCGCCGGGCATGCTCGCCACGCTGCAGGCCAACGCGCGCACGCTCGGGCTCGACGTCGAGACCGTCGCCTGCGACGCCGAGGCGCTGCCGTTCGAGGACGGCGCGTTCGACCTCGTCTTCGGCCACGCGGTCCTGCACCACCTGCCCGACCTCGACCAGGCCTTCCGCGAGATCCGCCGCGTGCTGCGGCCCGGCGGCACGTTCGCGTTCGCCGGCGAGCCGTCGCGCGTGGGCGACCGGCTGGCGCAGCTGCCCAAGCGCGGCGCGACCGCGCTCGCGCCGCTGTGGCGGGCTGCGCTGGGCGCCCGCCCCGCGCAGGATCCCGGCCGCCACGGCGACGCCGACCCCGAGCTGGGCGAGATCGTCGACGTGCACGCGTTCGTCCCCGACGAGCTGGCCCGCCACGCGCGCGGGGCCGGCCTGGAGGACGTGCGGGTGCGCGGGGAGGAGCTGCTGGCCAACTGGTTCGGCTGGACGAACCGCACGCTGGAGGCGACCGCCGAGCCCGACGACGTGCCGATGGCGTGGCGCCGCTACGCGTTCCACGGCTACCTGCTGTTCCAGGCGCTGGACACCCGGCTGCTGGAGCGCCACCTGCCCGCCGCGATCTTCTACAACCTGATGATCGCCGGCCGCCGCCCCGCCTAGCGCGACGCCGCCGCGCGGATCGCGGCCAGGTACTCGGCGCGCAGCGCGAACGTCCGCTCCATCGAGCGCTCGAACCCGCCGAGGAACTCGCGCCGGTACGTCGCGTCGGTGAGCACCGAGATCGCGTAGTACAGGCCCGAGAACGAGGCGATCGCCGCCGACACGCGCAGGAGCTCGGCGGTGATGACCGTCGTCGAGCCGAACAGGGTGATCGAGCCGACCTCCTCGCCCTCGTCGCCGGTCCACGCGTTGATGACCTCGCCGCTGGTCGTCAGCAGCCCGAACGCGACGAAGAACAGCGTGATCGCGATCGCCACGACGAGCGTCTGCAGCGCGTAGGAGACGAACATGACGAGGCCGACGTTGAAGCGCTGGCGGCGCGTGAGCGGCGGGTCGACGCCCTCGCGGCGCTCCAGCTCGCGCACCTCGGCGGGCAGGCGCACGGCGAGGAAGATCGCGCCCAGGCCGACGAACAGCCCGACGACGCCCATCAGGTTGCCGTCGGAGATCTCGCCGAACACCTGCCACATCTCGGCGTTGATGAACAGGACGAGCGCGAAGAACAGCAGCAGCGGCACGGCCTTGGCCAGCATCGTCACCGAGTCGCGCAGCTGGCCCAGCATCCGCCCGAGCGACCAGCGCAGGATCGACAGCAGGCCGTAGCCGACGACGACGTAGACGAGCAGGAGGACGAACGCGTTGCCGATCAGCGCCATGACCGCGACGCCGACCTGCCAGCCGCCGATCAGCGGCAGGATCGGCGGGACGAGCAGGAAGATCGCCAGCTCGACGTTGCCCACGCGCTGGGGCGGCGCGTACCAGCGGCGGCCGTTGCGGACGTTGAGGATCACGAGCGGCGCGAGCAGCACCACGAGCCCCACGCCGATCACCGCCAGGTTCGCGGCGGTGGACCACTCGAAGTTGGCGCCGTTGAGGCACATGGCCAGGAACCACAGCCCGAGGAACGGGATCGCGCGGGTGAAGATGTCCTCGCGCGCCGAGTAGTCCTCGATCAGCAGCGGCAGCCCGGCGCGCCGCAGCGCCCGCTCGTACTCGGTGATCTGCACGTGCACATCCCACCGGTTCGGCTGGACGGAGCGCCGTCCTAGACTCCGTCCCGCCTCGCCTTGCGCATGAACGACCGCCTGCACCGCGACTTCCCGCTCTTCCCGCTGGGGATCGTGACGCTCCCCACCGAGTACGTGCCGTTGCACATCTTCGAGGAGCGCTACAAGACGATGGTCGAGCGCTGCCTGGACCACGACGCCGAGTTCGGGATCCTGTGGATGTCCGACGACGAGCTCAAGCAGACCGGCTGCGCGGTGCGCATCGACCGGGTGCTGGAGCGCATGGACGACGGGCGGCTGAACATCCTCTGCCAGGGCACCCGCGTGTTCCGGCTCGTCGAGCGCCAGGACGACCTCCCCTACCCGGCCGGGACCGTCGAGTTCCTCGAGGACCGCGACGAGCCCGTCGACGAGGAGCTCGCGGCGCGCACGCGGGCGTCGTACATGGCGCTCGTCGCGCAGGCCACCGAGCGCGTGCTCGAGCCCGGCGAGGTCGAGGCCATGACCGCCTACGAGATGGCGGCGACCGTGGACTTCGGGCTCGACGCCAAGCAGGGCCTGCTGGACCTGCGCGCCGAGAACGCCCGGCTGCGTCTCGTCGACCGCCTGTTCCGCGCCGCCACCAAGCGCCTGGACTACGTCGAGCGCGCGCAGGCGCGGGCGAAGTCCAACGGCAAGGTCCGCTTCGGCTAGCGCTCAGCGCCGCCGCGCCCGCCGGGCGCCGACCACCGCGACGGCGACGAACAGGACGATCGCGGCCTCGTCGATCACCCCGCCCCAGCGGGCGGCCTCGGCGCTGCCCGCGAGGTCGCCGGCGACCCGCACGACCAGGCCGGCCTGCAGCAGCGCCAGCGGCACGTACATGGCGCGGGTGAACGGGAGCGCGACGCCGAGCACGGCGGGCACGATCACCGGCGCGTGGGCGAACACCATCGAGAAGACGAAGCCGAGGAACAGCGCGTGGACCATCGCGTCGTAGGCGAGGCCGGCGCCGGCCAGGTCGCCCTCGACCAGCCACGCGACGCCGGCGACGGCCAGCCAGGCGGTCCCGGCCAGCATCGCGGCCGCCATGTAGCGCGGCGCGCCCGGGCGGCGGATCGTGCGCAGCGCGACGTCGCAGCGCGCCAGCCACGCCGCCTGCGCGAGCAGGCCGGCGCCCGCGAGGCGCACCCCGACCGCGGGAGCGGCGTCGGCCAGCGCCACGCCGGCCAGGAACGCGGCGATGGCGGCCAGCAGCACGGCGACCGCGCGCCGCGACGGCCGGCGCACGCGCGACAGCTCCAGGCGCTCGCCCACGATCGTCAGCACGAGGAACGCGGCCAGCCACGGCACGACCGCGACGACCGCGGCGCCGGCCAGCCAGGCGACGCCGCCCACGCTCCAGGCGACCGCGCCGAGCCCCATGATCGCCGGCGGCAGGCCCGGCTGGCGGCGGTACACGGCCACCGACGCGGCGACCAGCGCCACGCCGCCGGCCGTCAGCAGCGCCCGGCCGGCGTCGGCCGGCAGCCCGAGCACCAGCCACAGCGCGCCGGCCGCGGTCGCCGCCGGGGCCAGGTACGGCCACGAGCGCCCGAGCGCGACCGCCCGCTCCAGGCCGATCTGCGTGCCCAGGAAGCCGAGGACGAGCAGCGGCCCGTGCAGGGCGGCCAGCGTCCAGCGCAGCTCCGGCACGTCGACGCCGAGGCGCTGCAGGCCGGTCCACAGGCCGAAGACGAGCGCCACCGCCGCGCCCGCCAGCAGCGGCAGCCGGCGGACCGGCGGCGGGATGGTGCGGGCGCGCGCCGCGCCGTGCGCGGGCGCGACGCTCATCCGCGGACGTCGTGCGCCGGGCGGCGCAGCCGGGGCGCGCGGCGCGCCGGCGCGCGGCGGCGGTAGATCACGTTGGCGCGCACGAGGTAGCCGACCGGCGCCGACCACGCGTGCACGAGGCGCGAGAACGGCCACAGCGCGTACAGCGCCATCGTCGCCAGCGCGTGGAGCTGGTAGACGAGCGGCGCGCTCGCGATCCCCGCGACGTCGGGGTCGAGCAGGAACAGCCCGCGGAACCACGGCGCGACGGTCTCGCGGTAGTCGTAGCCGCCGGCGATCAGGTTCTCGCCGACCGTGCAGACCATCCCGGTGGCGACGACGATCAGCAGCACCGTGTACGTGAGGTGGTCGCTGCGCGACGTCGTGCGCCGCACGCGCGGCACCGACACGCGGCGCGCGACGAGGATCACGAGGCCGAGCGACATCGCCACGCCCGCGATCGTGCCCGCGGTGACCGAGACCGTGTGGTACAGGTGCTCGTCGACCCCGACCGCCTCGGTGGCCGAGGCGGGGACGAGCAGGCCGAGCACGTGGCCGCCGATGACGGCCAGGAGCCCGACGTGGAACAGGATCACGCCGCGCTTCAGCCACGTGGACTCCAGGAGCTGGGTCGAGCGCGTCGTCCACGTGAGCTGGTCGCGCCGCCAGCGCCACACGTGGCCGACGACGAACGTCGTCAGCGCCGCGTACGGCACGACGATCCACAGCAGCACCTCGGTCCGGCTCATCGCGCACCTCCTGCGGCGGCCGCCGCCACGGGCATCGCCTCGGGCGGCGCGAACGGCTCCAGTCCGACCTCCTCGCCGGGCGGGCCGTCGGCCGCCAGGCGCATCGCCGACGCGGCGTCCTGCTCCTCCAGCGGGCCCAGCAGCGCGCACAGCGCGTCCAGCAGCGGCGCGTACGGGCTGGCGTCGCGGTGCAGGCCGCCGCGCAGCACCTCGATCGCCGGCCGGAACTCGGCCAGCAGCTCGCGCCCCGCCTCCTCGCCGAGCGCGTCGGCCAGCTCGAGCAGCAGCGGCAGGTGGTCGGGCAGCTCGTCGCCGACGGTCTCGACGCCGAGCCGCGCGTACAGGCGGCGCAGCTTCAGGAGGGCGACGCCGCGCTGGCGGCGGTCGCCGTGCGACGCGAACGTGAGGTCCAGCGCGCAGCGGCGGTTGAAGTCGAACGTGGCGACGTAGCGGGCGCTGGCGGCGATCGGGTCGGTGGCCGCGATGCCGGCGACGCCGGCCAGCAGCCCGTCGCGCACCGGCCCGGCCGGCAGCTCGCGCGCCTCCTCGGCGACGTCGCCGAGCAGCTCGAGCAGGTCGGCGTCGGGATGCGACAGCGCGATCGACAGCAGCTTGAACGGGGTCATGTCAGGCGCCCTCCTCCGCGGCCCGCAGCCGCTGCTCCCGGCGCTCCCGGCGCTCCAGGGCGCGGCGCTCGCGCAGCGCCCGCAGGCGCCCGTTGCCGGCCACCTGCGCGACGTGGAAGGCCTCGACGCCGGCGGCGACCGGGGCGGCGCCGTTCTCGGGCGTCGCGCACGCGCCCGGCCCGCCCGGGAAGTCCAGGCCGCAGGCGCCCTGCGTGCGGTCCAGCTCGGCGGCCAGCTCGCGATGCGCGGGCGGGATCACGAAGCGGTCCTCGGCCTTGGCGATCGCCAGGAGCCGGTACAGGTCCTCCAGCTCCGGGTCCTCGCCCTCGCCCGAGATCGTCTTCTCGCGCATGTAGGAGCGCATCGCGGCCAGGCGCCGCAGCACGCGGCGGATGACCTCCTCGTCGCCGGCCGACAGCAGCTCGGCCAGGTAGGCGACGGGGATGCGCAGCTCGTCGATCGCGCCGAAGACCTGATCGGGGTCGGCGCCGGCGCCCTCGACCGTGCCCATCACGGGCGACAGCGGCGGCACGTACCAGACCATCGGCAGCGTGCGGTACTCGGGGTGCAGCGGCAGCGCGACGCGGTGCTGGAGCGCGAGCTTCCACACCGGCGAGCGGCGGGCGGCGTCGAGCCAGTCCTCGGGGATGCCCTGGTCGCGGGCGGCCGCGCGCACGTCCTCGTCGTGCGGGTCCAGGAACACGTCGAGCTGCGCGTCGAGCAGGTCGTGGGGATCGGGCACCGAGGCCGCGTCCTCGACCCGGTCGGCGTCGTAGAGGACGAGGCCGAGGTAGCGGATGCGCCCGACGCAGGTCTCCGAGCACACGGTCGGCAGCCCCGCCTCGATGCGCGGGTAGCAGAGCGTGCACTTCTCGGCCTTGCCGGTGACGTGGTTGAAGTAGACCTTCTTGTACGGGCAGCCCGACACGCACATCCGCCAGCCGCGGCAGCGCTCCTGGTCGACGAGCACGATCCCGTCCTCCTCGCGCTTGTACATCGCGCCCGAGGGGCAGCTCGCCACGCACGCCGGGTTGAGGCAGTGCTCGCAGATGCGCGGCAGGTACATCATGAAGACCTGCTCGTAGGCGGCCTTGACCTCCTGCTCCATCGCCTCGAGGTTGGGGTCGCGCGGGCTGTGGCGCGGGCCGCCGGCGAGGTCGTCCTCCCAGTTGGGGCCCCACTCGAGGTCCAGCGGGCGGCCGTCGAGGCGCGAGACCGAGCGCGCGACCGGCTGCTCGCGGCTGGGCCCGGCCTGCTGGAGCCGCGCGTAGTCGTAGGTCCACGGCTCGTAGTAGTCGTCGATCGACGGCAGGTCGGGGTTGTGGAAGATCGTCGCGAGCTTGCGCAGCCGCCCGCCGGCGCGCAGGCGCAGCGCGCCGTCGCCGTCGAGCTCCCAGCCGCCCTTGCGCGTCTCCTGGTCCTCCCAGCGCTCGGGGTAGCCGACCCCCGGCTTGGTCTCGACGTTGTTGAACCACATGTACTCCGCGCCGTCGCGGTTGGTCCACACGTTCTTGCAGGTGACCGAGCAGGTGTGGCAGCCGATGCACTTGTCGAGGTTCATCACCATCGCCACCTGGGCCTTGACGCGCATCAGAACTCGACCTCCGTGCGGCGCTTGCGGACCACCGCGACCTCGTCGCGCTGGGACCCGGTCGGGCCGTAGTAGTTGAAGCCGTACGCGAGCTGCGCGTAGCCGCCGATGAGGTGCGTCGGCTTGATGTGGATCTGCGTCGGCGAGTTGTGGGTGCCGCCGCGGTGGCCGGTCGTCTCCGAGATCGGCACCTGCACGTGGCGGTCCTGCGCGTGGTACATGAACGCGGCGCCCGCCGGGATGCGGTGGGAGACGACCGCGCGGGCGGCGACGACGCCGTTGCGGTTGAGCAGCTCGATCCAGTCGTTGTCGGCGACCTCGATCTGCTCGGCGTCCTGGGGGCTGAGCCACACGACCGGCCCGCCGCGGAACAGCGTGAGCATGTGCAGGTTGTCCTGGTAGGTCGAGTGGATCGACCACTTGGAGTGCGGCGTCAGGTAGCGCACCGCGACGCCGTGCTCGCCGTCGGCCCCGAGCTGGCGGGCCATGTCCATCGGCGCCTTGTAGGTCGCCAGGCCCTCGCCGAGGTCGAGCATCCACGCGTGGTCGGCGTAGAACTGCTGGCGCCCGGTGAGCGTGCGCCACGGCATGAGCCGCTCGACGTTGACCGTGAACGGCGAGTAGCGGCGGTCGCGCGACTCGATGCCCGACCACTCCGGCGAGGTGATCGTCTTGCGCGGCTGGATCGAGACGTCGCCGAACGTGTGCATCTCGTCGCCGCGGTCCTCGGCCAGGTCGGCCAGCTCGGTGCCGGTGCGCGCCTCGAGCGTGCGGAACCCCTCGACGGCGAGGCGGCCGTTCGTGGCGCCCGACAGGGCGAGGATCGCCTCGCAGGCGTGGCGCGCGGTCGTCAGGCGCGGGCGGCCGTCGGCGACGCCGCCGCGGACGACCCCGTTCTGGTCGCGCAGGTGGCCCAGCTCGGGCCCGTAGCCGGTCGTGGTGAGGCCCTTCCAGCTCGTGCCGAGCCTGTCGACGAGCGGGCCGAGCGCGCCCATCTTCTCGGCGACCGCGCCGTAGTCGCGCTCGACGACGATCAGCTTCGGCATCGTGCGCCCGGGCACCGGGTCGCACTCGCCGGCGCGCCAGTCGCGCACCTCGCCCAGCGGCTGGGCGAGCTCGTCGGGCGTGTCGTGCTGCAGCGGCGCGGCCACGAGGTCGCGGCGCACGCCCAGGCGTGGGCCGGCCAGGCGGCTGAACTCCTGCGCGATCCGCCGGAAGATGTCCCAGTCCGTCCGCGTCTCCCACGGCGGGTTGATCGCCGCGTTGAACGCGTGCACGAACGGGTGGAGGTCGGTCGTGGCGACGTCCTCCTTCTCGTACCAGGTGGCCGCCGGCAGCACGACGTCGCTGTGCAGGCACGTCCCGTTCATGCGGAAGTCGAGCGTGACGAGCAGGTCGAGCTTGCCCTCGGGCGCCTCGTCGCGCCAGCGCACGTCGCGCGGGCGCAGGTCCTCGCCGACCTCCTCGTTGCGCACCGCGTGCGTGGGGACGCCGAGCAGGTGCTTGAGGAAGTACTCGTGCCCCTTCGACGAGGCGCCGAGCAGGTTCGACCGCCACACGGTCAGCACGCGCGGCCAGTTCTCGGGCGCGTCGGGGTCCTCGCAGGCCATCCCCAGCGACCCGTCGCGCAGCCCGTCGACGACGTGCTCGGCGGGCGCGCGGCCCGCCGCCTCGGCCTCGGCGACGACGTCGAGCGGGTTGCGGTCGAACGTCGGGTAGCTGGGCATCCAGCCCAGGCGCGCGGCGAGCGCGTTGGCGTCGGCGGCGTGCGAGGCCGGGCCGCCGCCGGGCGGGGCCAGCGGCGAGCGCAGGTCGTCGTGGGCGCTGCGGTCGTAGCGCCACTGGTCGGTGGCCAGGTACCAGAACGGGGTCGCGGCCTGCTGGCGCGGCGGGCGGCTCCAGTCCAGCGCGAAGCCGATCGTCCCGAAGCCGGTGATCGGGCGGACCTTCTCCTGGCCGACGTAGTGCGCCCAGCCGCCGCCGTTGACGCCCTGGCAGCCGCACAGCATCACGAGGTTCAGCATCGCCCGGTAGATCAGGTCCGAGTGGAACCAGTGGTTGGTGCCGGCGCCCATCACGATCATCGACCGGCCGTTCGTGCGCTCGGCGTTGCGGGCGAACTCGCGCGCGACCTTCAGGCACTGCTCCGCCGGCACGCCGGTGATCGCCTCCTGCCACGCGGGCGTGTACGGGGCCGGGTCGTCGTAGCCGGCCGGCCACTCGCCCGGCAGGCCGCCGCGGGCGACGCCGAGCTGGGCGCACAGCAGGTCGAACACCGTGGTGACCGCGCGGCCGTTCACGCGCCGCACCGGCACGCCGCGCACGAGCACGCCGTCGCGGGCGCCGGGGGCGACCGGGTCGAAGCACGGCAGGCGCAGCTCGGCCGTCTCGTCGGCGAGCGCGAGGAGGCTGAGCGCCGGGCGCACGTCCCCGAGGTCGAGGTTCCAGCGGCCGGCTCCGTCCTCGCCCCAGCGGTCGCCGATCGCGCCGTTGGGCACGACCGGGGCGCCGGTGGCCTCGTCCAGGACGACCGTGCGCCAGTCGGCGTGCTCGCGCTCGGCCTCCGCCCCGCCGAGGTCGGCGGCGCGCAGGTAGCGCCCGGCGACGTAGCCGCCGTCGGGGTGCGCCTGCAGCTCGACGAGGTTGGGCAGGTCGGTGAAGCGGCGCACGTAGTCGTCGAACCACGGCACCCGCCGCTCGACGTGGAACTCGCGCAGGATCACGTGGCCCATCGCGAGCGCCAGCGCGCCGTCGGTGCCGGGCTGGGCGGGGAGCCAGTCGTCGGCGAACTTCGTGTGGTCGGAGTAGTCGGGCGAGACGACGACGGTCTTCTGGCCCTTGTAGCGCGCCTCGGTCATGAAGTGCGCGTCGGGCGTGCGCGTCATCGGGATGTTCGAGCCCCACATCATCAGGTAGCTCGCGTTCCACCAGTCGCCGGACTCGGGCACGTCGGTCTGGTCGCCCCAGATCTGCGGTGAGGCGGGCGGCAGGTCGGCGTACCAGTCGTAGAAGCTGAGGCAGACGCCGCCGATGAGCGACAGGAAGCGCGCGCCGCCGGCGTAGGAGGCCATCGACATCGCCGGGATCGGCGAGAAGCCGAAGACGCGGTCGGGGCCGTGGCGCTCGATCGTGTGGACGTGGGCGGCGGCGACGAGCTCGGCCACCTCGTCCCAGGAGGCGCGGACCAGGTTGCCCTTGCCGCGCGCCCGCTGGTAGCGCGAGCGCGCCTGCGGGTCGGCCTGCACGGCGGCCCACGCGTCGACCGGGTCGCCGCCGTGGGCGGCCTTGGCGGCGCGGTAGGCGTCGAGCAGCTCGCCGCGCACGTACGGGTGGCGGATGCGCAGCGGCGAGTAGACGTACCAGGAGAACGAGGCGCCGCGCGGGCAGCCGCGCGGCTCGTACTCGGGGACGTCGGGGCCGTTGGTGGGGTAGTCGGTCTGCTGGGTCTCCCAGGTGATCAGCCCGTCCTTGACGTGCACCTTCCAGGAGCACGAGCCGGTGCAGTTGACCCCGTGGGTGGAGCGCACGACCTTGTCGTGCTGCCAGCGCCGGCGGTAGAAGCGCTCCCACGCGCGCGGGTCGTCGCGGACCTCAGACCAGCCCTCCGGCGACGGCTCGCCGGCGAAGAAGCGACGGGCGGCGAGACGGGCGCGGCGCTGCGCGCGGTTGCGGGGCGAGGGCGGCGTCATGCCCGCGAACGTACGTGCGCGGGACGGGCCGCACAAGTCCTTCAGGTTATGAGTGCGGGGAACCCGAAGCGGGTCTGCGGGAAACCCGCAGATGCGGTCCAGCTTCCCTACCGAAGCGGGATCTGGGCCCGTTGTCGATGCTCGTCGCGAATCCCGCCGCGCGCGCCGAGTCAGTCGAGATCGGAATGCGTCCGGCGCCAACGAGAGATCCGGTGACCCTGATGCCCGCCCACACCGACCGCCCCGCCGCCCGGCCCGGGCAGACGCGCAACCTCGTGCTCGCCACGATCGCGTTCGCCGTCTGCTTCTACGCCTGGAGCCTGCTCGGACCACTCGCGCCGGACCTGGAGAAGCAGCTCGGCCTGTCGGACCTGGAGTCATCGGCGATGGTCGCCGTTCCGGTGCTGCTCGGCGCGGTCCTGCGCGTCCCGCTCGGGCTGCTCACCGACCGTCACGGCGGGCGGCGCACGTTCACCGTCCTCATGGTCGTCACGCTCGTCCCGATCGCCGGCCTGGCCGTCTTCCACGACAGCCTCGCCGTGATCCTCGCGCTCGGCCTGCTGCTCGGCATCGCCGGCGCGTCGTTCGCGGTCGGCGTCCCGATGGTCAACGGCTGGTACGGGCCGGAGCGCCAGGGCTGGGCGCTGGGCATCTACGGCATGGGCATGGGCGGCACGGTCGTCGCCGCGCTCACCGCGCCGCGGATCGCCGACGCGCTCGGGATGACCGCCCCGTTCCTCGTCGCCCTCGGGCTGCTGGCGGCGACCGCGCTCGCGTTCGCGCTGCTGGCCCGCGACGGCCGCCCGCCCTCGGCGCAGCGCGGCTCGCTGCTGGCGCCGCTGCGCGTGTTCCGCGAGTCGGGGCGCGCGTGGGCGCTGACGCTCTTCTACTTCCTCGCCTTCGGCGGCTTCGTGGCGATGTTCCTGTACCTGCCCAAGCTGCTCACGGGCGTGCACGAGCTGACGAAGGCCGACGCGGGCGCGCGCGCCGCCGGCTTCGCGCTGCTGGCCGTGCTCGGGCGCCCGGTGGGCGGCTGGATCGCCGACCGCATCGGCGCCGAGCGGGTGCTGCGCCTCTCGTTCGCGGCCACGGTCGTCCTCGCGGCGATCCTCGCGTTCACCTACCGCGAGATGGTGCCGCTCACGATCTGCTGCCTCACGCTCGGCGCCGCCTTCGGGATCGGCACCGGCGCGGTGTTCAAGCTCGTCGCCGAGTGGTTCCCCCAGCAGGTGGGCGCGGTCACCGGCGTCGTCGGCGCCGCCGGCGGCCTGGGCGGCTTCTTCCCGCCGCTGGTGATGGGCGGCGTGAAGTCGGCCACCGGCAGCTACGCGCTCGGGTTCCTGCTGCTGTCCGGCGTCGCGGTCGTGGCGCTCGCCGTGCTCGGCACGGTGGGCCGCCCGAAGCGCCGCGACGCGGCGCGGCGGCGGCCGGTCCGCGCCACGGGCCGCCCGTCGGCCCGCAGCGCCTGACCGGCGGGCCTCAGGCCTCGACGGGCAGCGGGATCTGCGCGCCCTTGCGCTCCAGCCAGACCGCGAACGTCTGCAGGCCGGGGTGCAGCGCGCGGGTCGCGTCGACGTCGCGCGGCCCGCGGTAGCGGTCCTCGAAGTCGGCCTTGAACTGGAACATGTTCCCGAGGTCGTCGGCGCCCGGGAAGCCCGCGGCGCGGTAGGCGTCGGGCGACACGGCGTTGTAGCCCACCTCGACGCCGAGCGCCCGGCTGAGCGCCGCCGCCATCTCCTCGCCGCTGAGGTGCTCGCCCGCGATCGAGACGGTCTCGCCCACGAAGCGGTCCCCGGCGGCGAAGATCGCGTAGGCGACCGGGCCGATGTCGTCGGCGGCGATCGCGGGCAGCCGCGCGTCGCCGAGCGGGAAGGTGATCGCCAGCGAGCCGTCGCTCATGCGCTGCGGGCCCATGCCGAACGCGATCATGTTCTCCCAGTAGAACGAGGTGCGCAGGAACGTGACCGGCAGGCCCAGCTCGCGGAACGTCGCGTCCGACTCGCCCTTCGTGTCGTAGTGGGGGACCTTGAAGCGCCCGGCGAGGGTGGGCATGCGGTCGTCGTCGAGCGGCACGAGCTCGCGCGTGTCCTCGAGCGTCGACCAGATCACGTGCGCGACGCCGGCGGCCTTGGCGGCGTCGGCGAGGTTGCGCGCCTGGATGATCTCGCGCTCGGCGTCGAAGTGCTCCCAGAAGTTCGTGACGCAGTAGGCGCCGTGCGCCCCGGCGAACGCCCGCTCCAGGCTGATGGGATCGTCGATGTCGGCCTGCACGACCTCCGCGCCGAGCGCGGCCAGCTCCTGCGCGCGGTCGGAGTCCGGCGTGCGCGTGATCGCGCGGACCGCGAAGCCGCCGTCGGGGTCGGCGAGGATGGCCCGGACGAGCCCACCGCCCTGCTGGCCGGTGGCGCCCGTGACCGCGATGACCTTGCTCATGCTCTCTCCTGTCGGATGGGACGCGCCGACCGTAGGCGCGGCTCGCGCCCGCGTCTCCTAGGAGTTCCGTAGGCGGATGCGAGAAGGTCCCTAGCGCCGGTGCGCGCCGCGCATCGGGCCGCTCGTCGGCACCTCCGAGAGCGCGAGCGGGCGCTGCACGCGCAGGGCCATCCGGCCGCGCGCGACCCGCTCGAGCGCGATGCCGAAGCCCCCGGCGGCCAGTCGCCGGCGCAGCGCGACGAGGCGCGCCTCGAGGTTGTCGTTGCCGGCCGGCAGGCCGAGCGCCTCGTCGAGGCGCAGCTCGCGGTTGGTGAACGCGGTGCGGCCGTCGGCGGCGTGCTCGCGCAGCAGCTTCCACAGGATGCGCCCGGGCACGCCCTTGATGACGTAGTCGCCGCCCGCGAAGACGCTGTCGTCGGCCTGGTAGTAGGTGACCTCGAGCGCGTCGCCGGGGCGCGGCGCGGGCGCGGGGTCGGCGGCCGGCGCGTCGGCCGTGTCGTGGCCGTGCGCGAGCCCCGCCAGGGCGGCGGCGAGATGGCCGCCGACGATCCGCAGCAGGCGCTCGTTGTGCGGCCCGAACGCGCCTGGCCGGTCGCTCTCGAGGTAGAGCACGCCGACGAGCTCGCGGTGCACGACGAGCGGCACCGCCGCGGCGCTCTGCGGGCGGTCCAGGCCCGGCAGCGGGATCTCGCGCGGGGCGCCCGCGTCGCCCCCGGCGCGCTCCTGCACAGCGCTGCCCATCACCCGGCTGCGCGCCAGGTTCGACACGCAGATCAGCCGCCGCCGCTGGGCGGCGAGGCCGATCATGCCCTCGCCCAGCGCGACCTCGGCGCCCGCCGACGAGCGCGGGTAGCCGTTGGAGGCGACGCCGAACAGCCGCTCGGCGCCCGCGGCCGCGCCGAGCAGGATCGCGTGCGGCCAGCCGAAGACGTCCTCGAGCGCCTGGAGCGCCGCCTGCGTGACCGCGTCGTAGTCGTCGCTCTCCCCCACGCGGCGGACGAAGTCGTCCAGCGCCTTGAGCGGGTCGAGCGCGTGGTCGCGCGGGCGGCCCGGGTCGGGGTCGCGCCCGATCCGGCGGCAGGCGACGACGCGGTGGACGTCGACCCCGCGCAGCCGGAACACGTCGCGCCCGACGCCGGTGTGGGAGGCGACCGCGTCGAGGTTGGCCTTCATCGAGTCGAAGATCGGCCCCTCGGTCTCCGTGTGCAGGTAACGCAGGTCGAGCGCGTACTGGTCGAGCGTGTCGGGATCGACGACGAGCACCTGCGCGACCGGGTTCTCGTCGACGTTGGCGGCCGTCTTGCGGAAGAACTGGCGTGACAGCGCGACGCGCTCGGCGTCGACGTAGCGCACGACCGACATGTACGTGATGTTCGGGACGCCGTCGGCCGAGCAGGTGGCCAGCGGCGACGGGATGACGCCCTCCAGGCAGCGCTGGATCGACTCCAGCGGGATCGGCGAGGTGCTCACAGCCGCTCGCCGGCGGCCGGGCCCGGCGTCTGGTCGTACAGCTCGCGCACGTCGACCGTGACCGCCAGCAGCTCGCGGTCGTCGAGGAAGCGGTCGGCGACGCGCGCGGGGACGCCGACCTCGACGACCTCGTCGACGAAGATCGCGTTGTGGTCCGCGACGGCCCGCCGCTCCTCCGCCGTCGAGGGGCGCACGTCGCGCACGGTGCCCTTCACCTGGACGCTGCGGTACGTCGTCGGGCGCACGAACGTGGCGGCCAGCGCGCAGCGGCGCTCGAGGTTGGCGCGGATCGGCGAGCCGAGCGGCGCCTCGACGCACAGGGTCACCCGCCGGCCGCCGGCGTCGATCCGCGGATGCCAGGCCCGGGCGAGCGTGGGCCGCAGCTCGAGGTCCGGCGTGGCGACGACCACGGCGACGCCGGCACCGAGCCGGGCGACGACGCCGAGGTCGATCGTGGCCGGCTGCTCGAGGGGGGACACGCCGCCGACCGTAGTGGACCGCGGTCCGCGGTGCCACCCCGCTCAGCCGCCGAGCCGGTTGGCCTCCCGGTCGGCGAGGGCGGCCAGGGCCGGCGCGTACATCCGCTGCTTGATCGCGGCCAGCGTGGCCCCGTCCTTGGGCGCCTGGTCGGCGGCGAGCGCGAGCGCGGACGGGACCACGTCGTGCTCGGCGACGGCGCCGGCGACGATCCCGGCCGAGGCGGCGGCGTCGCCCCCGAAGCGGCGGGCGCCGAGCATCGCGTCGACCTGCGCCGCGCGCGGCAGCTTGGCCATGATCAGCGCGGTCATCCCCGGCGTGAACGGGATGCGGATGTCGGCCTCGGGCAGGCAGAAGAAGCCGCGGTCGGCGCGCATCACGCGCCAGTCGTGGGCGAGCGCGAGCATGGCGCCGGCGGCGAACGCGTGGCCCTGGATCGCCGCGACCGTGGGCGCCGGGAACGCGAGCACCCGCGCGAACAGCTCGTGCACGGAGGCGACGTAGTCGTCGACCCGGTCGGCGTGCCGGCCGAGCCAGTCGAGGTCCAGGCCGTTGGAGAAGAACTTGCCGGTGGCCGTGGTCACGAGCGCGCGCGGCGCCTCGGCCGCGGCGACCTCGTCGAGCAGCCCGGAGAGCTCGGACAGCCGGTCGGGGTGGAAGCGGTTCTCGTCGGCGCCGAGGTTCAGGACGAAGACGTCGCCGTCGCGGTCGAGGCTGGGCATCGTGGGCGGGACGCTACAGCGCGCTGGCCAGCGCCAGCGGCCACACCGCCGCCGCCCCGCGGCCGCGGAGCTGGCCGCCGACCATCGCCAGCGTCCAGCCCGACAGGCGGCGGTCGTCGAGCAGCAGCGCCCCGCCGGGCGGCAGGTCGGCGCGCACGCGGAAGGCGCCGCGGACGTTGGCGACCTGCTGGGCGGCGTTGGCCATCTCCGCCTGCGGGGGCGCGTCGGGCGCGGTGCGCCGCACCGCCTCGACCACGGGGAGGCCGAGCGCCGCGCCCAGCCGGGCGGCCGCATCGCTCAGCGCGCCGTCCACGCGCCGCGACGGCACCCACGTGACCCAGGCCGCGTCGGGGGCGAACGCGCGCGCCAGGGCGGCGAGCGCGTCGACGACCTCGTCGTCGAGCCGGCCCACCTGGAGGCCCTGCTGGATCGCCGGCCACCAGCCGGCGTCGCCGATGCGCGCGAGCGCGCGGCCCTCCTCGACGCGCACCTCCTCGGGGATCTTGCGCATCGCGCCCTCGGCGTCGGGCGCCATCTTCTTGGCGTCGAGCACGAGCGGCTGGGCGCGCAGGTGCAGCGCCGCCTCGCGCACGAGTGCCTGGTCCAGCGGCACGTCGAAGCGCGGCGCCGTGCACACCGCGCAGCGGCCGCAGTCGGCCGGCTCGGGGTCGTCGAGCTGCTCCTGCAGCGTGCGCATCAGGCAGCGCCCGTCGCTGCCGTACGCGGCCATCGCGGCCTGCTCGGCGCGGCGCAGCTCGGTCACCGCGCGGTAGCGCTCGGCGTCGTAGGCCCACGCGTGGCCGTCGACGAGCGCCCAGCGCGTGCCGGCGCGGCGCACGGCGCCCTCGACGTCGAGCACCTTCAGCATCGCCTCCAGCCGGCCGAGGCCGAGGTTCACCACGCTGGACAGCTCGCGCGTCGTGAGGCCCTCGGCGCCGGCGACCTCGAGCTGGCGCAGCACGTCCTCGACGCGCTCGCGCGACGGGAACGCCTGCTCGATGAAGAAGTCCTGGATGCGGCGGTCCTCGGCGCCGCGCAGCAGCACCGCGTCGGCGTGGTCGACGCCGCGGCCCGCGCGGCCGACCTGCTGGTAGTAGGCGATGACCGAGCCGGGCGCCTGGTAGTGCACGACGAACCCCAGGTCGGGCTTGTCGTAGCCCATGCCCAGCGCGCTGGTGGCCACCAGCGCCTTCACCTCGCCGCGCAGCAGCCGGTCCTCGGCGGCCACCCGCTCGTCGTTGGCCTGCTCGCCGCTGTAGGCCTCGGCGGCGATCCCGTGCGCCGACAGGAACTCGGCGACGGCGGTCGCGTCGCGCTTGGTGAGCGTGTAGACGATCCCGGAGCCCTCCAGCTCGGGCAGGACGGTGACGAGCCAGGCCAGGCGCGCGGCGGGCTGGGGCAGCTCGACGACCTCCAGGCGCAGCGACGTGCGCGCCAGCGGCCCGCGGTAGGTGCGCAGCTCGGCGTGGCTGCCGACGTCGAGCTGCTCGAGCACGTCGGCGACGACGCGGTCGTTGGCGGTCGCGGTCGTGCACAGCACGGCGACGCCCTCGGGCAGCGCGGCGAGCATGTCGCGCACGCGCCGGTAGTCGGGACGGAAGTCGTGGCCCCAGTCCGACACGCAGTGCGCCTCGTCGATCACGAGCAGGCCGACCCGCTGCGCGAACAGCGGCAGCATGCTCTCGCGGAAGGCCGGGTTGTTGAGGCGCTCGGGGCTGATCAGCAGCAGGTCGACGGCGTCGCCGGCGAGCAGGTCGCGCACCGCGGCCCACTCGTCGCGGTTGGTCGAGTTGATCGTGTGGGCGCGCAGGCCGAGCCGCTCGGCGGCGGCGATCTGGTTGCGCATGAGCGCCAGCAGCGGCGAGACGATCAGCGTCGGCCCGGCACCGGCGTCGCGCAGCAGGCGGGTGGCGACGAAGTAGACGGCGCTCTTGCCCCAGCCGGTGCGCTGGACGCACAGGACGCGGGCGCGGCCGTCGACGAGATCGCCGATCGCCTCGCGCTGATGGGGGCGGAACGTGGCGGCCGGGTCAGCGGCGAGGGCCTGCAGCGCGGCCAGGGCGGGGTCGGTCATGCCCCTCGGAGGCTACGAGCGACAGCTCCTCGCCCCCGATCTCCGACAGCTCGCCGCACGGCTCGACCGGCCGCCCGGCCCACGGCAGGCGGCCCTCGGCGCCCAGGTACGACCCGCCGAGGATGAGGAGCAGGCCGCCCACCGTGGCGACCGTGATCGTCTCGTCCAGCAGCGTGGCGCCGTAGACGATCGAGAAGCCGGGGGCGATGTAGGCGACGAGCGAGGCGCGGGCCGGGCCGACGTCGGCGATCAGCGTGTAGAAGATCAGGAAGGCCACGCCGGTGCCGCCGAGCCCGAGCGCCAGCAGCGACCCGGCGGCGTCCAGCGAGAGGCCGCCGTCGCTGACGCCGGTGAACGGCAGCACCGGCGCGAGCACCAGCGTGGACACGGCCATCGCCGCGGTGACGATCGCCACCGGCGGCACGCCGGCGCGGGCGATGCGGTGCTTGCTCATCAGCGGGCCGATCGCGTAGCCGAGCGCGGCGAGCAGCACGGCGAGGCCGCCGAGTGCCTCCTCCAGGCCGCCGGTGAGGTCCACGCCGAACAGCAGCGCGACGCCGGCGATGCCGACGACGATGCCGATCGCCCGCCAGCCGGTCGAGCGCTCGTCGGGGTCGAAGCGCAGCGCCAGCAGCGCGGTGAAGATCGGCGCGGCGGAGACGAGGATCGCCGCCAGCGACGAGCTGATGTGCAGCTCGCCGACGGTGATGAGCAGGAACGGGACGACGACCTGGATCAGCGAGAGCGCGACGATCCACCCGAGGACCGGCCCGCGCAGCGCGCCGAGGGCCCGCTGGTGGATGGCGACCGGGGCGAGGACGAGCAGCGCGAGCGCGGTGCGCAGCCACACGACCGCAGCGGGCGTGAACCCGTCGTCGAGCGCGACCTTGATGAAGAGGTACGACGCGCCCCACAGCGCGGCGAGGACGCCGATCAGGACCCAGGCGCGGCGATGCACCACCTCGATGCTACGCCTGGTCGGTCAGCGCTCGAGGCCGCAGACCTCCTGGGCGATGCGCCGGACGAGGAACGCGAGCTGGTCGAGCACCGGCGGCCGGCCGGCCGAGTTGTCGGCGAACGCGATCCGCCCCTCGGGCGTGTGGACCTCGTAGCGCATCACCGACTGGGGCTCGGGCTCCAGGCGCAGCGCCTCCTCGGCGGGCTCGGCGAGGTCGCGGGCGATCTCGCGGGCGTCGAGCAGCAGGTCCTCGGGCAGCCGGTGCTCCTCGCCGTCGTTGCAGCGCACCGGCCCGGCGTCGTTGACGACCACGCGGAGGTCGGCGCCGGGGACGTCGCCGGTGCGGTCGACGGCGAAGAGGTCGGCGGACTCGCCGCCGCAGCCGGCGAGGGCGGCGGTGGCGAGGGCGAGGGTGAGGACGACGACGGCGCGGCGCGGCATGCGGCCCGCCATCCTGCCAGCCGCCTCAGCCGAGCGCGATGAGCGCGATGCCGGCGGTCACGACGACCGCGCCGGCCCAGCGCGCGGGGGACACGCGCTCGCGCAGGACGATCGCGGCGAGCGCGGTGGCGATCACGACGCTCGTCTCGCGCACCGCGACGAGGTCGGGCGGCGTGGCGAGCGCGAGCACGAGCCACAGGTACGTGATGGGATCGGCGTCCTGGACCCCGGCGCGGTCGACGAGCGTGTAGCCGGCGATGCAGGCGGCCACGGCGAGCGACAGGCCGACCTCGAGGGCTCCGCCGGGCGAGCGCGCGCCGCGGACCGCGAGGATGCCGGCGACCGCGAGCGCCACGCCGGCGACCTGCAGCGCGGCGACGTCGCCGCCCAGACCGAATGCGGCGGCGACGACGAGCAGCACCGGCGCGCCGCCGCGCGCGAGCGGGTAGGTGACGCTCAGCTCGCCGACGCGGTAGGCGGTCGCGAGCAGTACACGAGCTCCAGGGCCGCGCTGGCGGCGACGTACGGCAGCGAGCGCGTCGGCAGGCCGCCGAGGACGAGCGCGACGGGCGCCTGCGGGCTCGCCGGCGCGGGCGATGAGCAGGTTCCACGGCGCGTGCACGGCGGCCGCACGGAGCGCGAGACCGAGTGCGGCGGCCGGCACCCGCGGCACGGTACCGTCAGTCGATGAGCGCCATCACCGTCGACGTGTGGTCGGACCTGGTCTGCCCGTGGTGCTACATCGGCAAGGGCCGCCTCGAGCGGGCGCTCGCCGACGAGGCTCCCGGCTCCGTGGAGGTCCGCTGGCACGCGTTCCAGCTCGACCCCGACATCCCCGCCGAGGGCCACGAGGCCGACGCCTACTACCGCGCCCGGTTCGGCGACCCCGCCCGCATCGAGGAGATGCGCGACCGGGTCCGCGCCGCCGCCGCCCAGGACGGCCTGGAGCTGCGCTTCGAGCTGCAGAAGCGCGCGCCGAACACGCTGCTGGCGCATCGCGCGACGAAGATCGCGCCCGACCCGGCCGCGGCCGTCGAGACGCTGTTCGCCGCCCACTTCCGGCAGGGCGAGGACATCGGCGACCGCGACACGATCCTGCGCCTGCTGCCCGACGTCGACCCCGCCGCCCTGGACCGCGGCGACGCCGCCGACCTCGTGGCCGCCGACCTCGACATGGCCGCCCAGATCGGCATCAGCGGGGTGCCGTTCTTCGTCGCCGGGATGCGCGTCGCGGTCTCGGGCGCCCAGCCGCCCGAGGTGCTGCGCGAGCTGCTCGTGGAGGGCCGCGCGCGGGAAGCCGCCGCGTAGCGCGCGTCAGAACGACATCATCGAGGGCACGTGAGCGGCCACGCA
>DATMSA010000017.1:0-48267 GCA_035565675.1 Capillimicrobium sp. | reverse complement strand
GCGCCGGTGTCGCGGCCCACGGCGTCCCACAGCGACGTGACCTTCCCCGGCGCCGGCACGCTCGCGCGCCACGCGACCCGGCGCCCGGTGCGGTTCGCGACGCGCACGGTCGCGCAGTAGCCCGAGCCCCAGTCGGTGGTCACGGTGCGGCGGATGCGCAGGCCGCGGCGGGTCGTGACGGTCGGGCGCGACGGGGCCGCGTCGGCGTGGCCGCCGTGGCCCGACCCGCCCCCGGACGTCCCGGTCTCCGGCGCGGGCGCCGGCGCGACCGTCGGCCCGTCGCCGCCGAAGCGCACGTCGGCGCACGAGTAGAAGGCCTCCGGGCTGTCGCTGCGCTGCCACACCAGATAGAGGATGTGGTGGCCGGTGCGGGCCGGCACGTCGACGTCGAACGTCTCGCGCGCGGAGGCAGGGCGGCGGCCGGAGTCGTGGATCAGCTCGAGGTCGTCCCAGCGCAGCGCGCGCCGGTCGTCCCAGCCCTCGTGGGTCAGGTAGAAGCGGTAGTAGAGCGTCGCGTGCGGGGCGACCGCCTTGTAGACGAAGGTGCTGGGCCCCGCCTGCAGCGGGGTTGCCGGCCAGCCGCCGCCGGGCGCGTCGAACGCCGCGTACTTGGCCCGGCCGGCGGAGCACAGCTCGCCGTCGGGGATGAGCGCGCGATGGCGGCCGGCGGCGTTGCCGATGTTGACCTCCATCCAGTCGTACAGCGCCTGCGGCTCGGCGCGCCACGCGGCCGCGCACGGCGGCGCGTCGCGGTTCAGCGCGAAGCAGACGGTGGTCCGGCCGGGCGGGGAGGCGAGGTCGCCGTGTCCGTGGGCCGGTGGCGCGGCGAGCGCGAGCGCGGCGGCGAGGCCGCCGGCGGCTGCTGCGACACCCCTGCGCGCGCCTGCCATGCGCGCCATCGTAGACGCATCGCGTGCTGCGACAGGGCGATTCCCGCGAGCGCGATCGCGCCCCCCACGGGCTGGTTCCACGTCAGCGACTCGCCGAGGACGGCGATCCCGAGCGCGGTCGAGAACAGCGGGATGAGGTACGTGACGCTCGTCGCGGTGGTCGCCCCGGCGCGGCGGACGATCGCGAAGCTCAGGACGTAGGCCAGCCCGGTGCCCAGCACGCCGAGCCCGAGCATCGCGCCCACCGTGTCGGTGGCCAGCCCGCGCGGGGCGGCGCCGGTGACCGCGGCGGCGATCGCGAGCATCGCGGTCGCGCACACGAGATGGCCGGCGGCGATCGACACGCCCGACTCCGGCCGGCCCGAGAGGAACCGGCGCATGTACGGGAACCCGAGCGCGTAGCCGATGACGGCCGCCCCGCACAGGAGCTGGCCCTCGAGCTCCGCGCCGCCCAGCCCGCGCCACGGGCCGAGCACGACGAGCACGCCCGCGAAGCCGACGGCCAGGCCCGCCACGCGCGCCCGCGTGGGCCGCTCCTCCGGCAGCGCGATCGTCACGACCGCCAGCGTCCACAGCGGCGTCGTCGCGTTCCAGATCCCGGCCAGGACGGACGACACGTGCTCCTCGCCCGCGGCGAACAGCGTGAACGGCACCGCGTTGACCAGCACCGCCGCGACCGCGAGGTGCGCCCACACGACCCGCCCGCGCGGCAGCGCCTCCCGGCGCGCGGCGAGCACGGCGAGCAGGACCGCGGCCCCGAGCGCGACGCGCCCCAGCGCGACCGCGACCGGCGGCAGGTCCTCGACGGCGACCTTGATGAACAGGAAGCTCGCGCCCCAGATCGCGGCGAGGGCGACGAACGGGAGCTGCCAGGAGCGGTCGCGCGGGCGGCCCATGCCTGCTCAACGCAGGAGGGCGGGCGAACGTGACGACACGGCCGCTCCCACTACCCTGGCGCGGCTATGCGTCGCTCCCTCACCACCGCCGCGGCCGCGACCGCGCTGGCCGCCCTCGCGGCCGGCCCCGCCGCCGCCTCCGTGGACCCGTCGATCCGCGTCGATCCCCGTCGCCTCACGCTCGGGGAGACGGCGATCATCCAGGGCCAGTCCTGGGTGGTCGGGGCCGGCTGCTCGGACCGCGTCCGCGTGCGCATCCGCGGGCGCGCCGACGGCGAGCGCTGGAGCGCGCCGGTCGGCGTCGGGCGGGTGCGCCCGTCCACGGCCGCGTTCCGCCTGCGCTTCACGCCGCCGCAGAGCAAGTTCCCGGCCGGCCGCGCGGTGATCGTCGCGCGCCAGCACTGCCCGGATGAGCAGGGCGGCGACATGGTGCGCCGCGCCCGCATCACGCTGGTGGGCTGACGGCGGCGGCGGTGGCCCGGTCGCGCGCGCTCATCGGGCCCGCGTCCGTCGTCGCCTATCTCGCCGCCCTCGCCGTCATCCAGGCCACCGGCGAGCCCGACTGGCGGGCGCTCGCGTCCTCGCCCGGCGAGGTCGCCGACGGAGAGGTGTGGCTGCTGCTCACCAGCGGCCTCGTCATCGACGGGGTCCCGTGGCTGCAGCTCGCCGTGCTCGCGCTCGTGCTCGCCGTGGCGCTGGAGCGCCTCGGCGCGGCGCGGCTGTGGACGGTCGCGCTCGTCGCCCACGTCGGCTCGGCGCTCGTCGCCTACGCGGGCATCGGCGTCCTGTGGCTCATCGACCGCGGCCTCGTCGAGAGCGTCGTCCACGAGCCCGACTACGGCGTCTCGGTCGTCCTGGCCGGGGAGCTCGGCGCGCTCGCCGTCGTCGGCGGCCGGCGGATGGCGCTGTTCGTCGGCGCGTTCGTGCTCGCGGGCATCGGCATCAGCGTCACGGACTCGTCGCTGCTGGCCAACGTCGAGCACCTGCTCGGCTTCGTCCTCGGCGCCCTGACGATGCTCGCCCTCGAACGCCGCGTACCCTTGCGCCCATGCTCGCGGTGACGATCCGAGACGGCGGCGCGCTGGAGCTCGCCGAGCACCCCGACCCCGCCCCGGGGCACGGCGAGGTCCTGATCCGCGTGCGCGCGGCGGGCCTCAACGGCGCCGACATCCTGCAGCGCAAGGGCGGCTACCCGGCTCCGCCCGGCTCGCCGCCCGACATCCCCGGGCTCGAGCTCGCGGGCGAGGTCGCCGCGCTCGGCCCGGGCGCGACCCGCTTCGCCGAGGGCGACCGCGTGATGGGGATCCTCGGCGGCGGCGGGCAGGCCGAGCTCGCCGTGGTCCACGAGCGCCAGCTCATGCCGGTCCCCGACGGGATCGACTGGCCGGCCGCGGGCGGCTTCCCCGAGGTGTTCACCACCGCCCACGACGCGCTGTTCACGCAGGGCGGCCTGCGCCCCGGCGAGCGGCTGCTCGTCCACGGCGCCGCCGGCGGCGTCGGCACCGCCGCCGTCCAGCTCGGCGCGCTCACCGGCGCCCGGGTCACCGCGACCGTGCGCAACCCCGACGTTCGCGACGCGGTCGCCGCGCTCGGCGCCGAGACCGTCGCCGACCCCGACGGGTTCGAAGCGCTTGGCCCCTTCGACGTCGTGCTCGAGCTCGTCGGCGCGCCGAACATGCCCGCGAACCTCAAGGCGCTGGACACCGGCGGGCGCATCGTCGTGATCGGCGTCGGCGCCGGCTTCAAGGCCGAGGTGAACCTCCTGGCGGTCATGGGCAAGCGCGCGACGCTGCGCGGCTCGACCCTGCGGCCCCGCCCGCTGGAGGAGAAGGCGCTGACGGCCCGCGCGGTGGAGCGCGAGGTCCTGCCCGCGCTGGCGGCCGGGCGCGTGCGGGTCCCCGTCGCGGACACGTTCGCGCTCGCCGAGGCGGAGGCGGCCTACGACCGCTTCACGGCCGGAGGCAAGCTCGGCAAGGTCGTCCTGACCGCGGGCTGATCGGCCCGCCGTCGCGCTAGTCGGTCGACGGCGCGTCGTCGGGGGAGGGGAGCGGCGCGATCTCGGTCGCGTGCACCGTGCACAGCGCGGGCCCGCCGTTCTCGAGCACCGCCTGGATCTCCTGCGGGGTCAGCTTGGCCCCGCACTCCTCGCACCGGTCCCGGATCGGCTCGATGCCTTCGCGCTCCTCGAGTTCCATGGCGACACCGTATCGCGACGAGGGCTCAGTACGGCGGCAGATCCGCGTACCAGTCGCCCAGGACCCGGAACGCGCGCCAGAACGCGCGCTTGGCGGCCTCCTCGTCGAGCGCGTCGTCGATGTTGGGGACGTACAGCGCCTCGGTCGACGGGGTGAACGGCTGGACGACGCCGAGCGCCGGCTCCAGCTCGCGCGCCAGCGGCACCGCCACCTCGTTCAGGGCGGCCAGCGCGTCGGCGCCCATCACGACGACGATCTTCGGCTGGACGATCGCGATCTCCTCGACGATCCGCGCCACGCACGCCGGCTCGGCGAGCGCCGGGTCGCCGACGGGGCACTTCACGCACACGGTCCCGTAGACGGCCAGCGGATCGATCGCCAGCCGCTTGAGGGACTTCATGAGCGCGGTCCCGGCGCGCCCGTAGAACGCGACGCCCTCCTCGATCTCGGAGGGCACCGGCGCGTGCTTGAGGAGCATCACGTCGGCCTGCGGATGGCCGGAGCCGAGGACCGGCATCAGGCTTCCGCGGGGGCAGTGGGGACAGGACTGGAGCTCCCGGGTCAGCGCGTTCAGCTCGCGGATGGCCCGCTCCAGGTACTTCTCGGCGATCTCGTCGTCAGTGGCCCGCATGGCGTCGCCGGTCTCATTCACCGGCTGGCCCTGTGGTCCCTGCGCCTGCATCACGACTTGCGCGTCGCGCGGGCCACGCGCCTCGCCTTGCGGGCCGCGCGGGCCCCTGGCGGGGTGGCCTTCGTCTCCAGGAACTTCAGCGCCTGGACGTAGAGCAGCGAGGTGGGGCGGCGCACGATGTCGGCGTCGCGCAGCGACTCGAGGAACTCCTGCGGCCCGTCGAAGTCGCGCATCCGGATCCGCACCGAGCCGAGCCCCTGGGCGACGTGCGAGTCCGAGCCGGCGCCGGCGACGATGCCGTACTTGGCCGCGAAGCGCTCGGCCTCCTCGTTGAAGGCGCCGATCGCCACCCGCGGGTTGAAGACCTCCATCGCGTCGATGTCGTCGATGATCGCCAGCAGGTTCTCGTAGTCGGGGACCGCGTGCATGCGGTCGAACGGGTGCGGCACGTAGACGAGCCCGCCCTGGCGCTTGATCTCGGCGACGGTCTCCTCGAGCGTCAGGCCGCGCGGGATCTTCTCCTGCAGGAACAGGCCGATGACCTCGCCCTGGCTGGCGGTCTTGACCTCCTCTCCGACGATGACCTTCACGCCGAAGCGGGCGGCCTTGGCCTGCGCCTCCAGCGCGCCGGAGATCTCGTTGTGGTCGGTGACGGCGATCGCGCCGAGGCCCTGGCGGCGCGCGGTGTCGAGCAGCACCTCGACCGGGGTGGCGCAGTCGCCGGAGTGGTCGGTGTGCATGTGCAGGTCGACGTCGATGAGCCGCCGGCGGCGCAGCCGCGCGCGCAGCGCGGGGTCGCCGCGGCCGTCGTGGCGGCGCGCCAGGAGCTGCGCGTAGACGTCCTCGAGCTCGTCGACCACCTCGCCGGGCGTGCGTGGCGGCGGCGCGCCGGCGAGCCGGGTGCGCAGCTCGGCGTCGGCGGCGACGCGGGCGAGCTGGGCGGCGAGCGTCTCGGTGTCGCGCGGCTCGAACAGCAGGCCGGCGGTGCCGTCGCCGAGCACCTCCTCGTAGACGGGCAGGCGGCTGGCGACCGGGATGGCGCCGGCGGCGCGGGCGCGCAGCAGCAGGTCCGGCGTGGGCGCGTCGCCCGTCGACGCGGCGACGAGCACGTCGCTGCTCGCCAGCAGCGTCCCCTCGTCGAGCTCGTCGGGCGTGACGAAGCGGACCCGCGCGCGGACGTCGGCGCGCAGCGGGGTCGACGACGAGGCGCCGCGGGCGGTGAGGACCGTCGCCTCCCACGGCAGGTCCAGCCCCAGCGTGCGCAGCCCGCGCAGGAACGTGCGCAGCGCCTGGCGCTCCTCGAGGTCGACGAACGCGATCCGCAGCGGGCCGGACGGGTCGCGGGCGGGGCGCTCGACCGGGGTCGCGCCGGGCGCGATCACCCGGTACTCGCCCGGAAACCAGCGCTCCATGAGCCGTGCGGTCGTCTGGTAGGGCGTCGTGCGGGCGTCGAGGCGGCCGAAGATCCGCTCGACGAGCTTGCGCGCGACCTGGGTGGAGAGGATGCGCTCGGTCGGCTGGTGGAACGTGCCGACGTTGAGCGAGCGCGAGGCGCGCAGCGCGGCGGCGGCGACGGTCGGCGCGAACGGGTCGTGCACGTGGCACAGGTCCAGCGCGACCCCGGCGTGCAGCGCGTCGACCGTGCGCGACACATCGATCGGCAGCGCGGCCCGGCGCGAGCCCGCCGGCAGGCCCTCGCCGACGGCGAGCACCCGCGGCGCGCCGTCGGTGAACAGCGCGCCGGGCTTCTCGCGCGCGGCGCGGATCGCGGCGCGCGTGGCGCGGACCGCGGCGTGGTCGCCGGACGGCGCCACGACGAGGACGCGATGGCCCCGGTCCGCCAGCTCGTCGGAGACCCGGGCGACCATCCGGTTGATCTCGTGCCCGGACTCCCACGTGTACGGGGTGACCTGGGCGATCGTCAGCGGCGCCACGGCCCGCCAGGATAGTCGGGCCGTGGCGCGCGCCGGCGCTCGTGCGGGGCCTACGAGTCGGACGCGACCGGCGTGACCGCCGGCTCGCCGACCGGCTTGGTGCCGGGCAGGCCCTTGTACTGCTCGATGAACTCCTCGCTCAGGCGACGCGCCTCGTCGTCGGGGCGCTGGTTCATCGGGGACTTCATGAGGTACGAGCTGGGCCCGTCGAGCTGGCCGGCCAGCCCGTGGTTCAGCGCCAGCTTGCAGAAGCGGACCGCGTCGATGACGATGCCGGCCGAGTTGGGGGAGTCCCACACCTCGAGCTTCATCTCGACGTTGAGCGGCACGTCGCCGAAGGCCTGGCCCTCGACGCGGATGTGCGCCCACTTGCGGTCCGTCAGCCACGGCACGTAGTCCGACGGCCCGATGTAGACGTCGTCGGCGGGCAGCGTGTGGCCCATGATCGACGTGACGGCCTGCGTCTTGGAGATCTTCTTGGACTCGAGCCGATCGCGCTCGAGCATGTTGTAGAAGTCCATGTTGCCGCCGACGTTGAGCTGCGACGTGTGGACCATCTTCACGCCGCGGTCGTGGAACAGGCGCGCCAGCGCGCGGTGCGTGATCGTGGCGCCGACCTGCGACTTGATGTCGTCACCGACGATCGGCAGGCCCGCCTTCGTGAACTGGTTGTTCCAGTACTCCGACGAGGCGATGAACGTCGGGATGCAGTTGACGAAGCCGCAGCCGGCCTCGATGACCTTCTCGACGTACCACTTGGTCGCCTCCTCGGAGCCGACCGGCAGGTAGGACACGACGATGTCCGTGTGCGTGTCCTTGAGGATCTGGACGATGTCGTCCGTGGGACCCTCGGCCTTGGTGATCTTCTCCTTGAGGTAGCGCCCCAGGCCGTCGTGGGTCATGCCGCGGTACACCGGCGCGCCCAGCGAGGCGGGGACGTCGTCGCAGAACTTGATCGTGTTGTTCGGCTCGGCCCAGATCGCCTCGCCCAGATCCTTGCCGACCTTCGTGGCGTTGATGTCGAACGCGCACGTGAACTCGATGTCGCGGATGTGGTAGCCGCCGAGGTCGACGTGCATGAGGCCGGGCACGCGCTCGGAAGGATCGGCGTTCTTGTAGTAGTGCACGCCCTGCACGAAGGCAGAGGCACAGTTGCCGACGCCGATGATCGCCACGCGGACCTTGCCGGTCTGGTAGCGACTCGCGCCGTTCGTGGTCGTGCTCAAATTCACACCCTCCTGGGGCATCTCGTAGCTGCGGATCAGTACCCCGGGCGCGCGGTGACGTTACGTCGCCGGCGGGGCGTTGAGCGCCGCGCGCACGTGGAAGATCCGCTGGAACACGGTGAAGACGGATAGCGCCGCGAGCACGTACACAGCCGGCTCGAGGAGCTCGAACGACCCTAGCGAAGCGCCCTTGGCGAACACCAGGCCGATCGACAGGATCACGACCCGCACCGCGCGCGTGGCGATGCCGACCTTGCACTCCACGCCGAGCGCCTCGGCCCGCGCGCGCGTGTAGGACACCATCAGCGACGCGAGCACCGCGATCACGACGGCGCCCGCCGCCCACTCGCGGCCGTCGTCGGCGAAGACGACGCAGACCGCGGCCAGCACGATGCCCTCCTCGATGCGGTCCAGCGTCGAGTCGAGGAACGCGCCGAACGGCGAGCCCTTCCCGCTCATGCGCGAGTAGCGGCCGTCGAGCGTGTCGCACACCGAGCCGACGATGAACGCGATCCCGGCCAGGAAGTACATCCGCTCCAGGACGAGCACCGCGGCGACGACGTTCAGCACCAGGCCGGTCAGCGAGATCGCGTTCGGCGTCAGGCGCGACTCGATCAGGCGGGTGCGCACGATCTCGCGCTGCTGGGCGGAGCGCGCGACGAGCCGTTCCCGGACGGGCTGTCGTTCAGCGTTCATCGCGCGGAGGCTACGCCGTCGCGCGCGCCTCGCGTGGCATGAAGCGCCACGCCTCGGGGCGCGCCCGCGCCATCCAGGCCGCCGCGTAGGCACCCGCGGCCGCGGTGAGGGCGCCCAGGAACGCGTCGGCGATGAAGTGGTTGGCGGTGACGACGATCACGAACGTCACGATGAACGGGTAGACGAACCAGAAGATCTTCAGCGGCCGCCAGCGCACGAGCCGGGCGAGCGGCCAGCCGATCATGAGCGCGAACGCGACGTGCATCGACGGCACCGCCGCGTACGGGTTGAAGAGCGCGTTCACGGCGACGCTGTCCTGCGGCACGCCGGTGTAGTGCGAGACGGTGTCCTCGAAGCCCCACTCCGGCATGAACCGCGGCGGCGCGGTCGGGTACACGACGTAGCCGACGAGCGCGAGCGCGAACGCGACGCCGAACATGTTGCGCACGAAGTAGAACGACTCGTTGCGGAACAGGTAGAGCCAGGCGAGCGCGCCGAGCGTCACCGAGCTCTGGGCGTTGATGTAGATCCACGCGGCGGCGTCGGTCACGAAGCTCCAGCCCGACGCCCAGCTCTGCACGCTCGGCTCGACGAAGATGTGCAGCGTGCGCTCCACGTCGATCAGCGTGCGCGCGTTCTCGAACGCGATCGACGGGTTGCCGTCGATCGCGCCGCGCGTCAGCCGGTAGACGTAGTACGCGATCCCGAAGAGGAGGAACTGGCGCAGCAGATCGACCGGACCGTGGGGCGTGGCCCGTGTCATGAGTGACCTCACCTGACCCGCTGCCATGGTCTCGGGATGTTACCCAGGTGGGATCCCGGGCTTGGTGCGGGCACCCCCACCGTTTCGCGCGCTACGCGCAGCGTTCGCCGGTGCGGCCCAGCGCGGCCCGCAGGGGCGCGATCCGCACGCCGACGCGCAGCTCGCCGGGCGCGCGCGCGGTCACGCGCGTCCACCCGCCGGGCGCCTCGGAGACGCAGCCGTCGCCGGACACGACCGCCCAGTGCGGGCTGAAGCGCACGCGCGTGTCGATCGTGAGGCGGCCCGGGGTCGCCTCGACGGTGAACCCGTCGGGCCCGATGGACGTGACGCCCAAGGAGCGGGCGCCGTCCACGCGGTACAGCGTCCAGTGGCGGTCGTGCCACACCTCGCGCAGCGCCGGCAGCCCGGCCCGGATCACGCGCGACTCGGTGGCGGCGGAGCCGTCGAGCGGCACGTCGGGCACGGCCACGTAGGAGATCGCGTTGTCGCGCAGCCAGGCGGTGTAGTTGTCGGGGTTCAGGCGCGGGCGGCCGTAGAAGATCCCGTTGACGTCGCGGTCGAGCTGGCGCAGCCAGCCGCGCGCGATCGGCACGTGCTCGGCGACGTAGTGCGCCTCCCAGTGGTCCTGGGTGAACGGGATCTCGACGCGCACCGGCCCGTCGCGGTCCTGGATGCGCTCGAGCTCGGCCAGCAGCCCGTCGTAGTAGCGGGCGTGGCGCGACGGGTCGCCGGCCGCGCGGGTCACCGACGTCGCCGCGGGCAGCAGCGTCCAGTAGGCCATCGGCAGGACGAGGACGGCCAGCAGCGCGCGGTGGCGGTTCCACATCGCGAGCGCGAGGACGGGCCCCGCGGCGAGCGCGGCCAGCCGGGTCACGTTCGCGCCCGCGGCGTTGGGGACCAGGAAGCACAGCGTCAGCGCGGCCGCGTACAGGACGGCGCCGATGCGGACGGTGCGCAGCTTCGGGTCCGACGCCGCCCACCACACGATCGCCAGCGCGGCGAGGGCGGGCCAGTACACGGTGGCCGGCAGCGGGAAGTCGCCGCCCTCGGGGAAGATCGCGTTGAGGATGGCGACGGGCGCGAGCGCGGCGACGGCGATCCCCGCGCCCAGCGGCCGGCGGGCGGCGATCCCCCAGGCGACGGCGGCGAGCGCCAGGAACGCGCCGTCGACCGGGCTCACGAGCGGCGTGACGAGGGCGAGCGCGAGCGTGAGGGCGCGCCGGTCGTACGCGAGCGCCAGCAGCGCCCCGAGCGCGAACGGCAGCCCGGTGAGGAACGCGATCCGGTCGGTGAAGAGCATCGCCCCGGCGCCGGCGGCGAACCACACCGCCGCGGGCAGCGTCGGGTGGCGCGGCACGGTCCGCTGCAGCAGCGCGGCGAACAGCCCCGACGCGACGACGACCGCGATCGTCGCCGACACCCGCGGCCCCAGCCAGGTCATGAGCGGCGCGCCCAGCAGCGAGTAGGCGGGCACGTGATGGCCGCCGTACCAGGCCTCGTTGACCGTGACGAAGCCGTGGCGGGCGAACAGGTCGCTGCGGAACGCGGCGGCGACGAGGTCGGCCCCGCCGGGAGCGAACGCCAGGTAGGCGGCGCCGATCGCGGCCGCCAGCAGGACGCAGGGCAGCTCGGGCCGGCGCATAGCATTGACCCTATGGCAGTCGTGGCCTCCGGTCGCCGCGTGGCCGCGGCCGGATGGGCGGTCGCCGGCGTGTGCGCGCTGCTGGCCGCGCTCTCGCTGCTGGCCCCGTTCGCGCTGATCTACGACGCCTGGTCGTGGTCGCTGTGGGCGCGCGAGCTGGCCGACGGTGCGCTCGACACGACGGGCCTCAGCGCGTGGAAGCCGCTGCCGCCGCTGCTGGGGACGCCGGTCGCGCTGCTGGGCGGGTCGCCCGCGGCGGCGTGGCTGGGGGTCGAGCGCGCGGCGGCGCTGGGCGCGCTGGCGCTGGCCTGGGTGCTGGCGGCGCGCCGGGCCGGCTGGCCGGCGGGCGTGCTCGCGGTCGTCCTGCTCGTCCTCGTCGCCGGCTGGCCCCGCTACGTCGCCGAGGGCTACAGCGAGCCGGTCGTGGTGGCGCTGCTGCTCGGCGCCGTGCTCGCCGCGCTCGACGACCGCCACGGCTGGCTGCTGGCCGCGCTCACCGGCGCGGCGCTGCTGCGGCCGGAGGCGTGGCCGCTGCTGGCCGTCGCCGGCGCGTGGGTGTGGCGCGAGCGGCCGGGCCTGCGCTGGGCGGTCGCCGCCGCGGTGGCGCTCGTCGCGGTGCTGTGGGTCGGCGGCGAGTGGCTCGGCTCGGGCGACCCGCTCTCGGGCTCCGACCGGGCGCGCGCGAGCACGCAGCCGGCCGGCTCGGTCTTCGGCGTGGCGGTCCCGTTCGCGCCCGCGTGGGCGGGGGTCGCGGTCGCGGCCGTCGCCGGGTGGCGGGCGCGCGACCGGGAGGTCCTGCTGCTCGGCGGGGTGGCTGCGGCCTGGACGCTGACGGTCGTGGCGATGGACCTGGCCGGCTACCCGGGGCTGGACCGCTTTCAGGTGCCGGCGGCGGCGCTGTGGAGCGTGCTGGGGGCGATCGGGCTCGTGTGGCTGGTGCGCGGCGCGGCGCCCCGGGGTCCGGCGGCGCCGGTGGCCGCGGTCGCGGTGCTGGTCGCGGCGACGGCGTGGTTCGGGGCGGGCCGCGTGGACCGGGTCGCCGGCGACGTCGAGGCGGTGGCCGACCGCGTGGAGGCCCAGCGCGACCTGCGTCGCGCCGTCGATGCGGTCGGGGCGCGCCGGCTGGCGGCGGGCGCGCCGTGCGTGAACCTCGCCTTCCACAGCGCGCTCGCGGCGATGCTCGACGTGCACCCGAACGCGGTGTGCGCCCCGACCGCGCCGCCGCCGGAGCGCTGCTCCGCGTTCGTCCTGCAAACGGCGAGAGATCGGGTCACCGGCCCGGCGTCCCCGGCGCCGTCCCGGGCTGAGGTGGCCGCGCGCGCGGGCCGCTGGACCGTGCTCGCGGTGGACCCGCCGAATTGTCAGGCCGTTTGAGCGGGGCCGCCGACAGGCAAGCTGCGTCGTCACGGGGAGGGCTTGACTCGCTCTGTAGATTTCCCGATCAAGCGGGAGCGAGCCGGGGAGCGACGACAGGAGAGGTGCTGCCGAGGTGAGTTCATCGGGGACCGTGGAGATGGTGGCGGCTCGACTGCGCATCCGTCCCGCGCCGCCCGCCGGCTCGGCCGTCTGCCTGCGGCTCGAGGGCCAGCTCGACGGCGCGTCCGCGCTCCCGCTCGCCCGGGTCCTGCTCGACGCCCAGCGCATGGGCAGCGAGCTCGTCCTCGACCTCTCCCGCCTCGCCATGCTCGACGTCGCCGGCCTGCGCGTGCTCGTCGACGCCGCCCGCCGCGGCTGCGCCGAGCACTGCGAGCTCGTCCTGCGCTCGCCGTCGCCGGCCGCGCGGGCCCTGTTCCGCGTCACCGGCCTGGGGGCCTGGTCGCGCCTGGACTGCGACGGCTGCGTGCGCGCGACGCTCCCGCCGCGTCACCGCGCGGTGCTGGCCGGCTTCGGCGCCCCGGCCCTCATCTAGGGGGACTCTCGCCTAGGCGGCGGCCGCTCGCTCGCCGGCCAGGAACCCGGTGACCCGGTCGATCACGCCCGGGTCGGCCAGCCACGGCCAGTGGCCGGCGCCGGGCCGCACGTCGACCTCGACCTCCCCGCCCAGCAGCGCCGCGTACGCGTGCGCGAAGCGGACCGGGATGTACGGGTCGCGCTCGCCCCACACCACGAGCGCCGGCGCCTCGATCGCGCCCAGCCGCGCGCCCGCCTGCGCCAGCCGCTCGGGGTCCGCCCAGCGGTAGAGGCGCAGGATCGCGCGCTGCGTGCCCTGGTCCAGCGCGTCGGCCACCATCGACACGAGCTCGCGCGGGAGCAGCGCCCGCAGCACCGGCCGCACCGACGCGCCCATCGCCAGCTCCCCGAGGACGGGCGTGCGCCACACGCGCGCGATCCGGTGCCAGCGGTAGCCGGCGATCAGCGGCACCGCGTCGATCAGCACGAGGCGCGTCACGCGGTCGGGATGCTCCTGCGCCCAGCCCAGCGCGGCGGCGCCCCAGTCCTCGCACACGAGCCGCACCGCGTCGACCTCGACCAGGTCGAGGAAGCGCTCCAGGAACCGCGCGTACCCGGGCACGGTGTACTCGAGGTCGCCGCGCTTGCCCGAGCGCCCGAAGCCGGGCAGGTCGACCGCGATGCCGCCGGTGCGCTCCAGGAACGGCGTCCACAGGTCCGCGTTCGTCGGGACCCCGTGCACGTACAGGACCGGCGGGCCGCCGTCGATCGCGGGCGCCGAGCGCCAGAAGACGGGCTGGTCGTCCAGCTCTGCGGTGTGCTCGCGGATCTCGGGCACCGAGCGGCGACGATACCGTTGCGCACCGTGCGCGTGCTCTGCCTCGGCGAGACCCTCGTCGACCTCATCTGTCACCGGCCGGTGGACCGGCTCGCCGACGCGGACGCGTTCGTCCCGCACTTCGGCGGCGCGATGGCCAACGTCGCGGTCGTGGCCGCCCGCCACGGCGCCGAGGTGGAGCTCGCCGGCGGCGCCGGCGACGACGCGTGGGGAGCCTGGCTGCGCGAGCGCCTCACCGCCGAGGGCGTCGGCCTGCAGTGGTTCGAGCTCGTCGAGGGCACGCCCACGCCGGTCGCGTTCGTCACCGTCGACCGCGACGGCGAGCCCGACTACCTCATCTACGGCGCCGGCATCCACGCCGCGATGGAGCACATCGCGCCGCGGCTCGGCGCGGCCGCGCAGGCGTGCGGCGCGCTCGTGATGGCGTCCAACACGCTCGTCGACGAGCGCGAGCGCGAGGTGACGATGCACGTCCGCGCGCACATGCTCGAGCACGGCAAGCCGGTCATCTTCGACCCCAACCTGCGCCTGCACCGCTGGGACAACCCCGGGCGCGCGGTCACGCTCGCGCGCGAGTGCCTGCCCGGCCTCTTCCTGCTGAAGTGCAACCGCCGCGAGGCCGAGCTGCTGTCGGGCGAGCGCGACCCGGAGGCGGCCGCCGCCGGCCTGCTCGCCGGCGGCGTGCGCAACGTCGTGATCACGCTCGGCCCGGAGGGCGCGATCCTGCGCGGCGAGGTCCGCGCGACCGTGCCCGGCGTGCCCGCGACCGTCGTCGACGCGACCGGCGCGGGCGACACGCTCACGGCCGTGCTCGTCGCCCACCTCTCGCGCACGGACTTCTACCCGGCGGCGCTCGCGGTCGGGCTGCGCGAGGCGGTCGCCGAGGCCGCCCGGACCGTCGCGCGGTGGGGCGCGACGTGAGCACGGCCGTCCGCGACTGGGCCCGCCCGTCGCGCCGCCGCGTCCGCGCCATCCGCGACCGCCTGCGCACCGTCTACGGCCGCCCGGTCGCGCCGCCGCACCGGCGCCCGCTCGACGAGCTCGTCCTCACCGTGCTGTCGCAGTCGACGAACGACCGCAACCGCGACGTCGCCTACCTGCGCCTCACCGAGCGCTTCCCCACGTGGGAGGCCGTCCGCGACGCGCCCAACGCCGAGGTCGAGGAGGCCATCCGGCCCGGCGGCATCTCGAAGGTCAAGAGCGCGCGCATCCAGGCGATCCTGCGCGCGATCGGCGAGCC
This sequence comes from Capillimicrobium sp., assembly GCA_035565675.1. GTDB lineage: Bacteria > Actinomycetota > Thermoleophilia > Solirubrobacterales > Solirubrobacteraceae > Capillimicrobium. The sequence continues at coordinate 33,426 of DATMSA010000017.1, read as the reverse complement.
GCTGTCGCTCGACCACCTCGCGAGCCTGACCGTCCCCGAGGCCCAGGCCGAGCTGTGCGCGCTGCCCGGCGTCGGGCGCAAGACCGCCGCCTGCGTCCTGTGCTTCAGCTTCGGGATGCACGACGTCCCGGTCGACACGCACGTCTCGCGGGTCGGCTCGCGCCTGCACCTGTTCCGCCCCAAGGCCGGCTTCGAGGAGATGCACGACGACATGCTCGCGCTGACCCCGCGCGGCGAGGCGCTCGAGCTGCACGTGAACCTCCTGCGCCACGGCCGGCGCACGTGCCACGCCCGCACGCCCGACTGCCGCGGCTGCGCGCTGCGGCGGATGTGCCCGGAGCGCCGCGCGTAGCGGCGACCGCACGCGGACCGTCCGTCCAGGCCCCGGCGCCCGTGCGAAAGCCGGGCGGCGCGGCTGCCGATGCCGTTGCCGCTCCCGCGTGGAAGCGGTGCGAAAAATCTGCCATAATGTCGCTCAGATTTCATTCGCAAGAACGAGGGAGCACTCACCACCTATGGGCAAGACCATCGGCATCGACCTGGGCACCACCAACTCCTGCATGGCCGTGCTGGAGGGCGGGGAGCCCACCGTCATCGAGAACGCCGAGGGTGGTCGCACGACCCCGTCCGTCGTCGCCTTCACGCAGAGCGGCGAGCGCCTGGTCGGCACCGTGGCCAAGCGCCAGGCCGTGACCAACCCCGGCAACACCATCTTCTCCGTCAAGCGCTTCATGGGCCGCAAGGAGGCCGAGGTGCGCGAGGAGGAGTCGATCGTCCCCTACAAGGTCGTCTCCGGCCCCAACGGCGACGCGCGCATCGAGGCGGGCGGCAAGCAGTACAGCCCGCCGGAGATCAGCGCGATGATCCTGGCCAAGCTGAAGGCCGACGCCGAGGCCTACCTGGGCGACACGGTCGACAGCGCCGTCATCACGGTCCCGGCGTACTTCAACGACGACCAGCGCCAGGCGACCAAGGACGCCGGTCGGATCGCCGGCCTCGACGTCAAGCGCATCATCAACGAGCCGACCGCGGCCTCGCTGGCCTACGGGCTCGACAAGGAGACCGACCAGACGATCCTCGTCTTCGACCTCGGCGGCGGCACGTTCGACGTGTCCGTGCTGGAGATCGGCGACGGCGTGTTCGAGGTCAAGTCGACCGCCGGCGACAACCACCTCGGCGGCGACAACTTCGACAAGGCGATCGTCGACTGGCTCGTCGCGGAGTTCAAGCGCGACCAGGCGATCGACCTGACGCAGGACCCGATGGCCCTGCAGCGCCTCTACGAGGCGGCCGAGAAGGCCAAGATCGAGCTGTCCTCCGCGCAGGAGACGCAGATCAACCTGCCGTTCATCACCGCCGACCAGAGCGGCCCCAAGCACCTGGACCAGCGCCTCACGCGCGCGAAGTTCAACGAGCTGACCGCCGACCTGGTCGACCGCGTCGTGGCGCCGGTGCGCCAGGCGCTGGACGACGCCAAGGAGAAGGGCGCCGACAAGATCGACCACGTCGTGCTCGTCGGCGGCATGACCCGCGTCCCGGCCGTCCAGGAGAAGGTCAAGGAGCTCACCGGCAAGGACCCGCACCGCGGCGTCAACCCGGACGAGGTCGTGGCCGTGGGCGCCGCCATCCAGGCGGGCGTGCTGGCCGGCGACGTCAAGGACGTCCTGCTGCTCGACGTGACCCCGCTGACGCTGGGCATCGAGACCAAGGGCGGCGTCATGACGAAGCTCATCGAGCGCAACACGACGATCCCGACCCGCAAGGCCGAGGTGTTCTCGACCGCCGAGGACAACCAGCCGAGCGTCGAGATCCACGTCCTGCAGGGCGAGCGCGAGATGGCGGCCTACAACAAGTCGCTGGGCAAGTTCCAGCTCACCGGCATCCCGCCGGCGCCGCGCGGCGTCCCGCAGATCGAGGTCGCGTTCGACATCGACGCCAACGGCATCCTGAACGTGTCCGCCAAGGACCTCGGCACGGGCAAGGAGCAGAAGATCGAGATCCGCGCCGGCGGCGGCCTGTCCGACGAGGAGATCAAGCGGATGGTCGCCGACGCCGAGTCGCACGCCGACGAGGACCGGCGCCTGCGCGAGCTGGCCGAGGCCCGCAACGCCGGCGAGAACGCCGCCTACCAGGCCGAGCGGCAGCTCGCCGACCTGGGCGAGCAGGTCGACGAGGCCTCCAAGGAGCAGATCCAGACGGCGATCCGCGAGGTCCGCGAGTCGCTGACCAGCGAGGACGCCGCCGACATCCAGGCCAAGACGGCCGCGCTCCAGCAGGCGTTCCACCGCGTGTCGGAGGCCATGTACGAGAAGGCGCAGGCCGAGCAGGCCGCGGCGGCCGGCGACGGCGCCGAGGCCAACGGCGCCGGGCCGCAGGCCGAGGCGGAGGACGAGGACGTCGTCGACGCCGAGGTCGTCGACGAGGGGCGGTAGGTCATGGGCGACCACCGGTCCGCAGACACCGAGGAGCGCAAGCTCCAGGCCGAGCAGGCCGGCGCCGAGGCGCCGGCCGGCTCCGCCGAGGACGCGCACGCCGCCGAGGAGGCCGCCGCGCAGGCGGTCGAGCACGACCTCGAGGCGCTCCAGGCCAAGGCGGCCGAGCGCGACGAGTACCTCGCGCTCGCGCAGCGCACCCAGGCGGACTTCGAGAACTACCGCAAGCGGGCGGCCCGCGACGTGCAGGCCGCCCAGGAGCGCGGGGCGGCGAAGGTCGTCAAGGAGCTGCTGCCGGCGCTCGACAACCTCGAGCGCGCGATCGCCGCCGCCGAGGAGCAGGAGGGCGACGGCGACCACCACCTCACCGCCGGGATCCGGCTCGTGCACCGCGAGCTGGTCGAGGCGCTGGGGCGCGTCGGGATCGAGACGATCTCGCCCAAGGGCGAGGTCTTCGACCCGACCGTCCACGAGGCGATGGTCTCCCAGCCCGTCGAGGGCGCCGAGAGCGGCACCGTCGTCGAGGTCTACCAGCAGGGCTACCGGCTCAACGGCATGGTCATCCGGCCGGCCCGCGTGGTGGTGGCGGCGTAGTGGGAGGCCGGTGATGGCGGAGGATCTCTACAGCGTCCTCGGCGTCGACAAGAAGGCCTCCCAGGACGAGATCAAGAAGGCCTACCGCAAGCTCGCGCGCCGCTACCACCCGGATCGCAACCCGGGCGACAAGGCGGCGGAGGCGCGCTTCAAGGAGATCTCGGCCGCGTACGACGTCCTCGGCGACGCCGACAAGCGCAAGGAGTACGACCGCCAGAGGGCCAACCCGTTCGCCGGCGGCGGCTTCGCGGGCGGCGCCGGCGGGGGCGGCGGCTTCGACGCCGGCTCGTTCTCGGACATCCTCTCGAACCTGTTCGGCGGGGGCGGCGGCGGAGGCGGCCGTCCGCGCGGCGGCGCGACCCCGCGCGCCGAGCGCGGCCGCGACCTCGAGGCCTCGGTCCAGCTCACGTTCCAGCAGGCGGTCGACGGCACGCAGGTCGCGCTGACCGTGCCGACGTCGACGATGTGCACGACCTGCCACGGGACGGGCGCCAGGCCGGGCACCGCCCCGAAGGTGTGCCCGCGCTGCCAGGGCCGCGGCGTCGAGCAGCAGGGCCAGGGGCTGTTCTCGATCACCCAGCCGTGCTCGCAGTGCGGCGGCAGCGGGGCGATCATCGAGGAGGCCTGCCCGACCTGCCACGGCAGCGGCTCGCTGCGCAAGTCCAAGAAGTACAAGGTCAACATCCCGCCGGGGGTCCGCGAGGGCTCGCGCGTGCGGCTGGCCGGCAAGGGCGAGCCGGGGCGCAACGGCGGCCCGCCCGGCGACCTGTACGTGGTCACGCACGTCGACCCGTCCCCGATCTTCAAGCGCAAGGGCGACAACCTCGAGGTCGAGGTGCCGCTGACGATCCCGGAGGCCCTGCGCGGCGCCGAGATCGAGGTGCCGACGCTGACCGGCACCAAGCGGCTGCGCGTCAAGCCGGGCACCAAGCCGGGGACCGTGCAGCGGCTCCGCGGCGAGGGCCCGCCGAAGCTGAGCGACAAGAAGAGCCGCGGCGACATCCACTACCGCTTCGTGCTCGACGTCCCCGACTCGCTGACCCGCGAGCAGGAGAAGGCGGTCGAGCAGCTTTCGAAGGTGATGAACGGCAACCCGCGCGCGAAGCTGTTCGCGCAGGCAGGAGCCGGCGCCTCGAGCGGGAAGGCGGCGTAGATGGCGTCGCGGCCCCGTCGCACCACCACGCGCACGACGCGCACCACCCGGACGACGATCCAGGTCGACCGCGACCGGGGCGTGTTCATGATCTCCGTCGCCGCCGAGCTCGCCGAGATGCACCCGCAGACGCTGCGCATGTACGAGGCGCGCGGGCTCATCACGCCGAAGCGCTCGCCGAAGGGCACGCGGCTGTACTCGCACGAGGACGTCGAGCGGCTGCGGCGCATCCAGCGGATGACGACCGAGTACGGGCTCAACCTCGCCGGCGTCGAGCGGGTGCTCGACCTGGAGATGAAGCTCGAGCGCGCGCAGGCGAGGGTCGAGGCGCTCGAGCGCCGCTCCGAGGAGCTGCGCCGCGAGATCGAGGACCTCGAGGCCAAGCGCAACGAGGTGCGCGCGGACATCGTCCGCTACGAGCACTCGCGCGAGCTCGCCCGCCAGCAGGACGTCGCGCCCGTGAAGCTGCGGGTCGAGCGCCCGAGCGACTGACCCGGTAGCGTCCCGCTCGTCCGGCAAACGATCTGACGGTTTAGGGGTATGGGACGACTCGAGGGGAAGGTGGCCCTGATCACGGGCGGGGCCGGCAGCATCGGCTCCGCCACGGCGCGCGCGTTCGTCGCCGAGGGGGCCAGCGTGGTCATCAGCGACCTCGACGCGGCCGCGGTCGACGCGGTCGCCGGCGAGTTGGGGGCGGCGGCGCTCGGCGTGCCGGCCGACGCGACCGACTCCGACCAGGTCGCGGCGGCGGTGCAGGCCGCGGTCGACCGCTTCGGCGGGCTCGACGTCGCGTTCGCCAACGCGGGCATCGCCGGGCCGAACGCGACGATCGCCGACTACGACCCGGCCGAGTTCGACCGCGTCCTGGCCGTGAACGTCCGCGGCCCGTTCCTGCTGGCCAAGCACGCGCTGCCGGTCATCCGCGACGGCGGCAGCTTCATCATCACCTCGAGCGTGGTCGGGCTGACCTCGGCGCCGGGCATCTGCGCGTACGCGACGTCCAAGCACGCGGTCGTCGGGCTCATGCGCACCGCCGCCAAGGAGGTCGTGGGCCGCGGCATCCGCGTGAACACGATCCACCCGGGCCCGGTCGACAACGCGTTCCAGGACAGCGTCGAGCGCGACGCGACGGGCCAGGACACCGAGCAGGCCAACGAGATCTTCAACTCGATCATCCCGCTCGGCCGCCACGCCCGCCCCGACGAGGTCGCGTCCGCCGTCGTCTACCTCGCCAGCGACGAGAGCGCGTTCATGACGGGCGCGACGATCCCGCTGGACGGCGGGATGTCCATCTAGCCCCGCGCCGTTGTCAGATCCGTCTCGCTATGCGAGCGCGAGACGACAACGGATTGCGGATCGCAGCGAGGGTGCGTGGCCGGGCCGCAGACGCCTACGCCGTCGCCGGCTGCGCCGCCCCGCGGTTCAGCGCGGCGAGCACGATCAGGCACGCGATCGCGACCAGGGCCATCAGCACGAACCCGAGGCCGTAGCCGCCGGTGGCGCCCTTCACCGCGCCCATGACCAGGGGCGGGAAGAAGCCGCCCAGGCCGCCGGCGGCGCCGACCACGCCGGTCACCGAACCGACGCGGTCGGGGAACCACTCCGGCACGAGCTTGAAGACCGCGCCCGTGCCGAGGCCCAGCGCGACGGCGATCGTGAGGCACGCGATCGTCAGCGGCACCATCGACTCGTAGGTGGCGGCGAGCGCGAGCGCCAGCACGGTCACGCCCACGAACGACACGAGCAGCACGCGGGCCGCGCCGATGCGGTCCGAGAGCCAGCCGCCGGTCGGCCGCGCGACGACGGCCAGCAGCGCGAACCCGGCCGCCCGCGCGCCCGCGTCGGACTGCGACAGGTCGTGGACGCCGGTCAGCAGCTTGGGCAGGTACAGGAACATCGCCACGAACCCGCCGAACGCCATGAAGTAGAAGAGCGTCAGCGCCCACGCCCGGCCGCTGTGGCGGAACACGCCGAGCGCGGCGAACATCCCGGGACGCGCGCCCCCGCTCGCCCCCGCCGGCCGTGGCGCGTCGCGCGCCACCAGCACGAACCCGGCGAGGGTCAGGACGACGAGCACCACGGCCACCCAGAACGGCGCGGCCAGCCCCCACTCGTCGGCGATGGACGGCGCGGTCAGGCCCGCGATCGTCGTCCCGCCCATGCCCATGCCGTAGACGCCGAGCGCGTAGCCCTGGCGCTCGGGCGGATACCAGCCGTTGACGAACGGCACGCCCACCGCGAACGAGGCGCCCGCGAACCCGAGCAGGAACCCGAACAGCAGGATCGGCGCGAGCGCGTCGTGGAACAGCGCCAGCGCGATCAGCGGCAGCGGCGTGAACGCCAGCAGGAGGCCGAACACCCGCCGCCCGCCGTAGCGGTCGGTGAGCCAGCCCAGCGGGATCCGCATCAGCGACCCGAGCAGCACCGGCACCGCGACCATCGCCGACGTCTCGAACTCCGACAGCCCGAGCTCGTCCTCGAGGTCGGGGCCCAGCGGCCCCAGCAGGCTCCACGCGTAGAAGCTGACCGTGAACGCGATCGTCGCCAGCGCGAGGTGACGCCCGGCGCCGGGCCGCTCGGGTGTGCTCATCGGCGGCGCGCGCCCGACGCCACCGGATAGCGGCGCCGGTAGAGGATGTACGGGCGCCCGAGGTACTGCAGCGGGATGCTGAACGCGTGCACGAGCCGGCTGAACGGGAACAGCGCCCAGAAGGCCCAGGCGATGATCGCGTGCACCTGGTACCAGATGTTGGCGTCCTCGGCCGCCTGCACGTCGGGCTGCAGGATGAACAGCGACCGCCACCACAGCGACATCGTGTCCCGGTAGTCGTAGGGCGACTTCGTCAGCAGGTTGTGGCCGAACGTCAGGTAGCAGCCGAGCAGGATCAGGACGGTCAGCAGGAAGTAGACGGCCAGGTCGGTCCGCGACGTGTGGCGGCGCACGCGCACGTTCGTGATCCGCCGGTACACGAGGCCGACGAACCCGACGACGCAGATCGCCCCGGCGACCGCGCCGGCGATCGCCGAGAACCACCGGTACGTGTTCTCGGACATCCCGATCGCCTCGGTGAACGACTTCGGGATCATCAGCCCGATCACGTGGCCGCCGATCGCCGCCAGCGCGCCGTAGTGGAACGCCGGCCCCGCCCACCCGAGGATCCTCGACTCGAAGATCTGCGTCGAGCTGCTCGTCCACCCGAACTGGTCGGTGCGGTAGCGCCACCACAGCCCGACGACGAACACCGCCACCGCGACGTACGGCAGGATCACCCACAGGAGGATCGACCCGGCACTCACGGGCTCGCCTCCCACGACCGCGAGAAGGAGCCTCCGGCGAGTTCTCGCTGAGCCTCCGAGCCGCCAGGCGAGGAGGCCGGCATGGCTTCCGCGGGCCCGAACGGCTCCAGGCCGACCGCCTCGTCGGGCGGGCCCTCGTGCGCCAGCCGCGCCACCTCGGCGCGGTCGGTGACGGTCAGCTCCGGCAGGCACGCGGCGACCGCGTCGAGCACGTGCGCGTACGGGCTCCCCGCGTCGCGCAGCGACAGCCGCAGCAGCTCCAGCGCCGGGCGGTGCTCGGTCAGCAGCGCCTCGCCGTAGCCGGGCGGCGCCAGCCCGGCGAACGCGAGCATCACGGTCAGGTGGTCGGGCAGCTCGCGGCTCTCCATCGGCAGCCCGGCCGCGCGGTACAGCTTCTTCAGCCGCAGCAGCGCCATGCCCCGCGCCCGCGTGTCGCCGTGCGAGTACCAGGTGAGGTGCAGGCTGGCGCGGCGGCGCAGGTCGAACGTCTGCACGTACTCGGCCGCCAGCGCGCCCGGTGCGCCGCGCCACTCGGTGAGGAACCGCGTCAGCGCGTCGCGCACCGGCCCGGGCGCCAGCGCGTCGACGGCCTCCTCGATCTCCTCGCGGGCGCCCAGCACCCGCTCGTCGGGGTAGCGCAGCAGGAACGACAGCAGCGCCCACGGCGCCTCCGAGGCCGGCGGCGGCGGCGGTGGCTGCGCGGAGCGCCGGAACCTCATGCGCCCCGGTGCTCCTCGCGCTCGAGGATGTCGACGAGGTGGAAGCGCTCGCCGTCGACGGGCACCACCGGCGAGGTCGTGTCGGGCCGCGGGTCGATCGCGCCGCAGTTGCCCGGACCCCCGGCGAAGTCCAGACCGCACGTGCCCTGCTGCTGCAGCAGCCGGTCGCCCATCTCGGCGTGCGCCTGCGGGATGACGTAGCGGTCGCCGTAGTCGGCGATCGCCAGCAGCCGGTACATGCGCTCGAGCTCGTCTGTGCTCAGGCCCGCGTACTCGGCCAGCGACGCGTCGGTCTCGCCCATCACCTCGCGCTTGCGCATGTACGCGCGCATCGCGGCGAGCCGGTGCAGCACCCCGCGCACCTGCTCGACGTCGCCGGCGGTGAGCAGGTTGGCCAGGTACTCGAGCGGGATCCGCAGGTGGTCGATCGCGCCGAAGACGTCGTCGGGGTCGGCCTCGTAGCCGTCGGTCTCCAGCGTCGAGACGACCGGCGACAGCGGCGGCACGTACCAGACCATCGGCAGCGTGCGGAACTCCGGGTGCAGCGGCAGCGCGACGCCCCAGCGGATCGCCAGGTCGTAGATCGGCGACCGGCGCGCGTGCTCGAGCCAGTCCTCCGGGATCCCCTCGCGGCGGGCCGCCTCGCGCACCGCCGGGTCCTCGGGGTCCAGGAACACGGAGCGCTGCGCGCCCAGCAGGTCCCGCTCGTCGGGGACGGACGCCGCCTCCTCGACCCGGTCGGCGTCGTAGAGGACCAGCCCCAGGTAGCGGATGCGCCCCACGCACGTCTCCGAGCAGATCGTCGGCTGGCCCTGCTCGATGCGCGGGTAGCAGAGCGTGCACTTCTCGGCCTTGCCGGTGCGGTGGTTGAAGTAGACCTTCTTGTACGGGCAGCCCGACACGCAGTAGCGCCACCCGCGGCAGCGCTCCTGGTCGACGAGCACGATCCCGTCCTCCTCGCGCTTGTACATCGCGCCCGACGGGCAGCTCGCCACGCACGACGGGTTCAGGCAGTGCTCGCAGATGCGCGGCAGGAAGAACATGAACGCCTGCTCGTAGGTCATCAGGACCTGCTCCTGCATGCCGCGCAGGCGCGGGTCGGCGGTCGCCAGCTCCGGCCCGCCGGCCAGGCCCTCGTCCCAGTTCGGACCCCACGTCACCTCCATCGGCTGGCCGGTGAGCTGCGAGTGGGGGCGCGCGACCGGGTCGCGGTCCGACAGCGGCGCGGTGACCAGCGTCTCGTAGTCGTAGGTCCAGGGCTCGTAGTAGTCGTCGATCGTCGGCAGGTCGGGGTTGGAGAAGATCGTCAGGAGCTTCTTCACCCGCCCGCCGGCCTTCAGGCGCAGCCGCCCGCGGCGGTCGAGCTCCCAGCCGCCGCGCCAGCGGTCCTGGTCGGTCCACTGCTTCGGATAGCCCTGGCCGGGCGCGGTCTCGACGTTGTTGAACCAGACGTACTCGGTGCCCGGCCGGTTCGTCCACACCTGCTTGCAGGTGACCGAGCAGGTGTGGCAGCCGATGCACTTGTCGAGGTTCATCACCATCGCCACCTGCGCCTTGACCCGCATCAGAAGCGCACCTCCCCGCGGTGCGGGCGCACGACCGCGACCGAGTCGCGGTTGGAGCCCGTCGGCCCGTAGTAGTTGGGCGACCACGAGAGCTGCGCGTAGCCGCCGATCATGTGCGTCGGCTTCATCGAGATCGTCGTCAGCGCGTTCTCGGTGCCGCCGCGGCGCCCGTCGATCTGCGAGCGCGGCGTGTTGAGCTGGCGGTCCTTGGAGTGGTAGAGCAGGCACACGCCGGGCGGCACGCGGTGGGAGACGACCGCGCGCGTGACGACGACGCCGTTGCGGTTGTGCGCCTCGACCCAGCCGTTGTCGCGCACGCCGATCGCGGCGGCGTCGTCGGGGTTCATCCAGATGCCGCCGCCCCCGCGGAACAGCGTGAGCATGTGCAGGTTGTCCTGGTACTCGCTGTGGATCGACCACTTCGAGTGCGGCGTCAGGTAGCGCAGCGTGATCTCCGGCGTCCCGTCGCCGGCGATCTCCACGCCGCCCGAGAGCATGAGCCGCGGGTCGACGGGCGGGCGGTACGCCGGCAGCGCCTCGCCGAGCTCGCGCATCCATGCGTGGTCGAGGTACAGGTGCATGCGCCCGCTGAGCGTGTGCCACGGCTTGTCGCGCTCGACGTTGATCGTGAACGCCGCGTACGCGCGCCCCTCCTCGTCGATGCCCGACCACTCCGGCGAGGTGATGACCCGGCGCGGCTGGACCTGCGTGTCCTGGAACGTGACGCGCACCTCCTCGGACACCTCGGCGAGGTCGGCGAGCGGCACGCCGCAGCGCTCCTCCAGCGCGCGGAACCCGGCCACCGCCAGCCGCCCGTTGGTGACCGCCGACAGCGCCAGGATCGCCTCGGCCGCCTGCTCGGCCCGCTCCAGCGACGGACGGCCCGCCGCGCGCCCCGTCCGCACGCGACCGTTGCGGGCGGCGAGCTGCTCGACCTCGCGGTCGGGGAGCCAGGTCGCGCTCTTGACCGCCGAGCCGAGCTTCTCGGCCAGCGGGCCGAGCGCGGCCCACTCGTCGGCGATCGCCCCGTAGTCGCGCTCGACGACCGTGAAGGACGGCATCGTGCGCCCGGGCACCGCCTCGCACTCGCCGGCGCGCCAGTCGCGCACCTCGCCGCGCGGCTGGCTGACCTCGCCGGGGCTGTCGTGCAGCACCGGGCCCATCACGACGTCGCGGCGCACGCCGAGCCGGTCGCCGGCCAGCTCGCTGAAGCGCCGCGCGATCGTGCCGAACACGTCCCAGTCGGTGCGCGCCTCCCACGGCGGCGGGACCGCCTGGTTGAACGCGTGCACGAACGGGTGCATGTCGGTCATCGACAGGTCGTGCTTCTCGTACCAGGTGGCCGCGGGCAGGACGACGTCCGAGTACAGGCCGGTCGTCGTCATGCGGAAGTCGACGTTGACGAGCAGGTCGAGCTTGCCCTGGGGGATCTCGTCGCGCCAGCGCACCTCGGCCGGGCGCTCGCCCTCGGGCAGCGGATCGGCCAGCGGGCCGTCGTGGGTGGCGCCGAGCAGGTGGCGCATGAAGTAGTCCTGGCCCTTGCCCGACGAGCCGAGCAGGTTGGAGCGCCACACGAAGAACACGCGCGGGAAGCTCTCCGGGGCGCTCGGGTCGTCGACCGCGAAGCGCAGCCGGCCCGCCTTCAGCTCGGCCACCACGTGCTCGACCGGGTCGGCGCCGGCCGCCTGCGCCTCGTCGGCGAGGTCCAGCGGGTTGCGGTCGAACTGCGGGTAGGCGGGCATCCAGCCCATCCGCACGGCCTTGGCGTGCGCGTCGATCGCGGTCATCCCGTCGAGCGCGCCGGAGCCGGTCGGCGAGGCGAAGTGGTCGGGGCGCAGCCGGTCGTAGCGCCACTGCTCCGTGTGCGTGTAGAACCACGACGTGCCCTGCGCCTGGCGGCCCGGCCGCCGCCAGTCCAGGCCGAACGCGAGCATCTGCCAGCCGGCGAACGTGCGGATCTTCTCCTGGCCGACGTAGTGCGCCCAGCCGCCGCCGTTGATCCCGACGCAGCCGCACAGCAGGAGCAGCGCGATGAACGCGCGGTAGGTCTCGTCGGCGTGGAACCAGTGGTTGGTCCCGGCGCCCATGCAGATCATCGAGCGCCCGCCGCTGACCTCCGCGTTGCGGGCGAACTCGCGCGCGACCTTCACGGCCAGGCGCCGGTCGACGCCGGTGATCGCCTCCTGCCACGCGGGCGTGTACGGCTGCGACGCGTCGTCGTAGCCGGCCGGCCACTCGCCCGGCAGCCCGTCGCGCGCGACGCCGTAGGTCGCGAGCATCAGGTCGAGCACGGTCGTGACGAGGCGGTCGCCGACACGGATCGCCGGCACCCCGCGGCGCATCGCCGATCCCTTCGCGCCGTCGCCCACGTCGAAACGCGGCAGCACCACCTCGACGGCCTGCTCGTGGCGGCCGTGCAGGGTGAGCACCGGGTCGAGGTCGCCGAGGCGCAGGTTCCAGCGGCCCTTGCCCTCCTCGCCGTGGCGGAACCCGATCGAGCCGTTGGGCGCCGCGGGCGCGCCGGTGGCGGCGTCGAGCACGACCGGCTTCCAGTCGGCGTGCTCGCCGGTGTCGCCGAGGTCGGAGGCCAGCAGGAAGCGGCCGGGCGCGTACGCGCCGTCGGCGCGCGCGTCGAGCGAGACGAGCAGCGGCAGGTCGGTGTAGCGGCGCCCGTAGTCGGCGAAGCGCGCGACCGGCCGCTCGACCCAGGTCTCCCGCAGCATCACGTGGCCCATCGCCATCGCCAGCGCGCCGTCGGTGCCCGGCTGGGCGGCGAGCCAGTCGTCGGCGAACTTCACGTGGTCGGAGTAGTCGGGCGAGACGACGACGACCTTCTGGCCGCGGTAGCGCGCCTCGGTCATGAAGTGCGCGTCGGGCGTGCGCGTCATCGGCAGGTTCGTGCCCCACACGATCAGGTAGCCGGCGTCCCACCAGTCGGCGGACTCGGGCACGTCGGTCTGGTCGCCGAACACCTGCGGCGAGGCGGGCGGCAGGTCCGCGTACCAGTCGTAGAACGTCGTCGTGTGGCCGCCGATGAGCGAGAGGAAGCGGCTGCCGGCCGCGAACGACACCGGCGACATCGCCGGGATCGGCGTGAACCCGCCGACGCGGTCGGGGCCGTATCGCTCGATCGCGTGGACGGTCGCCGCGGCGATCAGCTCGACGGCGTCCTCCCACGGGCAGCGCACGAACCCGCCGCGCCCGCGCTCGCCGCGGTGGCGCCCGTCGGCGGCGACCTCGGCGAACGCCTCCACCGGGTCGCCGGTGCGGGCGCGCGCCGCGCGCCAGCGTTCCAGCAGCGACCCGCGCACGTACGGGTGCTTGAGGCGGACGGGCGAGTACGTGTACCAGGAGAACGACGCGCCGCGGGGGCAGCCGCGCGGCTCGTGATCGGGCCGGTCGGGGTCGGTGCGCGGGTAGTCGACCGCCTGCGACTCCCACGTGATGAGCCCGTCCTTGACGTAGACGTTCCACGAGCACGATCCGGTGCAGTTGACCCCGTGGGTCGAGCGGACGACCTTGTCGTGGCGCCAGCGGTCGCGGTAGCTGTGCTCCCAGGCGCGGCCACGGCCGATGAGCATCGACCAGCCCTCGGCGTTGGCCTCTCCGCGGCGGAAGAACTCGTGCGCGGCGACGATCGGCGAGCTGCCGGCGCGCGTGCTCTCCCCGGTCGCCATGTCGCCATCCTTGCCCACGGCGTGGACGGACCTAACCGGGGTTCGCCGAACGGGCGCGCCGGGACCGAGCGCTCAGGCGTCGTCGCGGAGCGGCCGCCGCGGCTCGAGCGGGCGGCGGCGCTGCTCGATCGCCGCCGCCACCGCCGTCGCGTTGGGGAGCTTCAGCAGCAGCTCCATCCGGCCGCTGCCGCGGCGCGTGCCGACGCGCTCGGCGTCCCAGCCGATCCGCAGGCCGTCGTCGGGCACGCCGATGTCCAGCTCGCGCGGCGTCCCGCTGTCCCAGGTGGCGTCGATCAGCGCCTCGCCGGCGGCGCACACGACGAGCCGCTGCTGGCTGAGGCCGATCGCCGCGAGCGTCGGCAGCTTGCGCGGCGCGGTGAGCGTCGCGGGCACGCCCTCGGCGAGCAGCACGAGCCGCTCGCGCTGGAGCTCGGCGCGCAGGTCGGCGGGGATGCCGCCGCGCTTCTGGATGAACCGCCGCAGGAAGCCGATGGCGGCGAGTCTACGCGGCGACCGCGACGTGCTCGCTGCGCTCCAGCAGCGCCAGCACGCGCTGCTGGCCGGCCTCGCTCAGCGGCGCCAGCGGGATGCGCGCGTGCGCGCTGGGGAGGATGCCCATGCGGTGCATGATCCACTTCGCCGGCACCGGGTTGGTCTCGGCGAACGCGGCGTCGACGAGCGGGTGCAGGTCGTAGTGCAGGCGCTGCGCGCGCTCCTGGTCGCCGGCGACGAACGCGTCGTAGAGCTCGGCGACCGGCCGCGGCGCGAAGTTGCCCACGCACGACAGGTGGCCGGCGCCGCCCAGGCACAGCATCGGGTAGCAGAGCAGCTCGATCCCGCTGAGCGCGATGAAGTCCGTGCCGCACTGGTCCAGCACGTAGGAGACGTGCTCGAAGTCGCGCGTGGTCTCCTTGATGCCGACGATGTTGTCGAAGTCGCGGCGCAGGCGCGCGACCGTGTCGGGCGTGATGTCGACGGCGGCGCGGACCGGCACGTTGTAGATGAGGATCGGCAGGTCGGGGAACTCGCGCGCGACCGTCGCGTACCAGTCGTAGAGGCCCTGCTGCTGGGCGCGCCCGTAGTACGGGGTCACGACGAGCGCACCGGCGGCGCCGAGCTTGGCCGCCTCGGCGGTCAGCTCCAGCGTCTCGTCCATGCGCGCCGTGCCGGTGCCGGGCAGGAACGGCACGCGGCCGTCGATCGCCCGCGCCGCGACGCGCATGACCTCGAGGCGCTCCTCGACGGTCATCGACGTCGGCTCGCCGGTGGAGCCACCGACGCTGATCCCGTGCGTGCCGTGCTCGAGCTGCCACTCGATCAGCGACGTCACGCTCGCGAGGTCCAGCTCGCCGTCGTCGTGGAAGGGGGTCACGAGCGGGGTGATCGCCCCGCGGATCTGCGCGCTCATCGCTGCTCCTGGCTCCAGGACTCGTACTCCGACATCCGCTCGGGCGCGATCGGGTACACGCCGCGCACCGACTCGCCCTCGCTCACCCGCTCCAGCGCCCACGCCTCGCGGCGCTCCTGCTCGAGCGCGTCGCGGGCGACCTCCTCGGCCATCGCGGCCGGGATGACCATCACGCCCTCGGCGTCGCCGACCATCACGTCCCCGGGCATGACGAGCACGCCCGCGCAGGTCACGGGCACGTTGCTCTCCAGCGGGTAGTGCAGGAGGCCGAGCACGGCGGCGTGCGGACCCTGGTAGTAGGTGGGCAGGTCGAGGTCGGCGAACGACGGCGAGTCGCGCACGCCGCCGTCGGTGACGATCCCGGTCGCGCCGCGGCGCAGCGCGCGCATCGCGAGGATGTCGCCGATCGTGCCGGCGCCGGCCTCGCCGCGCGCCTCGATGACGAGCACGTCCTCGGGCCCGAGGCTCTCGATCGTCGCCTTCTGGGCGTTCAGCGGCGCGGTGTCGGCGGCGAGCACGTCCTCGCGCAGCGCGACGTAGCGCAGCGTGTGCGCGTAGCCGAGCAGGCGCAGGTCGGGCCGCGCCGGGCGCAGGCCGCCGAGGAAGGTGTTGCGGATGCCGCGCTTGCGCAGCTGGACGGTGAGCGTCGCCGTCGACACCGTGCGCAGCGCGGCGGCGGCCTCCTCGCTGAGGGTGACGGGCCGCGGCGCGTTGGCCCCGGTCGCGGCGGCGCGCGCGGCGGGCGTGACCTTGGGCATCGCGCCCAGGCCCTCGGCCAGCGGCGGGCCGGCGACGATCTCGCTGCGCAGCGTGCCGACGCCGTCGAGCTCGACCTCCACCACGTCGCCGGGAGCGACCGGGCGGGAGTTCGCGGGCGTGCCCGTGAGGATCACGTCGCCGGGCTCGAGCGTCATGAAGCGCGACAGGTCGGCGACGAGCCGGTCGAAGCCGAACAGCAGCGTGTCCGTGCTCGCCTCCTGGACGACCTCGCCGTTCACGCGCGCGCGGATCGTGAGCGCGCCGAGGTCGAGCTCGCCGGCGGGGACCAGCCGCGGGCCGAGCGGGGTGAACCCGTCCTGGCCCTTGGACAGGAGGTTGGAGCCGCGGTCGGCCCAGCGCAGGTCGTAGATCCCGAAGTCGTTGGCCGCGGTGATCCAGCCGATCGCGCGGCGCGCCTCCTCGAGCGACGCGTTGCGCACGCGCGTGCCGATCACGACCGCGATCTCGGCCTCGTAGTTGAGGTACTCGCAGCCCTCGGGCCGGGCGACCTGCCCGTCGCCGAGCGTGACCGACGACGGCGGCTTGAGGAAGTAGGACGGCTCGGCCGGGATGCGGCCGCGCTCCTCCGCGCGAGCGCGGTAGTTGAGGTGGACCGCGACGATCTTCGTCGGGCGCAGGTCGGCGAGCTGCATCGGCTGGAGCCTACCAGGGGCGATCGGATGTTCGATACGATTCCGTCGATGCCCGAGCCCGTCATCCTGCCCCAGCAACACTTCATCGACGGCGCCTTCCGCGAGGGCGTCTCCGGGGAGACCTTCGAGACGCTGAACCCCACCACGAACGCGCCGATCACGGAGGTGAGCGCGGGCACGGCCGCCGACGTCGACGCCGCGGTCGCCGCCGCGCGGCGCGCGTTCGACGAGGGCCCCTGGCCGCGGATGACCGCCAAGGAGCGCGCGAAGGTCCTGCGCGGCATCGCCGACCTGATCCGCGAGCGCGCCCAGGACTTCATCGCGCTCGAGTGCCTGGACATCGGCATGCCGATCGCGCAGATGAAGGGCCTGGCGGCGCGCGCGGCCGAGAACTTCGACTACTTCGCCGGCGTCGTCGAGGAGCTGCACGGGCGCGCGTGGCAGACGGGCGCCTTCCTCAACTACTCCGTCCACAAGCCGGTCGGCGTCGCCGGGCTGATCATGCCCTGGAACGCGCCGCTGATGCTGTCGACGTGGCGGATCGCGCCCTGCCTGGCGGCCGGCAACACGATCGTGCTCAAGCCTGCCGAGTGGTCGCCGCTGACGGCCACCGCGCTCGCGCAGCTCATGGCCGACGCCGACCTGCCCGACGGCGTCTTCAACGTCGTCCACGGCTTCGGCGAGACCGCGGGCGCGCCGCTGTCGGCGCACCCGGGCGTCAACCTCATCTGCTTCACCGGCGAGGGCAGGACCGGCGAGATCATCATGGCCGCCGGCGCGCCGACGCTGAAGCGCTCCTCGTTCGAGCTGGGCGGCAAGTCGCCGGTCGTGGTCTTCGACGACGCGGGGGCCGACTTCGAG
The DNA here is from genome assembly GCA_035565675.1 of Capillimicrobium sp. GTDB lineage: Bacteria > Actinomycetota > Thermoleophilia > Solirubrobacterales > Solirubrobacteraceae > Capillimicrobium. Next base: position 16,308 of record DATMSA010000017.1, on the reverse strand, counting down.
CGGCTCGTCGACGCGGTCGTCTTCCAGATCTTCAGCATGAACGGCCAGCGCTGCACGGCCGGCTCGCGCCTCATCGCCCAGCAGGGCATCTACGGTGACCTCGTCGAGGCGGTCGCCGCCCGGGCGCGCCAGATCCGCGTCGGCGACCCGTTCGACCCGGCCACCGAGCTGGGGCCGCTGATCCGCCCCGAGCACCACGAGCGCGTGCTCGGCTACGTGCGGGACGCGGCCGACGGCGGGGCGCGCCTGCTGGCCGGCGGCGAGCGCCCGGCGGAGCTGCCCGACGGCAACTACCTGCGGGCGACCGTCCTCGCCGACGTGACCCCGTCGATGCGCGCGTTCCGCGAGGAGATCTTCGGGCCGGTGCTCGTCGCCACGCCGTTCGCCGACGAGGCCGAGGCGGTCGCGCTGGCCAACGACACCGAGTACGGGCTGGCCGCGTACGTGTGGACGAACGACCTCACCCGCGCCCACCGCGTCGCGCAGTCGATCGACACCGGCCTGTGCTGGGTCAACTCGCAGAACGTGCGCGACCTGCGCACCCCGTTCGGCGGCGTCAAGCGCAGCGGCATCGGGCGCGAGGGCGGCGACTACAGCTTCGAGTTCTACTGCGAGCAGGAGACGATCCACGTGGCCCTGGGCGAGCACCGCATCCCGCGGCTGGGGACGGGCTGATGCCCCCGGCCACCTCGAAGCAGGAGCGCACGTACGCGGTCCTGCGCCAGCGCATCGTCGACGGCGTGTACGGCCCCGGGCACCGGCTCGTGATCGACGCGCTCGCGCGCGAGCTCGAGGTCAGCCAGATGCCGGTGCGCGAGGCGATCCGCCGCCTGGAGGCCGAGGGCTGGGTCACCTACGTGCGCAACCAGGGCGCCCAGGTCGCGCCGATCGACGCCGGCTCGTGGACCGAGGCGACGGCCACGCTGGCCGTGCTCGAGGGGTACGCGACCGCGCTGGCCGCGCCGACGCTGACCGCCGACGACATCGCGCGCATGCGCGAGATCAACGGGGAGATGCTCGCGGCGATCGAGGGCCTGGACGTGCTCGCGGTGTCGCAGCACAACCTCGCCTTCCACCACGTCATCCACGAGCGCTGCCCGAACTCCCACCTGCGCCGCGAGCTGAAGCAGATCGAGGAGCGCCTGGACACGCTGCGGCGCTCGATCTTCCTCTACATCCCGATGCGCGGGCGCGTGTCGATCGAGGAGCACGAGGCGCTGCTGGCGCTGATCGAGCGCGGCGCCGACCCGCTCGAGATCGAGCTCGCCGCGCGCGAGCACAAGCTGCACACGGTGGCCGCCTACGAGGAGCGAGCCGCGGGACGGTAGGCCGGTCATGTCCGATAATTGTGCGCGGCGCCCGATTTCTGTACGATCGCCCGACATGGGGGAGAGAGCGTCCAGGCCGCGCCGCCGTGCGGTGGATCCGGGCGAGGCCGCGCGCATGGCGCTGCGGTCGTGTCTGGGTCGCTTCGCCACCGGCGTCGCGGTCGTCACGTTCGACGGTCCGGAGGGCCGGCACGGCATCACCGTGAACTCGTTCACGTCGGTGTCGCTGGAGCCGCCGCTCGTGCTCGTCAGCGTGGCCAAGCGCGCTCGCTCCCACGACCTCCTGCGCGGCCGCGCGTTCACGGTGAACGTGCTCGGCGCCGAGCAGGAGCCGCTGGCGCGCCGGTTCGCGGGAGGTGCCGATTGCGAACCGGTGTGGACGGAGGGCGAGCACGCGCCGCGCCTGGCGGGCGTGCTGGCCCACCTCGAGTGCACGCCGTGGCGGGCCTACGACGGTGGCGACCACACGCTGTTCCTGGGCGAGGTCCAGGGGTTCGACTTCCGCGACGGCGACGCGCTCGGCTACCACGCCAGCCGCTTCACCACGGTGGCCGACGACCAGCTCGGCCACGAGCATCTGATCTGAGGGGAGACGACATGGGCGCGCGTACGGGAAGGGACTACCTCGAGCGGCTGGGCGAGCTGCGGACCACCGTCCAGATCGGCGGGGAGACGCTCGAGGGCGGGATCCCCGACCACCCGGCGTTCCGCAACCTGACGCGCACGTACGCGCGGCTGTACGACCTGCAGCACGCGCCCGAGCACCGCGACACGATGCTGTTCGAGTCGCCGACGACCGGCGACCCGGTCGGCACCTCGTTCCTGGTGCCGCGCACGCACGAGGACCTGGCCAAGCGCCGCGAGGCGTTCAAGGTGTGGGCCGACGACAGCCTCGGCACGCTGGGGCGCACCGGCGACTACCTGAACTCGTGCCTCATGGCGCTGAGCGAGGCGGGCGACTGGTTCGCGCAGGCCGACCCCGCGTTCGCGCAGAACATCCGCAGCTACTTCGAGATGGTCCGCGAGCAGGACCTGCTCACCACCCACACGCTGATCCCGCCGCAGGCCAACCGCAGCCAGGGCGCCGGCCAGCAGATGGGCGGCAAGCTGACCGCCCACATCGTGCGCGAGGACGACAACGGGATCGTCGTGCGCGGCGCGCGGCTGCTGGCCACGATCGGCCCGACCGCCGACGAGCTGCTCGTGTTCCCGTCGACGGTGCTGAAGGGCAACCCCGAGGACGCCCCGTACTCGTTCGCGTTCGCGATCAACTGCGACGCGCCGGGCCTGCGGTTCATCTGCCGCGAGTCGATGGACCACGGGCGCAGCCACTTCGACCACCCGCTCGGGTCGCGCTTCGAGGAGATGGACGCGGTCGTCGTGTTCGACGACGTGCACGTGCCCTACGAGCGCTGCTTCCTGCTCGGCGAGCCCCAGATGTGCAACGCCTTCTACACCGAGACGTCGGCGGTCGTGCACATGACCCACCAGGTCACCACCCGCACGATGGCCAAGACCGAGTACCTGCTCGGGCTGATCTCGTGCCTGACCGAGGCGATCGGGATCGAGCAGTTCCCGCACGTGCAGGGCGACATCGCCGAGGTCATCGTCGCGCTGGAGCAGTCGCGCGCGCTCGTGCGGGCGGCCGAGGCGGACGCCGCGCTCAACCGCTTCGGCGTGATGACGCCCGACTGGGCGCCGCTGAACGCCAACCGCAACTGGTACCCGCGCACCTACCAGCGCTTCCCCGAGATCCTGCGCAAGCTCGGCGCCAGCGGCCTGATGGCGCTGCCGACCGAGGCCGACGTGATGGGCGACGCCCGCGACGACGTCGAGGCCTACCTGCAGTCGGCCACGCTGAGCGGGACCGAGCGCGTGCGCCTGTTCCGGCTGGCGTGGGACACCTGCATCAGCGCGTTCGCCGGGCGCCAGACGCTCTACGAGTACTACTTCTTCGGCGATCCCGTGCGGATGGCCGGCGCGTTCGTGTCCAGCTACGACCGCGAGCCCTACAAGCAACGCGTGCGCGACTTCCTCGCGCGCGCCGACGAGCCCGTCACCATCGGGCAGGAGAGCACATGAGCCGTGTCGAGTCTCTGATCGGCGAGGTCAAGCACCCGCCGTTCGACATCCTGCGCGCCGCGCACGTGGAGCTGGTGGTCGCCGACCTGGAGGCGTCGCTGGCCTTCTACGACGGGCTGCTGGGGATGATCGTCACCGAGCGCGACGACCAGGTGGCGTACCTGCGCGGGTGGGAGGAGTACCTGCATCACAGCCTCGTCCTGCGTCAGGGCGACGAGCCGGCGGTCGACCACGTCGGCTTGCGGGTGCGCGAGGAGGAGGACCTCGACCGGCTGGCCGCGGAGTTCGAGCGGCGCGGCTGCCCGACGCGGTGGCTGGAGGGCGAGACCGGGATGGGGCGCGCGCTGCGCGTGCAGGACCCGTTCGGGTTCCCGCTGGAGTTCTACTGCGAGATGACGCAGGTGCCGCGCCACACGCAGGAGTTCCACCTGCACCGGGGCGCGCCGATCCTGCGCTTCGACCACCTGAACTTCCACGTCAACGACCCCGAGTCGGCGTTCCGCTTCTGGCAGGACCTCGGCTTCCGCGCGACGGAGTACATCTCGACCGACGGCGAGGACGAGCGGCTCACCGGCGCGTGGCTGCGGCGCAAGCCGACGGTGCACGACGTCGCGCTGACCGCCGGGACCGGCCCGCGGCTGCACCACTTCGCGATGTGGCTGCCCGAGCCGGCGTCGGTGCTGAAGGTCTGCGACCAGCTCGCCGCCGGGATGCACGTGCACGCGATCGAGCGCGGCCCCGGCCGCCACGGCGTCTCCAACGCCTTCTTCGTGTACCTGCGCGACCCCGACGGGCACCGCATCGAGCTGTACACCTGCGACTACTACACCGGCGACCCCGACCACCCGCCGCTGCGCTGGTCGGTCACCGATCCGCGCTGCCGCTCGTTCTGGGGCACCCGCGCGCCGGACTCCTGGTACGACGAGTCCTCCGCGCTGCGCGACCTCGACGGCAACCTCGTCCCGCTCGCCCCGGCGACCGTCGACGAGCGCACCGAGATCATGGCGTAGCGGCCGCTCTAGACTCACTCGTACGCCGCGGCGCCCGTCGCCGCGGCCGAGAGGAGAGCGATGAGCATGGTGTTGGACACCGCCGCGGTCGCCCCCGCGGACCGGATCGGCTACTGGGCCGACGCCAGCTCGCGCATGCCCGTGCCGCTCGAGTTCCGGCCCGACCCCGGGCGGCCGTTCCGGGGCTGGCTGCGCGGCGGCGCGCTCGCCGACGTGCAGCTCTGCGAGCTGGCGGTCTCGCCGCACGGCGTCGCGCGCACCCGGCGGCTGGCCGAGACGACCGACGGCGCGTTCTTCAAGCTCGACCTCGTCCTCGCCGGCGCGATGGTCGTCCGTCAGGACGGGCGCGCCACCGAGATCGGCGCCGGCGACTTCACGATCTTCGACTGCTCGCGCCCGTTCTCGCTGACCGCGAGCACGCCGCTGCGCCTGCTCACCTGCACGATGCCGCAGTCGGCGCTGTCGATCAGCCCCGAGCGGATGGCCCGCATCACCGCCACGTCGGTGCCGGGCGGCCACGGCGTCGGCTGGCTGCTGGCGCCGTTCCTGGACCGCCTCGCGCGCCTGGCCCAGGACCCGGGCGGCGTGAGCTGGGAGGTCGAGCGCGCCGCCCACAGCGCGGTGGCGCTCGTCGACAGCCTCTGCGCCGCCCAGCTCAGCGAGCACCGCGACCACGACGCGCCCGGCCGCGCCGAGCTCGCCCGCCGCGTGCGCGCCTACATCGACGAGCACCTCGGCGACAGCGACCTGACCCCCGACCGCATCGCCGCCGAGCACTTCGTGTCCCGGCGCTCGCTCTACAACCTGTTCGAGGCCGACGTCGGCGTCAGCGTCGCCCGCTGGATCCGCGAGCGGCGCCTGGAGCGCGCCCGCGACGACCTCGCCAACCCGGCGCTCGACGACCTGAGCGTCACCGAGATCGCGCTGCGCCACGGGTTCGTCGATCCCGCGCACTTCAGCCGCGCGTTCCGCGCCGCCTACGGCTGCGCCCCCTCGCGGTACCGGCGGGCCGCCGCCGAGGCCGCCTGACCCCAGGCTGCACGCACAGGCAAGCCGCCTGCAAGCTGCGCCAAGCGCCCGCGCCGCCCGCCGCCCACACTCCGTCGTCCCGGACGGCGCCGCCCGGCGCCCTCCCCTGAACGCACCGGAGGTCATCCGACATGACGACGATCGCCCTTCCGAGCCACGCCGGCAAGCAGTTCATCGGCGGCGAGTGGGTCGACCCCGCCGAAGGCCGGCTGGCCGAGACCCTCAACCCGGCGACCGGCGAGGTCCTCGCCGCGTTCGCCGACGGCGCCAAGGCCGACGTCGACCGCGCCGTCGACGCCGCTCGCGCCGCCTTCGAGGATCCGGCCTGGCGCGAGATGGCGCCGGCCGCGCGCGCCCAGCTCCTGTGGCGCGTCGCCGAGCTGGTCGACGAGCACGTCGACGAGCTCGCCGCGCTTGAGACCGCCGACCAGGGCCAGCCGTACACGCTCTCGCGCTTCGTGATGATCCCATCGGTCGCCGAGCACTTCCGCTACTACGCGGGCTGGGTGACGAAGATCGAGGGCGACGTCCTGCCCAACTCGTTCCCGATGGTCAAGGTGTTCAACTACACCCGGCGGGAGCCCGTGGGCGTCTGCGGCCTCATCACCCCGTGGAACATGCCGATCCCCATGGCCGCCTGGAAGCTCGCCCCCGCCCTGGCCTGCGGGAACACGTGCGTCGTCAAGCCGGCCGAGCAGACCCCGCTCGGGACGCTGCGCCTCGCCGAGCTGATGGACGAGGCCGGCATCCCCAAGGGCGTCGTCAACGTCGTCACCGGCGGTCCCGAGGCGGGCCAGGCGATCTCCGAGCACCCGGGCATCGACAAGGTCTCGTTCACCGGCTCCACCGAGGTCGGGCGCGAGATCATCAAGGCGTCGGCCGGCAACCTCAAGCGGGTCACGCTCGAGCTCGGCGGCCAGAACCCGGTGATCATCCTCGGCGACGCCGACCTGGAGGCCGCCGTCGAGGCGGGCCTGAAGGGCGCGCTGTTCAACACCGGCCAGGCGTGCGCGGCCTACAGCCGCTTCTTCGTCGACCGCAGCCGCGCCGACGAGTTCGCCGAGCGCGCCGCCCGCGCGGTCGAGCAGATGCGCATCGGCCCGGGGCACGACCCCGAGACCGTCCTCGGCCCGCTCGTGTCCCAGGAGCACCTGCAGAAGGTGGAGGGCCTCGTGCGCCAGGGCGTCGAGGCGGGCGCCGACCTCGTCACGGGCGGCGAGCGCGCCGACGGCGACCTGTCCGCCGGCAACTTCTTCCGCCCGACGGTCCTCAACAACGTCGGCCCCGACGACCCGACCGCCCAGAACGAGGTGTTCGGCCCGGTGGTGTCGATCCTCCCCTACGACGACGAGGAGGAGCTGACCAGGCTGGCCAACCACACCGAGTACGGCCTCGTCGCCTCGGTGTGGACGCGGGACGTCGCCAGGGCGCACGACCTCGCCGCCCGCGTGCGCGCCGGCAGCGTCTACGTGAACATGCCCAACGCGGTCGACGTCGCCTCGTCGTGGGGCGGCTTCAAGTCCAGCGGCTGGGGCCGCGAGATGGGCAAGTACGCGCTCGACCTCTACACGGAGATCAAGAGCGTCTGGGTCGCCCTCGACGCCTGAGACGGAGGGGAGCAACGGCGCGGCGCTGCGGGGGCTACCCGAGCGCCGCGCCGATCGCCCGCGCCGCCGCCACCACCGCGGGCGCGGCCGCCTGCGGGTCGCGGCCGTCGGTCCACACGGCGGTGATCGCGGCCTCGCACTCGCGGCCGGGCACGAGGATCGGCACGCCCACCCCGGTCGCGCCCGGCAGCAGCTCGTTCGACGTCAGCGCCCACCCGCGCTCGCGCGCCGCGCGGATCGTGTCGCGCTCGCCCTCGCGCGGCGGCAGCCCGGCGAGGATCGCGACGCCCGACGCCGCCTGGTCGAGCCGGTGGCGCAGGCCCGCGCGGTAGGAGATGTGCATGTCGCTGTTGCGCGGCTCGACGACGGCGGCGACCACGGCCTCCTCGCCGTCGCGCACGGTCAGCGCGGTCGTCGCGCGCAGCTCGTCGGCCAGCCCGCGCAGCTCCGCCACCGCGACCTCCTGCAGGCGCGGGCGCACCCGGCTGGCGAGCTCGATCAGCCCCGCGCCGAGCACGTGGCGGCCGTCCGCGCCGCGCACGACGAGGCGCTGGTCGACGAGCGGGCTCAGCAGCCGGTAGATGCCGGCGCGGTGCGTCTCGAGCGCCGCCGCGAGCTCGGACACCGACAGCCCGTCGGGGTGGTCGGCGAGCACGCGCAGCACGCGCAGGCCCCGCTCCAGGGTCTGCGATCCGCCGCTCGTCCGCTCCGTCACGCCGGGCACGGTACCGCCCCACCCGCCTCCCGTAGACTTTCGCCACCGCCGGCGGCGCCCGTCCGCCGGCCGGGAGAGGAGACGATGGCCACGATGGTCGACACCGCGGCGGTCGCGCCGGCCGACCGCAAGGGCTACTGGGCCGAGGCGAGCTCGCGCATGTTCGTGCCGCTGGAGTTCGACCCGGCGCCGCGGCGCCCGTTCTCGGGGTGGATGCGCGGCGGGCCGCTGGCCGACGTGCAGCTCTGCGAGCTGGCCGCCACCCCGCACGTGGTCGCGCGCACGCCGCGCCTGGTCGACGACACCGACGGCGCCTACTACAAGCTGAACCTCGTCGTCGAGGGGTCGATGGTCGTCCGCCAGGACGGGCGCGAGACGCTCATCGGCAGCGGCGACTTCACGATCTGCGACTGCTCGCGGCCGTACGCGATCGACACCCGCACCCCGCTGCGGCTGCTGATCTGCATGATGCCCCAGGCGGCGCTGTCGATCAGCCCGGAGCGCATGTCGCGGATCACCGCCACGTCGGTGCCCGGCGGCCACGGCGTCGGCTGGCTGCTGGCCCCGTTCCTGGACCGCCTGTCGCGCCTCGCGCAGGCCGACGCGGTCACGTCCGAGGTCGAGAGCGCCGCCCAGAGCGCGGTCTCGCTCGTCGAGAACCTCTGCAGCGCCCAGCTGCGCCAGCGCAGCGGCCTGGACGCGTCGGCCCGCGACGAGCTCGCCCGGCGCATGCGCGAGTACATCGACGCCCACCTCGGCGACCCCGACCTGACGCCCGATCGCATCGCCGCCGAGCACTACGTGTCGCGCCGCTACCTGTACAAGCTCTTCGCCGCCGACGGGGTCAGCGTGTCGCGCTGGATCCGCGAGCGCCGCCTGGAGCGCTGTCGCCGCGACCTCGCCAACCCCGCGCTCGGCGACCAGAGCGTCAGCGCGATCGCGCTGCGCCACGGGTTCACCGACCCCGCCCACTTCAGCAGGCTGTTCCGCGCCGCCTACGGGTGCGCGCCCTCGCAGTACCGCCGCGACGCCGCCTGACGGCACCGGTGCACGGACGCGCAAGCCCTGTGCTCGGGCCTGCAAGCGGCGTGGCGGTCGAACACCGACACTGATGTTCCGCATCGGAGAGGGGAGAGGCGGAATGGAGAGCGCAGACGTCATCGTCGTCGGGTCCGGCTCGGCGGGCGCCGTGATCGCGCGCCGGCTGGCGGAGGCGGACCTCGAGGTCCTCCTGCTCGAGGCCGGCGGGCCCGACGAGAACCCGGCCATCCACGATCCCGGCCGGCTGTTCGAGCTGTGGGACGGCCCCGAGGACTGGGGCTATCGCACCGCCCCGCAGCGGGCGTGCGCCGACCGCGCGCTGCACTGGCCGCGCGGACGCGTGCTCGGCGGCTCGAGCGCGCTGAACGGGATGATCTACGTCCGCGGCAGCCGCAGCGACTACGACACGTGGGCGCACCTGGGCAACCGCGGGTGGGCCTTCGACGACGTCCTGCCGCTGTTCAAGCGCTCCGAGGACTTCGACGCCGGCGAGGACGCCTACCACGGGGCCGGCGGGCCGCTGCGCGTCATGTCGCGCTACGAGCCGCACCCGACGATCGCCGACGCGATCGCCGCCACGCAGGAGCTCGGCCTCCCCCGCAACGACGACTGCAACGGGGCGCACCAGGAGGGCGTCGGCATCTGCCAGCTCACGATCCGCGACGCCCGCCGCGACAGCGTCGCGCGCGCGTTCCTGGGCCCGGTCGCCGACCGCCCGAACCTCACGGTCCGCACCGGCGCCCGCGCGCTGCGGCTCGTGTTCGACGGCGACCGGTGCAGCGGCGTCGAGGTCGACGCGGGCGGCGGCGCCACCGAGATCCTGCACGCCGAGCACGAGGTCGTCGTGTGCGCGGGCACGATCGAGTCGCCGCGGCTGCTGATGCTGTCGGGCATCGGGCCCGAGGCGGAGCTGCGCCGCCACGGCCTCGACGTGCGCGTCGACGCCCCCGGCGTCGGCGCCAACCTGCACGACCACGTGATCGTGCCGGTGATCTTCGGCGCCGCCCGCGAGGTGCCGCCGTGCCTGCCGGGCCTGCAGCCGCTCCACGGCCAGCTCTTCTGGCGCAGCCGCAGCGACCTCGCCGGCCCCGACATCCAGCCGCTGTTCTTCCACATCCCGCTGTACCCGGAGGGCGTGAGCGGCCCCGAGCACGGCTTCACCGTCAACGCCGGGATCGTGCGGCCGGCCAGCCGCGGGGCGCTGACGCTGACGTCGGCGGATCCGACCGCGCCGCTGCACCTCGACCCGGCCCTGCTGACGCGGCAGGCCGACGTCGACGCGATGCTGTTCGCGGTCAAGATGTGCCGCGAGATCGGCCGCCAGCCCGCGCTCGCGCACTGGGAGCCGACCGAGATCCTGCCCGGCCCCGGCGTCACCAGCGACGCCGAGCTGCGGCAGTTCATCGCCGAGCAGGCGATCACCTACCACCACCAGGTCGGCACCTGCCGGATGGGCATCGACGAGGGCGCCGTCGTCGACCCGGAGCTGCGCGTCTACGGCGTCGACGGCCTGCGGGTCGCCGACGCGTCGGTGATGCCGCAGGTGACGACCGGCAACACGCACGCACCCACCCTGATGATCGGCGAGCGCGCCTCGGACCTGATCACCACCGCGCTGGGCGAGCGTCGCCCCGCGCACCACCACGAGCCAACGGAGGTTCCCACCACATGACGATCGCGTCCCCCACCAAGGCCGGCCGCCAGTTCATCGGCGGCGAATGGGTCGAGCCCGCCACCGGCAAGCTGTTCGAGACCCGCGACCCGGGCAACGGCGAGCTGCTGGCGATGGTCGCCGACGGCGGCAAGGAGGACGTCGATCGCGCGGTCGACGCCGCCCGCGCCGCCTTCGAGGACCCGGCGTGGCGCGAGATGGCGCCGGCCGCCCGCGCCCAGCTCCTGTGGCGCGTGGCCGACCTGATCGACCAGAACGCCGACGAGCTCGCCGCGCTGGAGACGCAGGACCAGGGCCGGCCGCTGATGATCTCCAAGATGGTCGTGCTGCCCGCCCTGTCGGAGCACTTCCGCTACTACGCGGGCTGGGTGACGAAGATCGAGGGCGACGTCCTGCCCAACTCGTTCCCGATGGTCAAGGTGTTCAACTACACCCGCCGGGAGCCGATCGGCGTCTGCGGCATGATCACGCCCTGGAACTTCCCGATGCTGATCGGCGCGTGGAAGATCGCTCCGGCCCTGGCCTGCGGCAACACCTGCGTCGTCAAGCCGGCCGAGCAGACGCCGCTGTCGACGCTGCGCCTGGCGGAGATCCTCGACGAGGCGGGCATCCCCAAGGGCGTCGTGAACGTCGTCACCGGCGGCCCCGACGCCGGCAAGGCGATCTCCGAGCACCCGGGCATCGACAAGGTGTCGTTCACCGGGTCGACCGAGGTCGGGCGCGAGATCGTGCGCGCGTCGGCCGGCAACCTGAAGCGCGTCACGCTCGAGCTGGGCGGCCAGACGCCGGTGATCGTCCTGGGCGACGCCGACCTCGAGGCGGCCGTCGCCGGGGCGCTGCAGGGCGCGCTGCTCAACAGCGGCCAGGTGTGCGCGGCCTACAGCCGCTTCTTCGTGGACCGCAGCCGCGCCGACGAGTTCGCCGAGCGCTGCGCCCGCGCGGTCGAGCAGATGCGCCTCGGCCACGGCCTCGACGAGGGCACCGAGCTGGGGCCGCTGGTCTCCGACGAGCACCTGCAGAAGGTCCAGGGCATCGTGCAGCGCGGCCTCCAGGCGGGCGCCGACCTCGTCACCGGCGGCGAGAAGGCCAACGGCGACCTGGAGGCCGGGCACTTCTTCCGCCCGACCGTCCTGCACAACGTCGCCCCCGACCACCCGACCGCCACGGAGGAGGTCTTCGGGCCCGTCCTGTCGGTCGTGCCCTACGACGACCCCGACCAGCTCGCCGCGCTCGCCAACAGCACCGAGTACGGCCTGGCCGCCTCGGTGTGGACGCGCGACGTCGCCAAGGCCCACGACCTGGCCGCCCGCGTGCGCGCCGGCACGGTGTTCGTGAACATGGCCAACCCGGTCGACGCGGCCTCCTCGTGGGGCGGCTTCGGCGCCTCCGGATGGGGCCGCGAGATGGGCAAGTACGCGCTCGAGATCTACACCGAGATCAAGAGCGTGTGGGTGGCGCTGGACGCGTGACGTCGTCCGCCGCGGCCGGCGGCTGCTCGGCGAGGAGGGTGCGCACGTGCGCGATGTGCGCGCGCATCGCCTTCTCGGCGGCCGCCGGCTGACGGCGGCGGATCGCGCGCAGGATGGCCCGGTGCTGCGCGAGGACGTCCTCCTTGCGCACGTACCGGCCCACCTCCTCGTGCAGGTGCGGCTGGAGCACGTCGAGGATCCAGCTCGTGAAGGCGATCAGCAGCTCGTTGCCGGCCGCCTCGGCGATCGCGCGGTGGAAGTCGGCGTCGGCCTCGTTGAACGGCGGCGTGCCGGGCTCGTGCAGCTCGGCCTCCGCCAGCGCCCGCTCCAGCTCCTCGAGCGTCGCGTCGGTGCGGTGCTCGGCGGCGAGCGCGGCCAGCGGCCCCTCCATGAACTCGCGGCCCTGCATGAGGTCGTCGAACGAGACGCTCTCGGCCGCGATCATCGTGGCGACCGACTCGCTCATCGAGCGGCCCATGCCCTCGCTGGGCGTGCTGGCGACGAAGATGCCGCCGTTGCGCCCCTGCGAGGCGCGGACGAGGTGCGACCCGGCCAGCAGCCGCAGCGCCTCGCGCAGCGTCGGGCGGCTGACGCCGAACTCGCTGGCCAGCTCCGCCTCGGTGCCGAGCCGGTCGCCGGGACGCAGGCCGCTGCGCTCCAGGTGACGGCGGATCTCCATCGCCACGTGCTGGCTGGCGTCGGTGCGCTGCGTGCCGGGCCGCGTGCTCACGCGGCGGATCTTCTCATCCGCCGCTCAGGCGGGGGAAGGGTGCCCGTCGAGGTCCGCGGCGACGCCCGCCACGAGGCCGGCGGCGCGGGCCAGTCCGGCGTGGGCCTCGGGGCCGAGGTCCCACTCGAGGATCTCGCGCACGCCGCCGCGGCCGAGGCGCAGCGGCACGCCCACCGCCACCTCCGACAGGCCGTACTCGCCCTCGAGCACGACGGACGCCGGCCACACCTCGCCGCCGTCGCCGTCGAGCGCGGCGATCATCCGCGCGATCCCCAGGCCCGACGTCCAGGTCGAGGAGCGCCCGGAGTCCAGCGCGACGTGGCGGCGGTACCAGGAGCCCATCCACTCGGCGGCGGCCTCGCGCACGGCCGGGTCGAGCGCGACGGGCGCACCGTCGACGCGCACGCGGTCCCACAGCGGGACGGTCGCGTCGCCGTGCTCGCCGAGGACCCACGCCTCGACGCGGCCGGGCTCGACCCCCATCTGCTGGCCGATCGCGGTGCGCATGCGCAGGCTGTCGTTGAGCGTGTAGCCGATGATCCGCCGCCGGTCGATGCCGGTGCGCCGGCGCGTCCAGGTGACGAGCGCGTCGACCGGGTTGGTGACCATCAGCAGCACGCCGGGCCAGCCGTCGGGCAGCCACGTGAGGTTCTCGCGCACGATCGCGGCGTTGTCCTCGAGGTAGGCCAGCCGCGTCGTGTTGACCTTCAGCGGCGCGCCGCCGGCCAGGACCACGACGTCGGCGGCGGCCACGTCGCCGGGGTCGCCGTCGCGGATGCTGCCGCCCGGCGCGAGCTCGACGACCTGCTCCAGGTCGAGCGCGTGGGAGATCGCCATCTCCCGCCGCGCGTCGACGAGCACCACGTCGTGCGCGCCTCCGCCGACGAGGAGGTTGAACGCCGCCGAGGCGCCCACGCCGCCCCCGCCTCCGACGATCGCGACTCGCATGGGCGCCATGCTCTTGCCCGCCCGCCAAATTGTCAAATGGTTTGTTGCCGGGACGCGGGTCGACGTCTAGGCTGCCCGGGGTGAGTCCGACGAGCGCACCCGTGACCGTGCGCGACGCGACCTTCGAGGTCCTGCGCCGCCACGACCTCACCACGATCTTCTCCAACCCCGGGTCGACCGAGGTCGCCCTGCTGGCCGGCCTGCCCGACGACCTGCGGTTCGTCCTCGGCCTCCACGAGGGGTCGGTGGTCGGCATGGCCACCGGCTACGCGATCGGCCGCGGCGCCCCCGCGTTCGTGCTGCTGCACACCACCGCCGGGCTGGGCAACGCGGTCGCGGCGCTGGCGACCGCGCGCGTCAACCGCGCGCCGCTCGTCGTGGTCGTCGGCCAGCAGGACCGCCGCCACGTGGCGATCGAGCCGTTCCTCACCGGCCGCCTCGAGGGGCTCGGCGGCGAGTACCCGGTGTGGGTGGAGCAGCCGCTGCTGCCCCAGGACGTGCCCGGGGCGGTCGAGCGCGCCGTCCACGAGGCGACGACGTGGCGCGGCCCGGCCGTCGTGATCGTGCCGATGGACGACTGGCCGGCGCCCGCGCCCGAGGCGCACACGTCCGCCGCCGCGCGCCGCGTGCTGCGCCCGCCGGCGGTCGACGCGGCGTCGGCCGACGCGCTCGCGGCGCTGATCGACGACGCCGACGCGCCGGCGATCGTCGCCGGCGCGGGGGCGGCCAGCGAGGACGCCTGGCGCGCGCTCGTCGCGCTCGCCGACCGCCTCGGCGCGCCGGTGTACCAGGAGTCGTTCGGCGCGCTGCCCGGCTTCCCGCAGGACCACCCGCGCTTCATGGGGCACCTGCCGTTCGACCGCGCGCGGCTGCGGGCCCGGCTCGAGCCGCACGACGTGATCCTCGCCGTCGGCGCGCCCGCGTTCCGCCAGTACGTCTTCGAGCCCGGGGCGCTCGTCGAGCCCGGCACGCGCGTGGCCGTCGTCACCGACGACCCCGACGAGGCGCACCGCTCGATCGCCGAGCTGGCCGTGATCGGCGCGCCCGCGGCCGTGTGCGCGGCGCTGCTGGACCGCGTCGCCCAGCGCCCGGACTCGGTCGGCGACCCGTTCGCGCGCCCCGCCCCGCCGGACCCGCCCGCGCCGGGCGAGCCGCTGCGCGCCGCGCACGTGCTCGCCGCGCTGGCCGAGCGGATGCACCCGGACACGATCCTCGTCGAGGAGTCGCCCTCCAGCCGCCCGGAGATGGAGCGGCGGCTGCCCGCGCGCACGCCGCTGGGCTTCGTGAGCGCGGCGATGGGCGGCCTCGGCTTCGCGGTGCCGGCGACCGCCGGGCTGCGCATGGCCTGTCCCGACCGGCCCGTCGTCGCGATCGTCGGCGACGGCGCCTCGCTGTACCAGATCCAGGCGATGTGGAGCGCGGCCCGCTACGAGGCGGGCGCGCTGTGGATCGTGATGGCCAACGGCCGCTACGCGGTGATGGATCGCCTGGCCGAGCGCACCGAGCAGCCGGCGCCGTGGCCGGCCTTCGAGGAGGTCGACGTCGCCGCGATCACGCGCGGCTTCGGCTGCCCGGCGCGGCGCGTCTCCGACCACGACGAGCTCATCGCGGTCTTCGACGAGGTGCTGCCCGACCTCGCGCAGCGCCGCGAGCCGCTGCTGCTCGCGATCGACATCGAGCCGGACCCGACGTTCGGCTGAGCGCCGCTAGATGATTGATGCCACGCGTCGTTAGGCGTTGAGGTCGGCGAAGGCGCGGGTGGGTCGGCCGGTCAGCCAGTTGATCCAGATGCCGGCGCTGTAGGCCAGCAGTTTGGCGGCGATCCGGGCGCGGAGTCCGTGCAGGGTGCGCGCTCGGTGGGTTTCCAGGCCGAGGGTGTCTTTGAGGGTCCAGAAGATCGATTCGATGCGTTGGCGGATGCCCGAGAGGTGTAGGCCGTTGTCGGGTTCGGTCTTGCGGGCCGGTCTGAGCACGGTGGCGCCGTAGCGGTCGGCGGCGTGTTGGGCGAACTCGGCGCCGGCGTAGCCCTTGTCGGCCACGATCGTTTCTCCGCCCCGCAGCCCGATCGCAAACAACCGCCGAGCGACGTCGCGTTCTTTGTCGTCGGCCGAGGCCAGGATGACCGCGCGGATCGTGCCGTCCGGCGCGCCCAGCAGATGCAGGCGCATGCCCCAAAACCAGCGGCTATGGCTGCGCGAATAGTGATGCGCGCAAGCGACCGCCAGCTGCGAACGCCTGGCGGTGTCAACCGAGCGGCCGCACTCGACCGGCGTGGAATCCAGCAACGCGATCGAGTCCCAATAGCCCGGGCAGTCCTGGGAGAAGCAGGCCATCAGGCGCTCGATCTGCTCGCCCAGCCGGGCGCGACGCTTCCAAAACGCGTCCTGGCTGGGCAACACCAAGAACAGATGCCCCAGCTGGCGGCGCGCGGCCCGCAGGAACTGGCGATCGGAGCTGATGCCCATCACCGCCTGGGCCACGCAGAGCGTGATGACCTCCGCGTCGGTGATCCTTCGCCTCGCGTTTCCTGGCCGCCTGGGCAGGAAATCGTCTGCGGCGCAGAACACCGCAGTGAGCAGCAGGTCGAGGTCGGCGAGCATCGTGGCCCCCTTGGGTCGACGGAGCGTCTAAGCACCGCCGACTTCGACTTGCTGCGTTATGTCCCCTTCCGCCACAG
>DATMSA010000016.1:0-7888 GCA_035565675.1 Capillimicrobium sp. | reverse complement strand
CCGCCGGCGCGGCCGGCTGCGGGTAGGCGTGCGGCAGCGCGAGCACGAGCGCGCTGCGCGCCCAGCCGAAGCGCTGGGTCGCGTCGAGCCGCACCTCGACGCCGCGCAGCAGCTCGCCCATCATCGCGTGACGCCCTGCCGCCAGCCAGGCCGCGTACCGCTGCTCGACGAAGCCCGGCAGCGCGGCGGGCGCCCACGCGGCCACGAACCCCAGCCGCTCGGCGGCCTCCCGGATCTCGTCCGCCGTCGAGGTCGCGACCGCGCTCACGGCGTGCCGACCACGACGTGCCCGCACGCGTACGCGTAGGCGGCCAGCAGCAGCGCGGCGACGGCCTCGTGCTCGGCCGCGTCGCGCGGCGCGTAGAGGATCAGGCTCTGCGGCTGGATCAGCCCGTAGAGCGCGAGCGGGTGGATCTCGCCCCAGCCGTCGCGCAGGACCGGCTCGGCCCACTCGGGCGCCAGCGCGCAGTGGACGCTGCCGTCCGCGCGCACGTGCGCGAACTCGCGGCCGAGGATGAACGCCTCGCCCTGGCCGAGCGCCAGCGGCTCGGCCAGGACGAGCGCCCGCCCGCCGGGGATCGTCTGGCGCGGCGTCGCGACGTCGACGCCGGGCCACCGGCGGGCGCGTGCCACCAGCCGCTCCTGCGCGCGAGGGTCCGTCGCGCCGGTGAGCTGGGGGCACGGGTACTGGCGGGCGATCCGCGGGCGCTCGCCCGTGCGGCGCGGGAGGCCGACGAGGCACGGCGGCGGGTCCTTGCTCACCACCTCGCCGGTGATGCGCACCGGCGCCGGCGCCGCGCTCGTCGTCATGCCGCCAGCAGCTCCCGCAGCGGCGCGACGGCCGCCTCGGCCCGCGGGCGCCAGGCCGCCGTCCACGCGTCGATCGGCTCGGCGTTGGCCGGCTCGGCCTCGACGGCGAACGCGGCCAGCGCGCCGCTCCACTGCGCGCAGCGCTCGCTGTCGAGCCCGAAGTCGCCGAGCGTCAGCGCCAGCTCCTCGTCGCCCGCCGCGGCGGCCGCGTCGGCGAGCGCGTCGATCAGCACCGCGTCGTGCGCCGGCTTGACGCACAGGTTCAGCGCCACGAACGCCTCGCCCCAGTCGTAGGCGACGAGCATCCGCTCCAGGCACTCGCGCAGCGGCTGCCACGCGGGGTCGTCCTCCCAGATGGCGCGTGCCGTCGCCGGGTCGCGCAGCGCCGGGTCGTGGTCGGCGCCCAGCGAGGCCGCCCGGTAGGCGATCCGCTGGATGCGGCGCATCTCGTCGGCGGCCTGGAACTCGGCGCAGTTGGTGACGTACGACGAGGGCGCCATCGACGCCAGGTACATCGCCGCCATCTGCAGCACGTGGCACGAGTAGCGCGACGTCAGGTACGTGCGCGACAGCAGCGCCACCCACTCCGGGGAGAGCTCGCGCCGGTGCGCCTCGCTCTCGTAGCGGTCGACGACGCTGTCGAGGTACGCCTCGCGCCGGCTCTGCTGCTCCACGTAGGCGCGGTAGGTGAGCTTGCGCGGGTCGCGGAACGCGTTCCAGTCGGGCACGCGCAGCGGCGAGCCCTCCCGGTGGCGCAGGTACCAGCGGTTGACCGGCGTCGACACGTCGAGGTCGAACGGCCCCGGCGAGCGGTCGAAGTGGTAGCTGACGTGGTGCGTGACGACCTCGTACTCGGACGGCTTGCGGCGCGCGCCCTCGAGCTGGGGCCACGTGCGCGGCCGGCGCGGCCGCGTCACCTCCGGCGTGCTCATGACTGCTCCTCCAGGTACCAGACGATCTCGTCGTCGCTGACCTTGATGCGGCCGGCGAACGACGGCATGTGCTGCTCGAAGCGGGCCAGCGGCATGTCGACGCCGAGCTCCTCCTCCAGCGAGGCCTGCGTCATCCGCGCCCGCAGCGGGAGCTGCACGCGCAGGTAGCCGCCGCGGCTGTCGATGACGGGCTCGGCGCCGGTGTCGGTGGCGATCGCCCGCGCGACCGCGTCGGCGATCCGCGGGTCGGTGATGGCCGGTCCCACCAGCCGCGTCTCCTCGGCGCTCATCCGCGCCCTCCCTCCGTGTCGGTCGTCGTGGCGGCCCGGCCGACCCAGATCGCGTCGTCCTCGACGCGCACGGGCCGCGCCGTCAGGCAGGCCGAGTCGGGGTTGATGCCCGCGCCCGTGCGCGGGTCGAACTCCCACAGGTGCATCGGGCACACGAGCGCGCCCTCCTCCAGGAACGCGTCGGCCAGCGAGGAGCCCTGGTGCGGGCACGCCGACCGGAACGCGCTGACGTGCCCGCCCTCGAGGTGGACGAGGATCAGCTCCTCGCCGTCGACGGTCACCTCGACGAGCTCGCCCTCCCAGAGGTCGTCGAGGTCGAGCACGCGCGTCCACGTGGTCGTGTCGGTCGTCATGCCGCGCCCACCACGTCGACCTGGACGTAGTCCATCGCGCCGATCCCGGCGTCGCGGGCGGAGCGGTCGGGCGGCTGCACTTCGCCGGCGAACGTGAGCTGCAGCGCGCCCTCGCGCTCGGGGACACGGAAGCCGGCGACGTACTCCCGCGCCGCCGCGCAGATGTCGGCGACGGTGGCGTCGGGCTCGACCGACATGTAGTGCACGAGGAAGTCGCCGTCGTAGCGGAAGCAGAGCGGCAGCATCAGGCCACCGCCTCGATCTGCGGCTGCGCCCAGGCGTAGCGGGTGGCGTCGTCGCCGCGCACCTCGGGCGTGATGCCCATGTAGGCGATGACGCCCTCGGGCGTGGGCGGCTGGACCTCACCGGCGATCAGCCGGTCGACGACCGTCGTGGTCGACGCGTAGCGCTCCGGGTTCTGCGTGAAGATCCAGTGGCAGGGCTCCGAGCAGAACGAGTAGCGCCGGCCGCCGTGGTCGACCTGCCGCGGCGCCTGGCCGGGCGCGGTCGCGCCGGACGTCGTGCCCGGGACCATGAAGATCGGGAGCTGGCAGAGGTTGCACAGGACCGGCAGCGTGTTGCCGATCGTGCGGTCCAGGCGGTCGTTGCGGACGCTGTCGGTGACCGTGTCCCACAGCCGCCCGAACTTCTGCGTCCAGCCCGGGTACTTGGCCTCCAGCCACTCGCGCTCGCCGGCCGACACGCCCGCGTCGGGGTGCCACCAGACCGTGGGCCGGTAGTACCAGATCCCGGCGTGCTCGCAGTGGTGGCGCCAGTTCAGCTCGTCGAGGAACGTGTCCCAGTACCACGGCTTCTCGAGGCCCAGGTCCTCGATCTGGTCCATGAACTGGCGGATGATCCACTCCTCCATGAACTCCTTGAAGGACATGGTCCGGTGCTCGAGCGGCGTGTAGTAGTCCATCGAGGGGCCGGTGAGCGAGGCGAACAGGTGCCACGCCCGCCAGAACGACACGTCGATCAGCCGCTGCGCGTACTCGCGCTCACCTGACTCCAGCAGGATGCGCAGCGTCGGCTCGCCCTGCTGGGCGTGGCGCGCCTCGTCGGTCTGGATCGACGAGATCAGCGCGCCGAACTCGACGTCGCCGATCTCCATCGCGTCGGCGGCCATCCCCATGAACTGCAGGTTCGTGAAGCCGGTCTCGAACGTGAACGTGAGCTGGATCGCGGTCGAGACGACGTCGTTGCACAGGAACAGGTCGTGGTCGTGGCCGCGCGCGGCGATGATCGCCCAGTTCTCCGTGTGGTAGGCCTTGTGCGCCCACTCGAACTGCTGGTCGCGCTCGAGCAGCGAGTGCGCGACCTTGAGCTGGATCTGCACGTGGCGCATCTCGTCCAGCGCGCCGAACAGCGCCATGTTGCGCCAGGCGGCGGCGAGCCCGAAGCGGCCCATCCGCGACTCGGCCAGCGTCGACTCGCCCTCCGACAGCGTGACCGCGCCGAAGTGCGCCTTGATCGCGCCCTTCCAGCCCGGGTCGATCTGCTCGAACAGGCGCGAGCGGGCGACCGCCGCGCCGACCGCGCCGACGCCCGCGTCCTTCTCGGACTGGTTGTAGACGTACTCGCGGTAGGACAGCTTGTAGGGCTCGTCCCAGGTCCACCAGCGCTCGGTCGGCACCTCGGCGACCGGGCCCACGAGCTCGGGCGGGAACGCCTGGTCGTGCGGCACGTACCGCAGCGTCCAGTTCATGTCCCGCGCCAGGTCGTACCAGTCAGAACGCATGAGCTTCGGCATGCGGCGATGCTGGCATCGGGCCGCTCGCGCGACCATTGGTCGGAAGACCGATCTTCAGAAGGTCGGCGGCGTGTTGACCCACACGACCTGCGCCGTCTCGTCGCCCGGGTTGCGGAAGCGGTGGCGGCGGTGGCTGGCGAACGTCATCGCGTCGCCGGGCGCCAGGACGTGGGTCTCGGCCTCGTCGAGGACGACCTCGAGCGTGCCGCGCAGCAGGAACAGGAACTCCTCGCCCGGGTGGCTGTAGCTCTCGCTCCCGCCGCCGGGTTCGACGTGGAAGAGCAGCGACTCGAGCACGCTCTCGACGACGGCGAGCTGCTCGATGCGCACACCCTGGAGGCGGCCCTCCAGCGCGGGTCGCTCGCCGGCGCGCACGACCGCGTCGCCGCCGGCCGGCGGCCCGCCGAGCAGGCCGACGACGCTCGTGTCCAGCGCGGCCGCGGCCTTCTGCAGCACCGCGACCGACGGGTGCGTGACGTCGCGCTCGATCGCGCTGAGGTGCGAGGCGCTGACGCCGGTGCGCGCGGCGAGCTCGCGCAGCGACACGCCCAGGCCGGCGCGGCGCGCCTTCAGCCGTGCGCCGAGCGTGGCGGTGGCCGGCGCGGCGGGCTCGCCGAGCGCCTGGCGCACGCCCGCCGTGTTGAGCCCGCTCGCGTACAGGTCGCGCACGCGCCGCGCGCGGTCGAGGTCGCCGGGCCCGTAGACCCGGTACCCCGACGGCGTGCGCGCGGGCGCGACGAGGCCGTTGGCCTCCCACTGGCGCAGGCGCCCGGCGGGGACGCCGACGGCCGCGGCCGCCTGGGCGACGAGCAGGCCGTCGCTCACAGGCGCGCGACCGCGCGCACCGGCGAGCCGGTGCCCTCGCGGAAGTGCAGCGGCAGCCCGAAGTACTCGAAGCGCCGGTTGACGACCTTGTCGAGGTTCGTGAGGTTCTCGGTGTTGACGATCTGGTACTCGGCGCACACCGCGTGGCCGGTGAACTCGAGGTCGTCGCTGTGGTCGATCGCGAGCGAGTCGATGCCGATGTTCACGGCGCCCTTCTCGGCCAGCCACACGGCGCCGCCGCGGTCCAGCCCCGTGTAGACGTTGATGAACTCGGGCGTGCCGAACGTGCGGTCGCCGTGGCCGGTGTAGAGCAGCACGATGTCGCCGGGGATCAGCTCGAGGCCGCTGGCGGCCAGCGCGCCCTCGAGCGCCTCGGCGGTGATGTAGTCGGGGTGGCGCACGTGGCGGAGGTCCAGGCAGATCGCCGGGCCGTAGTAGTACTCGAGCGGCATGTCGTCGAGCGTGGCCCCGGTGGGGTCGTACTCGAAGATCGCGTCGGTGTGCGTGCCGGTGTGCTCGGACAGCAGCCAGTTGTGGGCGCGGAAGCCGAAGTTCGTGCCCCAGCGCTCCTTGAAGCCGTCGTGGGTCTGGTTGACCATCACGAACGGGAGCTGGTGCCCGGGCCACAGCGGCATCCCCTGGTGGATGTCGCGCGACAGGTCGATGAGCGTGCCGGCGCCGCGGTCGAGCAGGGCGGCGCCCTGGGTCGGGGCGGCGGTCTTCTCCGTGGTGGCCATCGTGGTGCTCCTCCTGGTCTCGGTGGCGCCGGTCACGGCAGGACGGCGACGGCCTCGGCCTCGATGAGGAAGCCGTCGTACATCAACCCGGCGACGCGGACGGCGGTGGCCGCCGGGCCGGGGTCGGGCAGGTAGTCGAAGCGGACGGCGCTCATCTGCTCCCAGAAGCACTGGGCGTCCTCGGGCGCGCCGTCGTAGACGTAGTAGGTGTTGAGCTTCACGACGTGCTCCCACGTCGCGCCGGCCTCGGCCAGCACGCGGGTGAGGCTCTCGAACACGTTGCGGGTCTGGACCGCGATGTCGCCGCGGCCGATCACGTTCCCGTCGGCGTCGGCCGAGAGCTGGCCGCCGGTGAAGACGAGGTTCCCGGCCCGCCAGCCCTGGGAGAACGGCGTCGGGACGTGCCAGTCCCAGTGGCCCGGCGGGGTGAGGCGCTGCCATCCGTCTCGCATGTGCGGCGACCTTAGGGTTGTGCAGGAAGGTCGTGCACGGCCCGACGGTCCAAACCGCTCCCGACCGGCGGGCGGGTTCCGCGCCTCAGCGGCCGGTCCTGCGCCACATCGGCGCGGGGACGTCCATGCCCGACAGGTCGCGGATCGCCAGCGGGGCGGCGGCGCGCACGTTCGGGACGGGCCGCGCCGGGGTCGGCGGGCGGCTGTGGGAGGCGGCGGCCGTGGGCGGGCGCAGCAGCAGGCCCTCCTCGATCGCGCGCGTGGTCGCCGCCGTGCGGCCGGGCGCGTCGAGCTTCTCGAGGATGTGCTCGACGTGCGCCTTCACCGTGCGGACGGTGACGACGAGCGCGCGGGCGACGTCCTCGTTGGACGCGCCGCCCGCGACCAGCGTGAGGACCTCGAGCTCGCGCCGGCTGAGGCCGTAGGGCCGCGCGGCGATCGGGCTGAGGCCGACCAGCACCTCGCGATCGGTGCGCCGCACGCAGCGGCAGCGGTGCCACACGCCGTCGCGGTCCTCCCACAGGAACTGGGCCGCCCACCACGTCGCGGCGGTGGCGTCGACGAGCGCCAGCAGGCTCGCGCAGCGGTCCAGCAGCGCCTCGTCGGTCTCGGTCCCGGGAGCGCGCACGACCTCGACCGGGGCGCCCGGCGCGCCGAGCTCCAGCACGATCGCCTCGTCGAGCATGAGCGCGGCCGCCTGCGCGCGCTCGTGCGCGGGGTCGATCATGCGCCCGAGGATCCCGGCCATCGCGGCGAGCAGGTCGCGCGCGTCGTCGGAGGGATGGCTCGGGCTGGACGCGATGCAGTCCAGGAAGCCGGTGCAGCGCCCGCCGGTGGAGGCCAGCGGGGCGACGCAGCCCTCGACGAAGCCGAGCGGCAGGTAGTGGTCGGACATGCACCGCAGCTCGGCCGGCGCGTAGGGCTGGTCGCGCACGCGCGCGGGCCAGCCCGCGGGCGCGTGCGAGAACGGCGCGACGACCTCCAGCTCGAACGCCGGCCCGTCCAGGTAGCCCATCAGCGGCTCCGGATAGCCGCTGGCGTACAGGCGCCGGCGGCGGCCGGTCACCGGGTCGACCGACCACACCATCCACCCGTCGACGCGGACGACCGGGTGCGCGGCGTCGAGGATCGCGGCGATCCGCTCCTCGATCCGGGCGCGCGACGAGGTCGCGATCTCCGCGACCGTGGCGAGCGTCCCGAGCACGCTCGGCGCCGACCGCGTCCCTGGCTTGGTGACCGTGATGTCGCTCCTCCTGGCTGACGGCGGGGGTTGCCAGCCGAAGCGTCCCGGTCGGACGGGGCGCGCCGCTATGGCCATCCGGTCGGATCTCGCGGCGCGCCCGTCAGACCTGTGGTCAGGGCGCGGGGCAGTCCACGCGCGGGTTCCACATCGCGAACAGGCCCGCCGGGTTGTGGCGGTACAGCCAGACGTGGAGGTCGTAGTGCATGGGCATCCCGGGCTCGTGGCCGAGCATCGGGCCGTCGAACGGCAGGTCGAACAGGGTCGGCCGGTCGTCGTCGGTGTGCAGGTCCTGGTCGGCGTCGACCTGGAAGTACTCGATGGCGCCCAGCCGCAGCCGGCCGTCGTGCGTCGGCTGGTAGACGAGGATCTCGGGCTTCGTCACGTCGAGCTCGCCGTCGGCGATGAGCTCCTCGTTGGCGTAGTGGATGCCCATCCCGCCGTACTTCGGGTCGTCGGTGCACTCGCCGATGGCCTGGTAGCCGGCGGCGCGCGC
>DATMSA010000015.1:0-30230 GCA_035565675.1 Capillimicrobium sp. | reverse complement strand
GAGAACCTGCCCACGTACATCGAGATGGGCCAGGAGCTGTCGGACTGGACGATCCTGTTCTTCGTCTCCTACGTCCTGCTGGCGTCGTTCCTGATCTTCAACCTGTTCATCGGGATCGTCCTGAACTCGATGGAGGAGGCGCGCGCGATCGAGCTGCACCGGGCCGAGCGCGCCCTGCTCGACGACGACGTCGCCAACGACGAGGAGGCCCGCCACGTGATGGTGGCCGAGCGGCTGCACGCGCTGAAGCAGGCGGTGGAGGACCTGGAGCGCGAACTGGCCGCCCAGCGCGCCGGGCGCTGACGGCGCGATCCAGTACGCGGTACTGATGCGCTCGCCGCGCCGCCCGCGCAGACTCTCGGCGTGCCGCGTGTCGCCACAGCAGGGGCCGTCGCGGCGTTCGTCCTGGCGCTCGCCGGCTCGGCCGGCGCCGCCACCCCGTCGGGCTCGGTGACGTTCGCCGATCACGGCTCCGACCCGATCCACTGGACCGTTCCCGCGGGCGTCGGCTTCGTCACGATCACCGCGCGCGGATCGGCGGGCGGCTGGGACGACCACACGGCCCCGTCGGGGCGCGGCGCGATCGTCACCGCCACGTTCCCGGTGACGCCCGGCCAGGTGCTCGACGTGTACGCGTCGCACGACGCGGACGGCTACGGGCACGGCGGCAGCCACGGCACGGTGGTCGGGTCCGCCTCCGCCCACTCCGGCGCCGGCGGCGGCGGGTCGAGCGCGGTGGTCACCGGCTCGCCGCGCCAGCCGCTGCTGATCGCCGGCGGCGGCGGAGGCGGCGGCGGCGCGGGCACCTCCTCGGGCGACTCGGCCAAGGGCGGCCGCGGCGGCGATGCCGGGATCCCCGATCCGTGGCCCGGCGCGCCCGGGCTCGACGACGCCAACCGGCCCAACGGCCACGGGCTGGCCGGCGGGTGCGGGGGCTGCGAGCACCACATGGACGGCGGCCCCGGTGACAGCGTCGAGGACATCCCCTGGCCCGCCGGCGGCGGGGGCGGCGGCGGCGCGGGCGTCCACGGCGGCGCCGGCGGCCAGGACGGCTGGACGGGAGACCCCGACCAGGACGAGCCGATCGGCGGCAGCGGGGGCGGCGGCGGCTCGTCGATGGTGGCGGCGGGCGCCGTCGACGTCACGTTCTCGCTGGCCAACACGTGCACGCACCGCAGCGCCCCGGGCTGCAGCGGCCTCGTGACGATCGCCTGGGGCGGCGTCCCCGCGCGCCTGCTCGTGTTCTCCGGCAACCGCCAGCGCGTGCCGGTGACCGGGGCCTTCGGGCCGGTCAGCGCCCAGGTCGTCGACGCCGACGGGATCCCGCTGCCGGGCGTGCCGGTCACGTTCACCGCGCCCGCCGACGGACCGTCGGGGACGTTCCCGGGCGGGCGCCGGTCGATGACCGCGGTGACGGGCCTGGACGGCGTCGCCACCGCCGCCGGCCTGCGGGCGGACGCGGCGAGCGGCACGTGGATCCTCACCGCCACCGCGGCCGGCATCCCGGTCCCGACGGACTTCGAGCTCGAGAACGCGCCGATCGCGACCACGACGACGATCGCGTCCTCCCGCAACCCGTCGACCCCGGGGAGCCCGCCGTCGTTCACCGCGACCGTGTCGGCGGCGCAGGCCCAGGGCGCGCTGCCGCCGACCGGCTTCGTGTCCTTCGCGGTCGACGGCACGCCGATCGCCCCGGCCGCCGCGCTCGACCCGGCCACCGGCACGGCGGTCCTCCCCGCGTCGGCCGTCCCCGCGCTGGACGCGGGCGACCACCCCGTCGTCGCGCGCTACCTCGGCGACGACGCCCATGCGGCGTCGGAGGCGACGCTCACCCAGCACGTCGACCCCGAGCCGACCGCGCTGACGCTCGCGATCGACCCCAACCCCTCGCAGGCCGGCGAGGAGGTCGCGATCGCCGCCGCGGTCACGCCCGGCGCGACCGGGACCGTCACCTTCCGCGTGGGCGGCACCGACCTGGGCAGCGCACCGTTGGGCGCCGACGGGCGGGCGGCGATCGCCGTCGACGACCTCCCCGAGGGCGAGCACACGATCACCGCCACGTATCCCGGCGACGCGATCCACGCGCCGGCGACCGGCAGCGCCACCGCCGACGTCGGCCCCGACCGCACCGCGACGCTGCTGGCCACCGCCGCCAACCCGGTCCCGTACGGCGACGCGCCGACGATCACCGCCACGACGACGACCGTCGACGGCCCCGTCGCCGGCGGGACCGTCACGTTCACGATCGACGGGGACACGGCGTGCGCCGACGTGGCGGTCGGCGCCGGCGGGACGGCCGCGTGCCCGCTGCCCGCGACGCCCGCGGCGGGGACGCACGACGTCCTGGCGACCTACCTGCCGCCGGCCGGCTCGCCCGACGTGCCCAGCGCCGGCAGCCTCGTGCTCGTCGTCGTCCCTGCGCCGAGCACGACGACCGTCGCGGTCACGCCGGTCCCGTCGGTCTTCGGCCAGACCCTTCTGGCGCAGGCGACGGTCGCGACCGGCGGGACCTCGCCGCCCGCCGCGGGCACCGTGCAGTTCGCCGTGGACGGCGCCGCCGTCGGGGCGCCGGTCGCGGTGAGCGGCGGCACCGCGGCGCTCGCGCTGGCGTGCGACGCGCCGCCGCCGGCCGGGCTGGACTGCCCGCTGCGCCCCGGGCCGCACGTCGTCGAGGCCGTCTTCACGCCCGCAACCGGCGACGTCACCGCCAGCCGCGGCGTCGCGACCGCCCGCGTCGAGCCCGTGGCCACGACCACCGTCGTGACGCCGAGCGCCGACCCGATCCCCACCGGCGACCCGCTCGTCCTGGACGCGCACGTGACCGCGCCCGCCGCCGCCGGGGCGGTCGCGGGCGCGGTCCAGTTCCTCGTCGACGGCGTCGCGGCCGGCGACGCGGTGGCGGTGCGCGCGGGCATGGCCCGGTCCGAGCCGGTGACGGCGCTCGCGCCGGGCCCGCACGCCGTCGACGCCCGCTTCCTGGGCGCCGGGCCGTTCGCCTCCAGCGACGCCTCCACGACCGTCACGGTCACCGGGCCGGTCGTCCCCTCCGGCGGCGGAGGCGGCGGAGGCGGCGGCCCGACGGGCGCGGCGGGCGCGCCGTCGGCGCCGTCGGGCGCGGCGCCCGCGGGCGAGACCGCCGGACGCCTGATCGTGCGCACCGGCCGCGTCACGCCCCGCGGCACGATCCCCCTGACCGTGACGTGCGAGAGCGGCGGCCACTGCCGGCAGACGCTCGTCCTGCACCTCGACGAGGCGCTGCGCGACCACCGCGGCCGGCAGATCCCGGCCGGCACCGTGCTGGCCCGGCGCACGATCTCGCTCGCGGCCGGAGCGACCGGCCGCCGCGAGGCGGAGGTCACGCGAGCGGCCGCGCGCCTGCTGCGCGCCCACGCGTCGCTCCCGGCCCGCTGGGAGCCGCTGGGCGAGCGGCTGGCGCTGACCGGCCACCGGGCGCCGGCGGTCACGCCGCACGCCGCCCGCGCCGCCCGCGACGGGCGCGCGCTGCGGGTGCGCCTGGCCTGCGCGCGGCCGGCCGAGGAGCGGGCCCGCTGCCGGGCCCGGGTGCACGCGCCGGGCGCCGAGGCCCGGACCGTGCGGCTCCGGCGCGGCCAGGCCCGCACCGTCGCGCTGCGGCTGCGCGGCGCGGCCCCGCGCCGCGTGCGCGTGACCGCCCGGACCACGATCCCGGCCGGCCGCCCGCGCGTGGTCGCCCGGGTCCTGGAGGTCCGCCGGTGAGGTGGCGCGTGCTGCTGCTCGCGGCCGCCGCGCCGGTCGCCCTGGCCGCCGCGACGCCGGCCGGCGCGGCGTGCACGACCAGCGTCCAGACCGTCACGTGCACCGTCACGGGGGCCGTGCAGACCGTGGTCGTGCCCACCGGCGTGGAGCGGGCGCTCGTGCAGGTGCGCGGGGGCGCCGGCGCCCAGGACGACGAGCACATGGGGCCGGGCGGCCGCGCCGGGATCGCCGAGGCCGTGCTCCCGGTCCAGCCGGGCCGGACGCTCGAGGTGTACGTCGCCCGCTCCGGCTACCAGGCGGGCGGAGGCTGGGGCTTCGCCGACGGCGGCGACCACGGGACCGCGCCCGGCTGGTCGCTGGGCTACTCGGGCGGCGACGGCGGCGGCGCCAGCGCCGTGGCGTGGGCGGGCGCGTCGGCGCCGCTGCTCGTCGGCGGGGGTGGCGGAGGCGGCGGCGGCAACGGCGCCGGCGACACCCACAAGGGCGGGGCCGGCGGCGACGGCGCGGGCGGCGGCGGGCCGGGCGACGCGAACGGCGCCTCCGGCGGGACGTCGGTGTACCCGCCCTACGGCTCCTCGACGGCCGGGATCGGCGGCGACGCCCCGGGCGCGCAGGGCCAGGGCGGCATGGACGCCAACGTCTACTCGCTCAGCTTCGACGTCGGCGCGGGCGGCGGAGGCGGAGGCGGCTACCCCAACGGCGGCGGCGGCGGGACCGTCTACCTCCCGCCCCAGAACAAGCACTGGGGGTACGCCTTCGGCGGCGGCGGCGGGGGCGGCGGCGACTCCTACGCCGCGCCGGCGGCGATCGACCCCGTCGTCCGCGTCTCCGACAGCGTGTGCCCGCGCGGCGGCGGCCAGCCGGGCTGCGACGGGCTCGTGGCGATCACCTGGATGGCGACGCCGGCCACCGTGCTGGCGCGCGGCGGCCAGGACCAGGAGGTGCCCGTCGGCCGCGCCTACGCAGAGCGGCTGCAGGCGCTCGTGCTCGCCGACGACGGGCTGCCGGCGATCGGCGCGGACGTGACGTTCGCGCTGCCGGCCGACGGCCCGTCGGCGACCTTCGACACGGGCGAGCCGCGGACGGCGACCGTCACCACCGACGAGCACGGCGTGGCCACCGCGCCGCCGATGACGGCCAACGGCGTCGAGGGCTCGTGGGCGGCGACCGCGACGGTCGCCGACGTGCCCCGCGCCGCCCGCTTCCCGGCCCGCAACCTGCCCGCGGCGACCGTGACCGCGGTGAGCGCGCCGGCCGGCGCGGTCGCCGGGCAGACCGTGCGCCTCACCGCGGTCGTCGCGGGGCCCGACCCCGCGCTCGGCACGCCGAGCGGGTCCGTGCTGTTCGAGCTCGACGACGAGCCGGTCGGCGCGGTCGCGCTGGACGCCGCCGGCGTCGCCGAGTCGGACCCGATCGCCCTGACCGCCGGCGACCACGAGATCGCCGCCGCCTACCTGCCCGAGCCGCCGTTCGCGCCCAGCCGCGCGGAGCAGGGGCTCACCGTCGCCCGCGCGACACCGGTCGTCACCGTGACCACCGACCCGAACCCGTCGGCCGTCGCCGAGCCGGTGACGCTGACCGCCCAGGTGGAGGCGGCGCCGCCGAGCGCGGGCCTCGAGCCGACCGGCCTCGTGCGCTTCAGCGCCGATGGGACCCCGCTGGGGACGGCCACGCTGGACGGCGGCACGGCGAGCCTGACGACCGACGCCATGGGGACCGGCGAGCACGAGATCGTCGCGCTCTACGACGGCGACGACGAGGTGGCGCCCGGAACCGGCACCGCCGTGCAGGCCGTCGACCCCGACGCGACGGCGGTGACGCTCAGCTCGTCGCAGCGCCCCTCGGTGTACGGGGACCCGCCGACGCTCACCGCCGTCCTGCGGGCCGCCGCCGGGGACCCGGTCGGCACGGTCTCGTTCAGCGCCGACGGCGTCCCGCTGTGCGACGGGATCGCCGCCCAGCCGCAGGGCGGCGGGGAGAGCCGCGCCACCTGCACCCCCGCTCCGGGCGCGCTCGCGGTCGGCACCCGGACGATCGTCGCCGCCTTCGCACCCGGCACGGGCGACTTCCTCGCCGGCCACGGCACGATCGCCCAGACCGTCCTCGCCGCGCCCTCGACCGTCGCGCTCGACCAGCAGCCCGGCGAGACCGTGTTCGGGGAGAGCCGCGAGCTGCTGGCGACCGCCACCTCCGCCGGCCCGGCCACGCCGAGCGGGCTCGTCCGCTTCGGCGTCGACGGCGTCCCGTTCGGCGACCCGGTCGCGCTCTCCGCGATCGGCGCGGCGATCACGTGGCCCGCGCCCGGCGGGCTGCCCCACGCCGGCGCGCACGTCGTCACCGCCCGCTACGGCGGCGACCCCGAGCACGCCCCGGCGCAGGCCCAGGCGATCGCGCTGGTCGCGCCCGCGCTGACGACCCTGACGCTGACCTCGTCGGCCGACCCCGCGCCCGCCGGCACGCCCGTGCGGTTCACGGCGCAGGTCGCCACGGCCGGCCCCGGGCCCGCGACGGTGACGGGCGCCGTCCGCTTCCGCGTCGACGGAGCGCCGCTGGGCGACCCGGTGCCGCTCGCCGGCGGCACGGCGACGTCGCCGCCCATCGCCTCGCTGGCGCCCGGGAGCCACGACGTCCAGGCCGCGTTCACGAGCCCCGCCGGCGACTTCGCGCCCAGCCGCGACGCCCTGATCCAGCAGGTCGAGGGCGGCGGCCCCGCGCCCGTCCCGGCCGGCCCGAGCGGCGGCGGGGGCGGCGCCCCGGACGCCGGACCGCCCGGCTCCGCCGCCTCGGGCGAGCTGCCCGCCGCCGCGGGGAGCGGCTGCCGCGGGCGCCTGCTGGCGATCACCGAGGTGCGCCGGGACGGCCGGCACGTGCGGATCGCCGGGATCGCGCTCGGCGTCTCCACCGAGCGGGACGTGCGGATCACCGACCGGGGGTTCCACGTCGCCCGCACCCCGATCCGCGCCGGCGGCCGCTTCGCGGTGCGCGTCCGCGCGCCGCGCCCGGGCCGGCGCGCCGCGGTCCGCTACCGCGCGCACGTCGACCGGACCCGCACGCCGGCCGTGCGGCTCGCCGGGCCCCGCATCGGCCTGACCGGCCGCGCCGCCGCGCGCGGGTCCGACGTGATCGCCACCGCCCGCCTGGTGCCCGGCCGCCGCACCCGCCTGACGCTCCTGCGCGAGGCGCGCTGCCTCGAGCACCGGCGCGAGCGGGTGCGCGTGGTGCGCACGCGCCGCGACGGGCGCGCGCGGATCGCTCTGCCGCGCCCCGCGCCGGACGCCGGCCCGGTGGTCTACGTGCTGCGGCACGGGCGGCTGGCGTCGCCGGCGATCGTCGTCGGCGCGGACTGACGGCCGCCGCTACTCCGCGGGCGCGCCGGCGTCCAGGACGCCGGCCAGCTCGTCGCGGCGGCGGACGCCGAGCTTGGCCATCGCGTGGTACAGGTGCGACTCGACCGTGCGCACCGACAGCGTGAGGCGCTCGGCGATCTGCGCGTTCGTCTCCCCCGCCGCGGCCAGCCCGGCGATCTCGCGCTCTCGGCTCGTCAGCCCGGCCCGGGCGGTGCGCGTCGCCCGCAGCGCCGGGGACGTCGCGCCCTCACAGCCGGCGAGCAGGCGCTCGGCGCGCGCGGCCGCCCGGCGCGCCGCCGTCGTGCGCCCCGCCGCCGCGTCGTGGACGGCGGCCTGGGCGAGCGTCTCGGCGGCGGCGAGGTCGGCGCCGATCGCCTCCAGACGGTCGGCCGCCGCGGCCAGCGCCGCCCCGTCGCGCGCGTGGAGCGCCTGCGCGTGGGCCGCCGCGGCGGCGGCCAGCGGGGCGTCGGCGCGCGCCGCGGCGGCGGCCAGCGGCGGCGCCACCTTCCCGGCGGGCGCGCCGAGCGACAGCGCCTCGGCGAGCACGATGGCCTGCAGCACCGGCCACGCCTCCAGGCCGTCGGCGGCGGCGAGGAGCATCCGCGCGCCGCGGGTCGGCTCCCCGCCCGCGGCGGCGGTCCAGGCCGCCGCGCACGCCAGGCGCGGGCGCTCGTGCCAGGCGGGGTCGCGGCCGCGCAGGCGCCGCAGCGCCTCGGCCTCGGCCGCCCGCGCCTCGTCGGCCTCCCCGAGCAGGGCGGCGGCCTGCGCCGCCTGGGCCAGGATGACGACCGACAGGCCGCGCGGATCGTGCGCCTCCAGGTGGGCGGCGGCCTCGCGCAGCAGGCGCAGGGCGGTGCGCGGCCGGCCGCGCTGCAGCGCCAGGTGCCCCAGCAGCCCCGTCGCCGGCCCGGCGCCCAGGCGGTCGTCGCGCGCGAGTGCCGCGCGCTCGATCCGCGTAACGCGCGCCTCGACCGCGTCCCACTCGCACCCGGCGTCGAGCCGGCTCAGCGCCCAGGCGATCAGCCCGGAGAGGCCGCGGTCGTCGAGGCGCTCGTCGGCCGGCGGGGCGGGCACCGCCCGGTCGGAGGCGGCGCGGGCGCGCTCGGTGCGGCCGCTGTGCAGCCACGCGATCGCCCCGCTGGTGCCGACGACGCCCGCCACCCACGGGTCGGCGGAGGGCGCGGCGGCGAGCTCGTCGGCCAGCGCGGCCGCCTCCTGCGACGCGCCCGAGGCGCTGAGGACCATCAGCCGCATCGCCGCGACCTGCCGGCGCCAGCCCGGGTCGTCCCACCAGCCCGCCGCCCGCTCGACGAGCGCCCGCGCGTCGGCGGGGCGCCCCAGCCCCCAGACGAGCGCGTTGATGCGCGCGAACAGGTACGGCAGCGCCGCCTCCGGCGCCGGCAGGTCGCCCTCGACCCGCGCGAGCGCGGCCTCCGCGTCGGCGTGCCGGCCCAGCGCCCCCAGCGCGCGGCCGAGCGCGATCGCCGCCGCCGGGCCGCCGCCCTGCCGCTCGGCGCGCGCGGCCAGGTCCGCGGCCAGCGCGGGGTCGCGCGCGCGGTAGGCCTCGTCGGCGGCCTGCAGCAGCGTCCCGACGTCGATCGGGGCGTGCGCGTCGCGCAGCCACGTGGCCACGCGCAGCACCCCGGCGGGCGTCCCGCCCCGCGCGCGCTCGGCGTCGGCCAGCAGGATGCGCAGCGCGCGCAGGCGCTCCTCGGGCACGCGGGCGCGCGCGACCTCGCCGTACAGCGGGTGCGCCAGGCGCAGGACCCGGCCGCCGGCGCCCGCCTCGACGGCGATCAGGCCCCGGACGCGGAGGGCCTCGACGTCCTCTGGGTCGCCGGCGCCGTCGAGCAGGGCCTCGGCCAGCGGCTCGGCGAGCGCGACCGCGGCGAGCAGCTCCAGGCGGCGGGGACCGAGCCCGTCGAGGCGCTCGGCCAGCAGGTCGCTGAGCGCCGGCCCGATCGGGTCGCGCCGCAGCAGCCGCCACAGGCCCGAGCGCCGCGCGAGCGCGCCGCTCTCGACCGCCTCGGCGATCAGCTCGCGCAGGTAGAGCGGGTTGCCCGCGGTCAGGGCGTAGGTCCAGCGCAGGGCGACCCGCTCGACCGGCCCGCCGAGCAGCCGCTGGGTCAGCTCGGCGGCGTCCTGCTCCCCGAGGTTGTCGAGCTCGACGCGATGCGCGCCCTCGTCCTTCCACAGCGCGGTGACCGCGTCGGGCGGGCGCGCGCCGCGGCGCACGGTCGCGAGGATCGACGCCCCGCCGGTGGCGGCGAGGTGCAGCAGCAGGGCGGCCGAGCTGGGGTCGAGCAGGTGCGCGTCGTCGACGCAGACGACGAGCGGCCGGCCGTCGGCGTGGTCGCGCAGCGCGGCGGCGCTGGCCTGGAACAGCCGCAGCGGATCGGTCGCCTCGGCGTGGCCGGGCAGCAGGTCCACGACCGCGGCGAGCGGGATCGACGCGGCCGAGGCGGTGGCGCGGACCCAGTGCGCGGCCGCGCCGCCGGCCGCCGCCTCGTCCAGGGCCGTGCGGGCGAGCCGCGTCTTGCCGACGCCGGGCGCGCCGTGGATCACCGCGCCGCGACAGCCGGGGTCGCGCAGCGCCTCGGCGACGACCGACAGCTCCTCGCGTCGAGCCACGAGACCGGCGTCGTGCTGTGTCCGTGCCGCCATGCCTCCGCGCGGGCCAGCATAAACGGCGGCGCGAGGCCGCTGCGCACCCTGCGTCCTCGTTGGTTGTCAGGTTCTGCGTGCCTGCGACGCAGAACCTGACAAGCGATGCGAGATGGGGCGGCCGCTCAGCGCGTCCAGGACGGCGCGCGCGCCGCGCGCGCCAGGACCGTCCGGCGGGTGCCGTCGTAGGGCACCGTGATCACGTCGTTGTCGCGCGGCTCGTCGTAGAAGCCGTCGCTGCCGAGGATCGTCGTGCCGTCCTTGGACAGCGCGGTCGCGACGATCCCCCACTCGCGCCGCGGGCCGACGCGCCGCTGCGCGCCGGTCACCGGGTCCACGGTGACCGGGTACGTGGTGTCCTGGCCGCCGAACTGGGCCAGCAGCTTCGTCCCGTCGGCCGACCACGCGGTCGGCGTGAGGCCGGTCAGCAGCCACGGGATGCGCCCGCGGGTGAGCTGCCGGGCGCCGCTGCCGTCGGGCGCCATCAGCCACAGGTGGTACTTGGGGCCGTCGTTGTTGCGGTGGCGGCCGGTCGGGCGGCTCCAGCGCGTGTAGGCGATCTGCGTCGGCCCCCACAGCGGGTGCAGCGAGCGCCCGTCGGTGGTGAGGCGCCGCGGGGGCTGGCTGCCGTCGACCGGGGCGATCCAGACGTCCGACGGCGCCCACATGCGCTCGGCCGCCTGGCGCCCGTACACGAGCTGCGTGCCGTCGGGCGAGAAGCTCGCGCCGTAGAAGTAGCCGGTGGCGACGGTCCGCCGCGCGCCTGTGGCGACGTCGACGAGCACGAGCGTCTGGCGCCCGACCTCGGGGCCGGTGACGGTCGCGATCGTGCTCGAGTCGGGCGACCACGCGAACGGCCCGTAGACCCAGTTGCGCAGCAGCGTGCGCGGCGTGCCGCCCGCCGCGGGGATCGCCAGCAGGCGCGGCGTCCGCCGGGAGTACTGGTTGCCGTAGGCGACGGTCTGCCCGTCGGGCGAGATGCGCGGGTCGCGACCCTCGGTCAGCCGGCGCTGGTTGCTGCCGTCGTCCTCGGCGATCCACACGTGCGACGGGATGACGCCGCGCTGGAACACGAGGGTGGCCGACGCGCTCGCCGGCAGCAGCAGCGCGATCAGCAGGCCGGCGAGAAGCAGGAGCCGCGACATGGCCGAGGACCGTACCGCCCGTCGCGGTCGGGCGCCACCATCCTCAACGAAGGTCGAAGCCGCCGCGGTCGCCCTTGTAGAGCCCGTCGCCGGCGACGAGCACCTTCAGCGTGCGGCGCAGGATCTCCAGGTCCAGCCGCCAGGAGCGGTGCTCGATGTACCAGAGGTCGAGCTCGATGCGCTCCGACCACGGCAGCGACGCGCGGCCCTGCACCTGCGCCCAGCCGGTGATCCCGGGCTTCACCGCCAGGCGGCCGCGCTGGCGCTCGGTGTAGCGGGCGACCTGGACGGGAATCGTCGGGCGCGGGCCGATGATCGACATCTCGCCGCGCAGGACGTTGACGAGGTTCGGGAGCTCGTCGATCGAGAAGCGCCGCAGGATCGCGCCGACGCGGGTGATGCGGGGGTCGCCCTCGTTCACGGCCATCCCCGCGCCGATGCCCTCGGCGCCGTGGACCATCGTGCGCAGCTTGAACACGTCGAACTCGCGGCCGTGCCGGCCGACCCGCCGCTGGCGGTAGATCGCGTGGCCGGGCGTCTCCAGCCGGATCGCGACGATCGCGGCCAGCAGGATCGGCGACGACACGACCAGCGCGGCGCTCGCCACGACGAGGTCGAACAGGCGCCGCGTCACCGCGTGCCCTCCGGCGCGTCCCAGCCCGCCGGCGTGCCGTGGCGCAGCCAGTCGTACAGGCCGGCGGCCAGCGAGGCGGTCGTCATCACGTAGTAGCGCGCCAGCAGCAGCGGCCGCGCGCGCACCCGTCCCCCGGCGGCGGCCGCCGCGAGGAGGCCGAGCTGGGCGGCCAGCAGCAGCTTGTGGCGCCGCCAGCGGGCGATCGTCGCCGCCAGCGCGATCAGGTGCAGGAACGGCGTGGCGTAGCGCAGCGCGCGGTGGGAGGCGACGAACAGCGCGTAGCGGGCGTCGTAGCCGCGCGGGTCGAGCAGGCCGCCGCGCAGGACGATCGGCCAGCCGTGGCTCATCATCCGCCGCTTGCGGGCGAACTCGCCCTCGATCGACGGCACCATCTTCTCGGTCGCGCGGGCCTGCGGCACGTACACGGCGCGCCACCCGTTCTTGACCATCCGGAACGGGAACGAGAGGTCGTGGCCCATGATCGGGTCGACCTCGACGTAGGCCTCGCGGCGCGTCGCGTAGATCGCCCCGTTGCCGCCGGTGACCGACGCGAGGTCGGACTCCATCTCGCGCAGCCACATCTCGTAGCGCCAGTAGACGCCCTCCTGGTTGGTGCCGGCCTCGTTGACGAACGTCACCTGGCCGCACGCGTAGCCGACCTGGGGGTCGGCGAACGCGGTCACGAGCTCGCGCAGCGCGTCGGGCTCCCACAGCGCGTTGGCGTCGGAGAACGCGACGATCTCGCCGGTCGCGGCGCGCACCGCGGCGTCCTGGGCGCGGATCTTGCCGCCGCGCGGCAGGTCGAGCACGAGGTCGGCCCCGGCGGCGCGGGCCAGCTCGACCGTGCGGTCGGTGGAGCCGTCGGAGGCGACGATCACCTGCAGCCGCTCGCGCGGCCAGTCGAGCGCGAGCGCGTTGGCGACCTTGCGCTCGATGACGACCTCCTCGTCGTGGGCGGCGATCACGAGCGTCACGCGCGGCTCGATGGGCGCCCGCCGCACCGGCCGGGCCGGCAGCACCCGCGCCAGCAGCGCCAGCAGCGCCCCGTAGCCAGCCTGGGCGTAGGCGATCAGGGCCAGGGAGGCGTACAGGACGGCGCGGAGCA
This sequence comes from Capillimicrobium sp., assembly GCA_035565675.1. Taxonomy (GTDB): domain Bacteria; phylum Actinomycetota; class Thermoleophilia; order Solirubrobacterales; family Solirubrobacteraceae; genus Capillimicrobium. Next base: position 17,600 of record DATMSA010000015.1, on the reverse strand, counting down.
TCGCGGGGAGGGAGGGTACGAGCACCGCCGGGTTGCGCCGCCCGGCCGGCCTGTGGATTCATTGGGCCGGGATGTCCCTGCGCGCCTGGTCCTGCTTCGCCGCCGTGTCGGTGCTGTGGGGCATCCCGTACCTGTTCATCAAGCTCGCCGTCGAGGAGGTCCCGCCCGCGTTCGTCGCCTGGGGCCGCGTGGTGATCGGCGCCGCGATCCTGCTGCCGTGGGCCTGGCGGGCGGGGCTGCTGGCCGGGCTGCGCGGGCGGATGCGCTGGGCGCTGCTGTGGGGGCTGACCGAGATCGCGATCCCGTTCCCGCTGATCGCGTTCGGCGAGCAGCACGTGTCCTCGTCGCTGACGGCCATCCTGATCGCGTCGGCCCCGCTGATGGTCGCGCTGCTGGGCGAGGTGCTCGATCCCGCCGAGCGCGTGCGCGGCGCGCGCCTGGCGGGCCTGGTGATCGGCCTGGCCGGCGTCGTCGCGCTGATGGGCATCGACGTCGCCGGCCGCGCCGACGAGCTGCTCGGCGCGGGCGCGATCCTGCTCGGCACGCTCTGCTACGCGGTCGGGCCGTTCAACCTGCGCGGGCCGCTGGCCGGCGCGGACTCGATCGGCGTCGTCGCGGTCGCGCTGGCGTTCGCGGCCGTCGCGCTCACGCCGCTGGTGATCGCGGACCCGCCCGCGCAGACGCCGTCGGGCACGGCGATCGCCTCGATCGTCGTGCTCGGCGTGCTGTGCTCGGCCGCGGCGCTCGTGCTGTTCGCGATCCTCGTCGCCGAGGTCGGCGGCGGGCGCGCGATGGTCATCACCTACGTGGCGCCGGTCGTGGCCGTCGCGCTCGGCGTCACGATCCTCGGCGAGAGCCTCGGCGCCGCCGCGGTCGCCGGCCTGCTGCTGATCCTGGCCGGCTCGTGGCTGGCCACGGGCGGGCGGCTGCCGCCCGGCCTGGGCGGGCTGCTGCGGATCGTCGGCGCCCGGCGGCGGCCGTCGCCCGGCCCCGGCTGACGCTCAGGCGGGGGCGCGGTCGGGCCGGTCGCCGAGGAGGTAGCGCGGGCCGGCGCCGCGGCGGGCGGCCAGGTCGCCCGGGTTGGAGAGCTGGCAGCGGTCCAGCGACAGGCAGCCGCAGCCGATGCACTCGGTCAGCCCGACCTTCAGCCGCTCGAGCTCGGCGATCCGCTCGTCGATGCGCGCCGTCCAGGTCGACGACAGGCGGCCCCAGTCGCGCCGGTCGGGCGCGCGGTCGGCCGGGAGCTGCGCCAGCAGCTGCCCGATCTCCTCCAGCGAGAGCCCGATGCGCTGCGCGAACACGATGAACGCCACCCGGCGGATCACCGCGCGCCGGAACCGGCGGTGGCCGGCGCCCGTGCGCTCGGGCGAGATCAGCCCGCGCTCCTCGTAGTAGCGCAGCGCCGAGGCGGCGACGCCGCTGCGCCGCGCGACCTCGCCGATCGTGAGCAGGTCGTCCACGGGCGCAAACGACAGCACACGCCGCCCTTGACTTCAAGTGCGCTTGAAGGTGCAGGATGCCCCGCCATGCCCCTCTCGACCGAGCTTCTCCTCCTCGCCGCGTGGACCCGCGACGGCGCCGACCCCGTCGACCTGGACGACCTCGCGCCCGCCCTGTGGGCCGCGGCCCCGGCTCACGCCGGCGAGCCGCTCGACGCGACGAGCGCCTCGACGCCGACGATCTCCGAACGCGCGCCGTCCAGCGCGAGCCGCAGCGCGGGGGCCACCGTGCCGTCGAAGCGGGCTCGTGCCTCCGTCGCGTCGGCCGGCCGCCACCCGGCCGCATCGCCCGACGTGCGATCGTCGAGGAAGCTGACCGCGCGCAGGTCCGGCAGGACGACCCACGCGTACGCCTGGTGCGGCTGCTCGGGCGGGTTGGCGATCACCAGGCCGGAGTCGTTGAGCGGCTCGTAGGGCCCCAGCACCGTGGGCGCCACGAACCCGTACAGGCCGGTCGGCGCCCGGCCCGGCGGGTGGAACGTGCTCGCGTGCGCGGAGAAGAAGAGGTGGTAGCGGCCGCGATGCGCGACGACGTGCGGCCGCTCGAGCTCGTGGTGGATCCCGTCGGCGACCAGGAGCGGCGGCAGGACCGTCCAGCCGCGACCACGGCGGGCGGCGATCCCGACGGCGCCGTCGAACCTCCGGGCGCCGGCGACGGACGCGGCGATCAGCAGGTACGGCCGGCCGTCGGCCGGGTCGGCGAACCAGCCGGGGTCCCGGAACGCCCGGATGCGGCCCGGCCCTCCGCGGAGCTCGTCGGCGGGCAGGTAGCCGGCGGTGGGCCGGACGATCTCGCGGTGGACGCCGGCCGGCTCGAAGCGCACGCCTTCGCCGGCCGGCGCCAGGCGCCCGGTCGCCTCCATGACGCGCTGGAGGAACGTCCGGCGCGGCTCCCCGCGGCGCCCGGCGGCGGTGTAGAAGACCGAGACCGATCCGTCGGCACGCCGCACGGCCGAGCCCGACCACTCCCGGCTTCCGGGCGACGCGCCGTCGGGGAACACGTGACCGCAGTCCGTCCACGCCGGCCCGTGCCGCAGCAGCAGCCGCAGGCGCGCGACGTCGTGGCGGCCGTCGGGGTGGCCGCGCGCCGGCGCGGAGAGCGCCATCCAGACCTCGCCGCCGTCGACCGTGGCGATGCGGCCGTCCGGGTCGAGCACGGGCCAGGGGTCCCACACGTCGTCGTCGGGCAGCACGCGGGCCACGTCCTCGAGGTCCACCGGCGGGGCCGTGGTCGCCGGATCCGGACGCAGGCGCTCGAGATGGGCCGGCGTCCAGAGGGTCCTGCTCATCCGCTCCCGCCCGCCCGGCGGGCGAGCACCGCGTACGTCGCGGCGAGCAGCGCCTGCGCGCGCGCGTCGACGCGCGCGTCGTCGCGCATCTGGTTCATCGCGTAGGAGACCCCGGCGCGCAGCGACGGCCAGGCGGCGTGGACGGAGCCGCCCGCGCCGCAGTGCCCGAAGGCGTCCTGTGGCGGGCCGAGCGCGCGCGCGTCCGTCTGCAGCTCGAAGCCGACGCCGAAGACCTGGCGGTCCCCGGCGATCGGATCGAAGCGATCGCTGACCGGGCGACGTCCGCGCTCGAGCGTCGCGCGGTCCAGCAGCCGCACCCCGTCCAGCGCGCCGCCCAGCGCCAGGCACCCGTAGAGCCTGGCCATCGACCGGGCGGTGGCGATCGCGCCGGCGCCGGGGATCTCGGCCCGGTGCCAGCGCGGCTCGTTCCACCGGATCGGCCCGCGGCCGAACAGCTCCGGGTTGCCCCAGATGCGCCGCAGCAGCTCGTCGGCGGCGAACGCGGCGTCGTCCCAGCCGTTGCGCCGCCCCCAGTCCGGGCCGTGGACGAGCCGCGAGACCCGCGGCTCCAGGTGCGCGGGAAGCCCGATCCAGATCTCGAGGCCCAGGGGGCCCGCCACCTCCTCGGCGAAGAAGCGGCCGATGCTGCGGCCGTCGACCCGCCGCACGAGCTCGCCGCACAGCCACCCGTACGTGAGCGGGTGGTACGTGACGGCGGCGCGCGGGTCGGTCTCGGGCGCCTGGGCGGCCAGCCGCGACGCGACGTGCCGGGGGTCGAGGATCTCGTCGGGCGACAGGCGCCCGGCGACCCCCGGCAGCGCCGCCCGGTGGGCGGCGACGTCGACGACGCGGATCCGGTCCTTGCCGGCCGCGGCGAACTCGGGCCAGTAGCGCGCGACCGGCGCCTCCAGGTCCAGCTCGCCACGGTCGGCGAGCATCAGGAGGCAGAGGGCGACGAGCCCCTTGGTGCCCGAGAAGATCGCCTGCAGCGTGTCGCGGCGCCACGGACGCCCGCGCTCGGAATCGGCCGGCCCGCCCCACAGGTCGACGACCGGCTCGCCGCCCCAGGTCACCGCGAACGCGGCGCCCATCTCGCCGCGCTCGCGCAGGTTGGCCAGGAACGCGTCGCGCACGGGCTCGAAGCCCGGGGCCACGAAGCCGTCGACGCGCGGCGTGCGCGGACGGCGGGTCGCCTCACCGCTCAAGCGCGGTTCCCGTCGCGGCGTCGAACAGGTGCAGGCGCTCGGCGTCCAGCCACAGCCGCGCGCGCCCGGGCTCGCGGATGGCGGTGTCCCCGCCCAGGCGCGCGACGACCGGGCCGGGCGCGGCCAGCCCCGCGCCGTCGGCCTGGGCGGCGAGATGGACGAACACGTCGGCACCCACCGACTCGACCAGCTCGACCTCGGCCTCGAAGCGGCAGCCGGGACGGTCGCCGACGAGCGCGGCGTCCTCGAAGGCCTCCGGCCGCACCCCGACGACCACGTCGCCGGGCGCGCGCTCGGCCGCCCGCCGCAGCCGGTCGGGGATGGGCACGTCGGCGAACGGCAGGCGCGCCAGGCCGCCGTCGACGGGGCAGGCGAAGAAGCTCATCGGCGGCGAGCCGATGAAGCCCGCGACGAACGCGTTCGCCGGCCGCTCGTAGAGCTCCTTGGGCGCGGCGACCTGCTGCAGCACGCCGCCGTTCATGACCGCGACCCGGTCGCCGAGCGTCATCGCCTCGGTCTGGTCGTGCGTGACGTAGACCGTCGTCGTCCCGAGGCGCCGCTGCAGGCGCGCGATCGACGCGCGCATCTGGACGCGGAGCTTGGCGTCCAGGTTGCTCAGCGGCTCGTCCATCAGGAACGCCTTCGGGTCGCGCACGATCGCCCGGCCCATCGCGACCCGCTGGCGCTGGCCGCCGGAGAGTTGCGCCGGGCGGCGGTCCAGGTGCTCCAGCAGGTCGAGCAGCGCGGCCGCGTCGTGCACCTGGCCCTGGATCCGGCGGCGGTCGACGCCGGCCAGGCGCAGCGCGAAGCCCATGTTCTTCGCGACGGTCATGTGCGGGTAGAGCGCGTAGCTCTGGAAGACCATCGCCAGGTCGCGGTCCTTCGGCGGCCGGTCGTTGACGACCGTGCCGGCGATGCGCAGCCGCCCGGCGGTGACCGTCTCCAGGCCGGCGATCATGCGCAGGGTCGTCGACTTCCCGCAGCCCGACGGGCCGACGAGGATCATGAACTCGCCGTCCTCGATCGCCAGCGACACGTCGTCGACAGCGAGCGTCCCGTCGGGGTAGCGCTTGGTCACGCGCTCGAGCTCGATGGCGCTCATGGCCTCATCCCTTCAGCGACCCCTGCAGGAGCGCGGCCACGAACCGGCGCTGGAAGACGACGAACAGGATCAGCGTCGGCGTGAGGATCAGCAGCGACCCCGCGCACAGCAGCGGCATGTCGGTGCCCCACTGGCCCTGGAAGGCGCCCAGCGCGCCCGCCATCGTCCGCTTCGCCGGGTCGTCGACCAGCACGATCGCCAGCAGGAACTGGTTCCAGGTCCAGAGGAAGAGGAGGATCGCCAGCGAGGAGATCGCCGGCAGCGCGAGCGGCACGTGGATGCGCCAGAAGAGCTGCCAGGTGTTGGCGCCGTCCATGCGCGCCGCCTCCGAGAGCTCGTCGGGCATGTTCACGAAGTGCGCCCGCATCCAGAAGACGGCGAACGGCATGAACAGGCCGATGAGCGGCAGGATGATCGCCCACCGCGTGTTCAGCAGGCCGAAGTCCCGCATCTGGTAGTAGAGCGGCGTGATGATCCCCTCGAACGGGAGGGTCAGGCCGAGCACGAAGAGCAGGAAGAGGACGCGGCTGCCCCACATCCGCAGGTGGCCGATCGCGAAGCCGGCCATCGTGCCGATCAGCAGCGAGACCGGCACCACGCCGAGCACGATCAGCGTGCTCGACCACAGCAGCTCGCCCATGTGCGCCACGCGGAACGCGTCGAGGAAGTTCTCCCAGTGCGGGTCGCTGGGCCAGCTGATGCCGTCCGGGTAGGTCCCGGACTCGTGCAGGGCCGTCGTGAAGAGGCTGACGAACGGCACGATCGTGACCGCCATCAGGGCCAGCAGCAGGCCGCGGGCGACCCACGTCTCGCGGCGCGCGACGATCACCGCTCGCCCCTCCGGGTCAGCCACTGGATCGGCAGCACGCAGACCAGCACGAGCACCATGAGCACGACCGCCAGCGCCGACGCGACGCCGATCCGGCGCTCGGAGAACGCCTGGTAGTAGATCTCCAGGCCGGGGACCATCGTCGCGTTCCCGGGCCCGCCCTGCGTGGAGACGTAGACGATGTCGAAGCTGGCCAGCGCCGCGATCACGGTCACGGTCACGCAGACGCCGATCTCCTGGCGCAGGCTGGGCAGCGTGACGTGGAAGAACTCGCGCAGCGGGCCGGCGCCGTCCATGCGCGCCGCCTCGTAGAGGACCGGGTCGATCTTCGACATGCCGGCCAGCAGGAGCAGCGTGACCAGGCCGAGCAGGACCCAGGCCCCGATCGCGCCGACCGCGGGCAGCGCGGTGGAGAAGTCGCCCAGCCACGCCCGCGCGACGCCGTCCAGGCCGACCCAGCGCAGGACCTGGTTGACGAACCCGTCGTCGGCGAGCATCCAGCTCCACGCGATGCCGGCGGCGACGAGCGGGATGACCTGCGGCAGGAACAGGACCGTGCGCCCGACCAGGGCGAGCCGGCTCGTGGCGATGCGCCGGATGACCGACGCGATCCCCAGCCCGAGGAGGACCGGGATGACGCTGAAGAAGACGATCAGCTCGAACGCGTTCGTGATCGTCTTCAGCAGCTCGGGGTCGGTGAAGACCTCGCGGTAGTTGTCCAGCCCCACCCAGGTCGACGGCCCGATCCCGTTCCAGCGGTACAGCGAGTACTCGAACGTCGCCACCAGCGGGCGCAGCACGAAGACGAGGTAGACGAGCAGCGCGGGGGCGACGAACAGCCAGCCGACCCACGCCGGCGTGCGCAGGCCCGCCGAACGGCGGGCGCTGCGCGCGCGGCGACGGGAGGACGCCTCGGGCCGGGCCTCGGTCAGGTCGACGATCGCGTCGCGGACGGACCCGGCCACCGGCGTCAGTTCTCCAGCTCGCTCTCGTACTGGCGCTGCACGGTCTCCAGCAGGCCCTTCGGGGTCTGCTCACCGGCGACCATCTTCTGCAGGTTGGGCGTCCAGCCCTTGGCGTAGATCGACCCGGTCGCGTTGGCGATGAAGTCCATCGCCCCGTTGTCCTCGGCGATCGTCGCGCCCGCCGCGAGCGTGGCCGCGGTGACGCTGCCCTCCTTCACCGGCGGCATGTAGGCGTCCGCCGGGCCCATCGGGTGCGACCCGCCCACCTCGACGGTGATGCGGCGCGCCGTCTCGTCGGTGGCGACCCAGTTCAGGAAGAAGGCGGCGCAGTCGGCGTTCTCGGCGCGCTCCGCGATGCCGTAGGTCAGCGGCGCGGACATCGCGGCTCGCGCGCCGCCCTCCTCGGCCGGCGGCATGAGGAAGAACCCCGCCTTGCCGGGCATCTGCTTGTCGAGGTTGCCCGACTCCCAGTCGCCGTCGAAGATCAGCAGGCCGTCGCCGTCGATGAACCGGCTCATCATCTTCGCGTAGTCGATCGCGTTGGCGTCCTTGACGAAGTAGCCCTTCTCGATCCACTCGGCGAGGTGCTCGGCCGCCTTCAGGTTCGTCGGCGTGTCGATCGTCGCGCCGGGCTTCTGGAAGATCCAGTCGTTGATCGGGCCGGGCGGGCCGTAGGCGGCCATCAGGTTCTGCAGCGGGAAGGCGAGACCGCCGGTCGCGCCGCCGTTGAACTGCTGGATCGGGACGATGCCGGCCGCCTTGGCCTTGGCCAGCAGGTCGTCGAGCTCGGCGAGCGTCTGCGGCGGCTCGGTCATGCCGATCTGCTCGGCGAGCTCCGTGTTGTAGAAGATCCCGGTCATGCTGAAGTTCAGGCCCATCGCGTAGAGCGAGCCCTCGCCGCGCGGGCGGCCGCCCTCGCCGAGGCGCATCTGCGACAGATGCCAGCGCCGGTGGCTAAATCGAATTAGCAAGGCGCTAGTCTTACGGCCGATGCCGACGGCTGTCAAGGTGCAACCGGCGCCCGCGCGCCCGGCCGGGCCGCGATGAGCGCCCGCCGGGTCACGCTCGCGGAGGTCGCCAAGGCGGCCGGCGTCTCGCCGACGACCGCGTCGTTCGTCCTCTCGGGGCGGGGGCCCGAGATGCGGATCTCGCGCGACGTCGAGCAGCGGGTCCTCAAGACGGCCGACCGGCTCCAGTACCGCCCGAACATCGTGTCGGTCGGCCTGCGCACCGGGACGACGCAGACCATCGGCTTCGTGTCCGACACCGTGGCCACGTCGCGCTTCGCCGGCAACCTCATCAAGGGGGCGCTGGAGGAGGCGCGCGAGCGCGGCGTGATGCTGTTCATCGGCGAGACCGAGGGCGACCCCGAGCTCGAGCGACGGCTCGTGCAGGCGATGCAGGACCGCCAGGTCGACGGGATCATCCTCGCCTCGATGTACACGCGGACCATCACGGTGCCGCGCGAGCTCACGTCGGCACCGGCGGTCCTGCTCAACGCGCTCCCGTCCGCGCCCTCGCCGCTGGCCTCCGTGCTGCCCGACGAGGCGGAGGCGGGGCGCGCCGCCGCGCAGGTCCTGCTGGACGCCGGCCACGGCGACGCCATCCACCTGATCGGGGCCGGACCCGGGATCGAGGACGTCCCGCCCGGCGGCGTCGCCGCCGTCGAGCGGCTGCACGGGATCCTCGAGACGCTCGCCGCGGCCGGGCTGGCGGTCGCCGGCGGAACGCTCTGCCGCGCGTGGGAGCCGCAGGACGGGCGCGACGCCACGCGGGCGCTGCTGGCGCGGGAGCGCCCGAAGGCCATCATCTGCTTCAACGACCGGCTCGCCCTCGGCGCCTACCAGGCGCTCGCCGAGGCCGGGCTCGCGGTGCCCCGGGACGTGTCGGTGGTCTCGTTCGACGACGACGACATCGCGTCGTGGATCCGTCCCGGGCTCACGACCGTGGCGCTGCCGCACTACGAGCTCGGACGCACGGCGGTGGAGGTCCTGTTCGACGCCATGGGCGGGCGCGAGGGCGACGGCGACGCGCCGGGCCGGGTCCATCGCGTCCCGATGCCCGTCCGGGTGCGCGAGTCGGTCTCGGCGCCGGCGGCCTGAGCCCGCGGCTACAGCCGCTTGGCCTCCAGCAGCCGGCGCAGGAACCGGCGCGTCTCCTCGCGCTCGGGCGCCTCGAACAGCCGCTCGGGCGCCCCGCGCTCGACGATGAGGCCCTCGTGCAGGAAGCAGATCTCGTCGGCGACCTCGGCGGCGAACGACATCTCGTGCGTGGCCAGGATCATCGTCATGCCGTCGACCTTCAGGTCGCGCACGAGCGCCAGCACCTCGCCGACGAGCTCCGGGTCCAGCGCGCTCGTGACCTCGTCGAGCAGGAGCGCGCGCGGCCTGGTGGCCAGCGCGCGCACGATCGCCACGCGTTGCTGCTGACCGCCCGACAGCCGGTCCGGCTTGTCGCCGGCGCGGTCGGCCAGGCCGAAGCGGTCCAGCAGCTCCAGCGCGCGGGCGCGCGCCTCCTCGCGGTCCGTGCCGTGCGCGCGGACCGGCGCCAGCACGATGTTCTGGAGCACGGTCAGGTGCGGGAAGAGGTTGTAGCCCTGGAAGACCATCCCCAGGCGGCGGCGCACCCGGTCGGGGCGCACCGACGGGTCGGTGATGACCTCGCCGTCGAGCAGCACGTCGCCGTCGTCGATCTCGTCGAGCAGGTCGATGCAGCGCAGCAGCGTCGACTTGCCCGAGCCCGACGCGCCGATGAGCGCGACCGCCTGGTGCTCGTGCACGGCCAGGTCGATGCCGCGCAGCACCGGCTTGTCGCCGTAGGCCTTGGTGACCCCGCGGACCTCGACGACCGGGGTCATGCCGCGCGGCTCCGGCGCTGGACGACGTCGACGAGGCGCGCCATCGGGATCGTGACGCACAGGTACAGCATCGCCGCGGCCAGCAGCGGCGTGTAGTTGAACGTCGACGCGGCCTCGATCTGGGCGACGCGGAAGGCCTCCAGCGGCCCGAGGATCGCCACCAGCGCGACGTCCTTCTGCAGCGAGATGAAGTCGTTGAGCAGCGGCGGCACCACCCGCCGGACGGCCTGCGGCAGGATCACGAAGCGCATCGCCTGGCCCTGGGTGAGGCCGACGGCGAGCGCGGCCTGGCGCTGGCTGCCGTGCACCGAGTCGATGCCGGCGCGGTACACCTCGGCCACGTAGGCGGTGTAGGAGGCGGTCAGCGCGACGCCGCCGAGGAACACCGGGTCGCTGGGCGCGCCCTCGAACGCGAGCGCGGGGACGCCGAACCCGACCAGGTACACGAGCAGGATCACCGGGATGCCGCGGAACACGTCGACGTAGGCGGCGGCGAACGCGCGCAGCGGGAACAGCGCCGGGCTGGTCGTCGTGCGCACGAGCGCGACGACGAGCCCCAGCACGAGCACGCACAGCTCGACGATCACGAACAGCTTCACGTCGAGCCAGAAGCCGGACAGCACCTCGGGGAAGCTGGTGCGGAACGCCTCCCACGAGAAGAACGTCTCGCGGACGTCGGGCCAGCCCGGGCTGGAGCCGATCAGCCAGACGACGAGGACGACGACCAGGACGGTCGAGACCGTCGCGGTGGCGGCGCCGCGCCGCGCACGCCGCCGCTTGGCGGCGGCGCGGGCGGCACGACGATCGTCCATGGCGATGACGGGTGCGCGCGCGGCGCTACTGCAGCTCGGGCGCCCCGGCGGCCTCGCCCATCCACTGCTCCTCGAGGCGATCCAGCTCGCCCGAGTCGCGCAGCGCGGCGATGGCCTGGTTCACGCACGGCGTCAGCTCGGAGTCCTTGGCGAGCACGACGCCCCACGAGTCCCCGCCGGGCGCGTCGAACTGGCCGACGATCGTCGACCCCTCGACCTGCGCGGCGGTCACGTAGAAGGCCGTCGGCAGGTCCACGACCACCGCGTCGACCTGGCCCTGCTTGAGAGCGGTGACGACGTCGTTGGAGTCGTTGAACACCTTCGGCTGCGTCGTCGGCTGGACGACCTCCTCGACGGCCTCCAGGCTCGTGGTGCCGATCTGCACCCCGAGCTGGACGTCCTTGAGGTCGGCCAGGCTCGCGGCGCCGGCGGCCGGCGAGTCCTCGAGCGCGACGACCGCCTGCGGGGCGGTGTAGTACGGCTCGGAGAAGTCGACGCGCTCGGCGCGCTTGGGCGTGATCGAGATCTGGTTGATGTCGAAGTCGAAGTCCTTCGGGCCCGGCGCGTAGGACGAGTTGAACGGGACGACCGTCCAGGACACCTCCTCGGCGGTGAAGCCGAGCTGGTCGGCGATCGCGTAGGCGACCGCGCTCTCGAAGCCCTTGCCGTTGGACGGGTCGTCGTCCTCGAAGTACGGCGGGTAGGCGGGCTTGTCGGTGCCGACGGTCAGCGTGCCGGGCTTGACGAGCTGGAGCTGGTCCTTGGCGCAGGCGTCGGGAGCGGCGGCGGTGGAGGTGGCGGCGGCCGCCGCGGTGCCGGTGGAGCCGGAGTCGTCGTCGTCGGAGCCGCAGGCGGCGACCGTCAGGGTGACGGCCAGCGCGGCGACGACGGCGAGCAGGGATCGGGGTCGGGTGCGATTCATGGCTGGGCGAGGATAACGCCGGGGTTCAGCAGGCCCTGCGGGTCCAGCGCGAGCTTGACCGCCCGCATCGCCGCGATCTCCTGGGGCGGGCGCACCAGCCGCAGGTGCCGCGCCTTGGCCACGCCGACGCCGTGCTCGGCGCTGATCGTGCCGCCGAGGGCCGCCGCGAGCTCCAGCACGGCGACGTCCACCGCGTCGTCCCGGGGCGGCGGGCCGAGGACGTTGACGTGCACGTTGCCGTCGCCGAGGTGGCCGAACAGGATCGTGCGGGCGCCGGGCGCGGCCGCCTCGACGGCCTGCGGCGCCTGCGCCAGGAACGCCTCCAGGCGGTCCAGGGGGACGCCCACGTCGAGCTTGTGCGGGATGCCGGCGGCGGCGATCGCCTCGGTGTGCGCCTCGCGCAGGCGCCACAGCCGCGCGCGCCCGGCGGTGTCGTCGGCGACGAGCGCGTCGTCGGGGAGGACCTCGGCCAGCTCGCCGGTGGGGTCGGCGGCGCCCGCGGCCTCGACGGTCAGGTAGACGGCGGCGGGGCGCACCGGCGACTCGATGCCCAGGTACCCGCAGACCAGCTCGAGCCCGTCGGGCAGGAAGAACTCGACGGCCTCCAGCGACGGGACGCCGGCCCGCAGCGCGGCGAGCAGGTCGACGGCGGCGGCCAGCGAGTCGACCGGGACGAGCGCGGCGACCCGGGCGGCCGCCTGCGGCACGAGCCGCCAGCGCACGCGGGTGATGATCGCCAGCGTGCCCTCGCTGCCGACGAGCAGGCTCGGCAGGTCGTAGCCGGCGTTGTCCTTCAGCAGCCCGCTCATGCGCGTGACGACGGTGCCGTCGCCGAGGACCGCCTCCAGCCCGGCGATCCGGGCGCGGGCGGTGCCGTGGCGCAGCGCGACGAGCCCGCCGGCGTTCGTGGCCGCCAGCCCGCCGAGCGTGGCGCTGTCGCGCGCGGCGATGTCCAGGCCCGCGTCCAGCCCGGCCTGCCTCGCGTGCTCCTGCAGCGCCCCCAGCGTGACGCCGGCGCCGGCCGACACCTGGCCGGTGGCGGCGTCGACGGGCTCCAGGTCGGTCAGCCGGGCGAGGCTGAGGATCGCCTCGCGGTCGCGCGGCACCGAGCCGCCGACCAGCCCGGTGTTGCCCCCCTGCGGGATGAGCGGCACGTCCTCGTCGCGGCAGGCGGCGAGGACGCCGGCCACCTCGGCGGTGCTGCCCGGGCGCACGACCAGCGCGGCCGGCCCGCCGAAGCGGCCGGTCCAGTCGCGCTCGAAGGGGGCGCGCAGCTCGGCGTCGCACAGCACGTGCGCGTCGCCGACGATCGCGCGCAGGCGGTCGGCCAGCACCATGGACCGGACGCTATCGCGGGGCCGGAGCGTCGGCCGCCTCGCGCTCGCCGCGGGCGGCCGGCGCGGCCGCCGCGGCGGCGGCCAGCGCCGTCCCGACGCCGAGCAGCGTCCACGCCGTCGGGTCCTCCAGGAACGCGGCGTAGAGCATCGTGTGCACGAGGAGCGCCACGAACGCCGCCGCCACGTAGGCGCGCAGCGGGTCGGCACGCACCCCGCCGCCGAACAGTCGCGCGAGCGCGGCCACCAGCAGCGCCAGGTAGACGGCCAGGCCGATCACGCCCTGCTCGGCGGCGACCGTGATCGGGATCGTGTGCGAGGCGGTGGTGGCCTTGTGCTCGCTGACCTCCTCCTCGATGCGGAACACGGTCGCGAACGAGCCCGACCCCCAGCCCACCAGCGGCTTGTCGGCGAACAGGCGCGCGCCGCCCTCGATCAGCTCCAGCCGGCCGCTGGTCGCCTTGTCGGCCGAGCGCGACGAGCTGAGGTCGAGGTTGATCGCGCCGGGGGCGAGCAGCACGATGCCGACCCCGATCGCCACGCCCACCGCGACGAAGGCGACGGTCCAGCGCACCGACCAGCGCAGCGCCGCCAGCACCGCCAGCCCGACGAGCAGCGCGGTGAACGACGACTGCGAGAACGACAGCACCAGGCCCGCCCACAGCAGCGCGAGCAGCGCCACCCCCCACAGCACGTCGCGCGTGCGCTGCGTCCACATCACGATCGCCGCGATCCCGAGCATGACCATGGCCAGGAAGCGGCCGTAGATGTTGGGGTCGAAGAACAGCGAGTTGACGCGGAAGTAGCTCTCGTACTGGGCGGCGGCGATCAGGCGCGGGTTGAGCAGCAGCTCCTTGCGGGCGTACTCGACGAAGCCGATCCCGACGAAGACCACCGCGAGCGCGACGAGCACGCCGAGGCACTGCAGCGCGAGCCTCCGCGTCCACGGCACCTCGCGCAGCAGGCCGAACAGGAGCGCGAACGGCACGTAGAAGAAGACGACGTTGCGCAGGCCGTGGCCGAAGTCGTCGCTGTAGGCGGCCTGCACGGCGTACAGGACGATCGAGGCGCACAGCAGCCACTCCAGCCAGCGGGGCGGGAACGGCGCGTCGTCGTCCTCGTCGCGCACCCGCGGCACGGCCCAGCTCAGCACGCCGGCGGCGATCACGAGGTACAGCGGCACGAGCAGGTTGGCGGTCTCGCCGCCGGCCGAGATCGGCACGCGGAACGGCAGCGCCGCGACGACGAGCAGCGGCAGCAGCGCCGGCCAGCGCCGCAGCACGACCGCGAGCACGACGACGGCGACGAGCGCGGCGACCACGACGCCGGCGGCGACCGCTGGGCGGTCGCGCAGCGACACGAGCGGGCTGGAGTCCCAGATGTCGGCGACCAGCAGCACCGGCGTGAGCGCGAGCGCCAGCAGCGCCGCCCAGCCCCGCCCGCGCGTGGACGGCGCCAGCAGCGCCGCGCCGGTCAGCAGCGTGGCGGCGACGATGCCGAGGCGCTCGACCGCGTCGCCGAGCTCGGTGGCGGCGAGGATCAGCGCGAGAGGAGCGTCCATGTCCTCCGCACCAGCTCCGTCTCGTTGCCGGGCGTCCCGAGCCGCTGCGTGAGCTGCGGCAGCCCGAACCGGATCACCAGGCCCTCGCCCAGGCGGGCCGCGACGATCACCTGCCGCCCGTCGTCGGTCGCCGCGCTGGCGACGACCTCGGCGTCCTCGCCGACGTCGGCGACCTCCTCGAACACGTCGTAGTCGCTGAACACGCCGGTTCCGCCGTACACGTCGCCGGCGAAGAGCTGGATGTCGTCCTCGTAGATCGTCAGCGTCGTGCCGGGCTCGCGCGTCAGCGGCCGCAGGCGCGCGCCGAACGCGTCGGTCGGCGCCGCCTCGGTCGGGTCGAGGATCTGGCGCTCGGTGAGGCGCACCTGGCGGCGCAGCGACTCGACGCCGAACGTGGCGAGCTTGCCGCCGCGGCGCACGAACCGCACGAGCGCGCGCTGCGTCGACGCCGGCAGCCACCGGGTGTCGCCGGCGAGCACCACGCCGGTGTGGCCCTCCAGCCGCGGCCCGACGCCCGACGCGAGCGCCAGGTCGGTCGTGAGGTCGTAGCGCAGCCCGTTGCGGTCGAGGTAGATGAGCAGCGGCGCGATGCGCTCGACGAGGTCCTCGGGCAGCCCCTCCGCCAGCACGCGCTCGCGGCGCACGGGCAGGCCGTGCGTGAGCGTGTTGGGCCAGCCGTCGCCGTCGTCGTCGACCTGGTTGCGGCCCTGCCAGGTGATCGCCGGCAGCACGACGAGCACCTTGCGCGTCTGCACCGCCTGCACCGGGAACGGGACGGACGTCTCGGCCGCGCGGGTGTGCGCCTCGAACAGGTACAGGCCGGACGCCTCGACGTCGGGCGCGTCGATCGCGACGATCGGCCCGGTCCGCGGGCGGCCGTCGCGGTAGGCGTCCTGCACGCCGACGCGCCGCACCGACCAGGCGAAGGTGCGCCCGCGCGCGTCGACGCCGAAGGTCGCCGGCGACGCCGCGATCGTCGGCTCGAGCGTCGGCTGGGCGCCGAGCCGCCGGATCGTGATGCCGCCGTGGCCGGGCAGCCTGGCCCCGTAGGCGGGGTCGGGCGGCAGCGGGAACGAGGTGCCGACGTTGCCGGCCAGGTCGCGCGTGCGCAGCGCGACGACGTAGGTCCCCGGCGGCAGCAGCTCGCCGTCGGGCCCGGTCCCGTCCCAGCGCACGACGCGCTCGCCGCCGGGCACCGTCGTGCGCCACACGGGCTCGCGCGGACGGTCCGGCGACGTGCGGTAGATCAGGACCTCGGTCGGCTGCGAGCGCGCCGGGTTGTAGAAGCGGATCGTGCTCGGAACGCCGCCGGGGTTGGGCAGGATGTCGGTGCCCTCGTTGTCGGCGCCGATGCGCTGCACGCGGGGGCGCGGGCCGCGCGTGTCGATGCGCGTGCCGCGCGTCAGCAGCACCGCGCGGCCCTGGTCCTGCAGGTTGACGCGGTAGCGGTACACGCCGTCGGGCACCACCCGGCCCGCCTCGTCGCGCCCGTCCCAGCGCATCGCGACGCGCTCCTCGCGCGCCAGCGGGCGGTTCGCCAGCAGCGTGCGGATCACGTCGCCGTCCTCGTCGACCACGCGGACCGTGATCGTGTCCGGCCGCTGGAGCTTGAACGAGATCCGGGCGACGTCGAGGCGGCCGTCGTCGTTGGGCGAGATGAGCTGGGTGACGGCGACGCGCCGCACGTCGGGCGGCTCGCGCTTGATGCGCTGCACCACGAAGAAGGCCGCGAACGTGGCGACCACCAGCAGCGCGAACGCGGCCGCGCGCAGCCGGTTCGTGGTCACCGTCGTCATCGCGGCCGCGTCCTCATCGCCGGGTCAGAGCGCGACCAGCGCCCCGTTGGGCACGGTGATCTCGTGGTAGGCGTCCAGGCCCTCGTTGCGGGTGTGGCACAGCGCCGAGCGGATCACGCCGCGATGGCAGACCACGAGCGCCGGGAGCTGCAGGCTCTGGGTCACGTCGACGAGCCCGGCGACGATGCGCTCCTGGTGCTCGCCCAGCGACTCGCCGCCCGGGAACCGCCAGTCCTCGCCGGCCGCCTGCCAGGCCGCCCACAGCTCGGGCTCCTCGCGCGCGACGTCGTCGAACAGCCGGTCCTGCCAGCGGCCGACGTCGTGCTCGGCGAAGCGCGCGTCGAAGCGCGGCTCCAGCCCGATCGCCTCGGCCACGATCTCGGCCGTCTGGCGGGCGCGCCGGATCGGGCTGGCCCACAGCGCCACGAACGGCACCTCGCGGGCCGCGGCGGCCAGCTCGCGCGCCTGCTCCAGCCCGCGCGCGTTCAGCGGCACGTCGTTCTGGCCCTGGAAGCGGCGCTCGGCGTTGTAGTCGGTCTCCCCGTGGCGGGCGAGGTGGATCATGCGTCGCGTCCCATCGTGTCCGACCGCAGCCCGAGGCGCAGCGTCTCGAGCGCGAGCACCTCGTCGGGAGCGATGTTGCCGAGGTTGACGTCCGGCCCGAAGCGCCGGATGAAGAACACCTGCTGGTCCTTGCGCGGCGCCTCGAACAGCAGCCGCGCCGGGTCGACGGCGTGGGCGATCTCGTCGATGAGGCCCATGCGCACCTCGCCGTCGTGGCGGTAGATCCCGGCCGTGCCCGACTCCCGCGCCTCGGTGATCACCTTCCAGGCGCCGGCGTCGAGCTCGGCCTCGATCTGCTCCACCCACCGGTAGGGGGCCATGATCTCCTCCGCGTCCTTGGAGCCGACCTCGCTGAGCACGGTGAACTCCTTCGCCAGGCGCCGGATCAGCCCTTGCTTGTCGGCCGGGTCGAGCGCGATCGTGCCGTCGGAGATCTCGACGTGCTCCAGGCCCAGCTCGTGCAGCCAGGCGACCAGCGCGTCGACGCGGCCCTGGCGGATCGCCAGCTCGGTGAGCGTGCCCCCGAGGACGGCGGGGATGCCGTGCTCGCGCAGGCGGGCCAGCTTGGGGCGCAGGTTGCCGGTCGCCAGCGCGGTGCCCCAGCCGAGCTTGACGAGGTCGACGCTGGCGCCCGCGACCTCGACGAGGTCGTCGACCTGGCGCAGCGACAGGCCGCGGTCCAGGACGTGCGTGAGGCCCCGGTCCCGGGGCTTGGCGCTGCGGGCGGGCAGCTCGAGCGGGGTGTCCATCTACTGCTGCGACTGGTCCGCGCCGACGGTCACCACGACGAGCGCGTCGGCGCCGGCCGTCGCCTGGATGACCTCGTCGATCGGGACGACGGCGTCGCTGCCGGCGTTGATCGTGC